>NZ_DASVSO010000241.1:0-8397 GCF_036388035.1 Archangium sp.
CGGTCCGCCTCATGCCACTACCGGCAGGGGAAGTTGGCCTTCGTGCACGTCACGCCGCTGTTGTAGGCGTCGTTGAAGTGGCCGTAGAACCCGTCGTAGAGCGGGTGCGTCGTCCCGGACTCGGGCGCCATCTTGACGAAGATCTCCTCGTTCTCGTTGAGGGCGTCCTGCGACCAGTTCTGCGAGCCGGTGTAGACCCGGTAGTTATAGGTGGTGCCGTACTTGCCGTAGACCAGGAAGAACTTGTCGTGGACCTTGTCCTTCCTGCGGATCGCGACCCCCGCGTCGAGCAGCTCGTTGTAGACGCTCTGCGGCATGGCGATGCCGTCGGTGGAGTCGCCCCCCACCACCATCCAGACCGCGCAGCCGCCCGCCCTGTAGCGCTTGACCTGCGCGAGGATGTCGGGGCGTCCGGTCGTGACGAACGACATGCCGATGCGCAGCCGGCAGTTCGCGTCGGGCGTGACGTCGTTCAGGCGGGTGACGATCGTATCGGTCTGGCCCACCGCCTCCGGCGACGCGTAGGCATCCGCCGGGTTGGACAGGTAGTAGCCGCGACCGCTGGCCGAGTCGTAGTAGTCATTGCCGAAGTAGTGCCTCCGGTTCCACATGTCCGAGAAGTTGGCGTTCAGGCCGTCGTACAGCGTGACGGCGTCGTACACGGTGATGGTGTTGTTGAACGCATCCGGGCCGCTCGCGTAGGTGAGGTTCGACGAGCCGAACCAGGAGACGTACGGGCGAGCCACCCCATTGGGGTCCGTGGTCTGGCTGAACGTGAACATCTTCGTGTGCATGTTGCCCGCGGCGCTCGTGCCGATGCAGCCGCCACCGCCACTGGTGTTGGTGCAGAACCTCTCGTTGGCGAGCGCCCGGATCGTCGTCATCGCGGGATCGGTGGAGCTCGCGTTCTTCCCGTCCAGCACGAGGTACACCGTGACGCCCCGGTTCTGCGCCGCGAGGAGCGCATCGGCGACGCCATCAATGCTGATGGAGTGGATGGTTCCGCGGATGGTGGCGCCCGCGGGCGTGGCGTTGATGAGGCGCTTCAGCTCCTCGATGATCGTGTAGTCCCGGCCAGCGAACGCGGGCGGGTTGCTGAAGTGGGCCCAGACCGCCTTGCCACCCACCGTGCCGGACGCGGAGCTGACTCCCGCCTGGACGACGCCCACCACGTCCACGTCGTTGACCTCGTACACGGACTCCGTGGGCCCACAACCGGTGACGGCCATCGTGCAGACAGCCACGGTCATGGCTCGCAGAGTCGACCTGGCGCTGATGACGCTCGAACGCATCGTGATTTCTCCTTCAGGGGGGAACGGGATCCTCATCCACGGGGATGGAGCGAATTCCTTGAAATCCCAAAAAAGATTAAAAATCAATTTATCTCGGGATTCTCTCGCCTGAAGCACGTGGCGCCGAACACGCACTGAAACGCGTGCGCTTCGCGCGCGGGCCGCGTGAAAGTCTTACCGCTCCCCGGCCGGGGCCGCCCTCCACGTTGAGCCAAACCCCTGGAATCACATGCACTTCTCCCCAGGCCCTGCTGGCACGCGGGATGCTCTAGCCCCTCCACGTGAAGGCGGTCGGGTAGGACGGGCGGGGGCGGTCGGGGGCGGCGGGTTGGGCGGGTTGGGTTGTTGCTGGGTTGGGTGTTTCGGGGGCAGCAAACGGGGGAAGTGCGTCGGGGAGGGGCTGCTGGGGGGCGGCTCCTCCCCGATTTTTTTGTCACGCGGATTCGAGCAGTCGGAGGAAGGCACGCGCGGCGTCCGCGTCGTTGAGGCTCGCGAGCCCCTCCCCTACTTGCAGCTCCGCCTCCACGACTCCAGGCACGCGCGTCTGGCTGAAGCCGTTGGCCACCCAGACACCGTGCTCGCGCGCGATGCGGTCGCGCTGTCGAGCCAGCGCCGCCGGGTCGCCACGCAGGAAGACGCGGAACAGGTTCGTCTGCACGGGCCGAGGTAGCACCGTGAGCCGGGAGTCCGCCGCCAGCGCCTCGGTGAGGGCCTTCGCGCGCTGGACGTAGCCCGGGATGCGGGCCAGCACCTCGTCCAGTCGCATCGCCGCCGAGGCCACGTAGGGCAGCATCTGGAAGACGTTCCCCCCGTGCCGGTGCCGCCAGACGCGTGCCGTGCGGATGAAGTCGCGACCGCCCACCAGCATCGCCCCGCCCATCGCGCCCACCATCTTGTAGAAGGACACGTACACCGAGTCGAAGCCACGGCAGAGGTCCGCGTAGGAGCGCCCGTAGTAGGGCTGGCTCTCCCACAGGCGCGCGCCGTCCATGTGGAGCTTCACGCCCTGCTCGCGGCAGGTGCGCTTGAGCTCCTCGAGCTGCTCCCAGGACTGGAGCTGTCCGCCCAGCCACCGCACCGGCAGCTCGACGCTGACCACGGCGAGCGGCTCACGCGCCTCGCGTACGTCACTGGCGAGCACCGGCCGCGCCCACGGCGAGAGCTGCACCGCGTGCAGCCCGTGCAGCACGGAGTAGCTGTCGCTCTCGTGCAGCACGTGGTGGGAGGACGGGTGCAGGCCCACGCCGCGGCTGCGCCCCGCGTCCGCGTACATCCGCAGCGCGATGAGCTGCGCCATGGTGCCGGTCGGCATGAAGCACCCGTCCTCGAAGCCGAGCAGGCTCGCGACGCGCTTCTCGAAGGACTGGACGAGCTCGCCGTTGCCGTACACGTCCCCCGTCAGGCCCTGGCTCTTCACCCACTCGCCGACGCGGATGAGCTCGGTGCCGTCATTCCCAGAGATGCCGAGCACGAGCGAGGCCCGGCAGCTCCGGCGAAGCTGCTCCATCTGCTCGCGCGTGGGCCCGGACGGAGGAGCGGCCTGGGCCACGCCCGCGTCGGCGGCGCCCGGCGTCGGCTTCTGGGGCGTCTTGGGCGCGGCGGCTTCCGCGGTGCCTCGCAGGAGCGCGGAGCCAGCCAGCAGACCGGAGAGCGCGAGAAACTCGCTCCGAGTGAAATCACGGGGGGCCATTCGGTACACCTCTGCGTGAGGGGAGGACGATCGAAGGGCCCGAACGTACGTCAGGGGGGCGGTATGGCCAACGCGCGGAGCTGCCCGGAATAGGGGTACCAGAGGATGAGCCCACGGCCCACCGAGGGGGCGGCATAGGTGGGCCCCGTCGTTTCGAAGCGCTTGAGGAGCGCGCCAGTCCGGGCGTCCAGCAGCTCCAGCCAACTTCGGCTGTTATCGCGCGCGTTGGAGACGACCACCAGCACGTCTCCCAGCGCGGGCATCCCCGCGAAGACGAAGCCAGGAGGCGTGTGCTTCCAGCGGAGGGTGCCGTCGAGGGGCTCGAGGGCCACCACGGAGCCAGGCGCCCCGTCCGCCGTGACACCTCCCGCGGCGTAGAGGAGGCCGTTCGCGAAGGTCGGAGCGACGAGGCTGCCCTGGCCCTGGAGCGGATCCTTGCCGCCCACGGCGAGCGGGTACTTCCACAGAGGGCCCTCCGACAAGCGCTCCCGCCGCAGCACGTAGAGCCAGCCGTCCTTGTTGGCCGAGCCAACCAGCCGCGTGCCATCGGAGGCGGTGAAGAGCGTGGGGGAAGCCCCGAAGTCGCTGTTGTCGCCTGGACCAGGCCCCGGGTTCTGCCACTGGTCGAGCACCTCCAGCGTCTCCGCATCGAGCGCCACGAAGGCCTGGGCGAGCGGAACCTCCCCGAGTGGCTGGCCCACGGGGTCACCCGTCGTCACGTAGATGCGCTTCGCGGGCGCATCGACGGCGATGCTGCTCCACACCGCCGCCCCTACCCGTCCGGCCTCCGTGAGAACCTTGGAGCTCGAAGCACCCGTGGCGAGGTCCACCGAGATGACGCGCCCGGCGACATGACGGCAGGTGAAGATGGCCGCGACGCCCACGTACAGTCGGCCGAGCGCCGTGGAGACGGCGGGAGAGGATTGGATCAGCTCGGGCGGGTCAGCCACCGTGGCGACCGGGGACTGCCGCAGGGTCTGCCCATTCTGGGGATCGAGCGCGTAGACATTCCCATCCGGAGAGGCGGCGTAGAGCACCCCGTTCACGAGCGCGGGAGCGGCCCAGAAGCCGGGGCGGAGCGGGCGGGTCTGGCAGGGGTCCGTGAAGATCTGGTCCAGGGTCCGAGCCCAGCGTGAGGCGCCGGTGCGGGTATCGAAAGCCAGCACCCTCCCCTCTCGGCCCGTGGTGACGTAGACGGACTCGCCCACGATGAGCGGCTGCGTGTAGCCCTGGGGGCCCGCGTCGGCCGTCCACAGGGGCGCGACGCCAGCGGCCTGTGCCACGGTGAAGGTACCGCCATTCGCCCAGGTCCCTTCGGGCCCCGAGCGGTACTGGAGCCAATCACCACCCCCCACGGGCCCGACGCTCCCCGCATCCATCCCAGGAGTCGGCCCTCCATCCGTGTCGCGGCAAGCCGTTGCAACAGCGATGAACAGCAGCACGCCCCACATCCACCGGTTCATGGCGCCCCCTTCGTACGCGGTCTCGCGAGGTGTAGGAGGCTCGCCTGGGGGCAGACAAGGCGAAGGGGGTTTCAGCGTCCGTTGGTGGTCGGTACACATCCCGCCGCGAAGCCGGTAGCCTCTGCCCGGGGCACACGCGATGCACGCGCGGCCCGCGATGACGGATGGTCCCCCCAATGAGAGTTCTTTCACTGCTCGCCCTGTGCCTTCTCCTGGGCTGTGAGCCCACCCATTCCGAGAACCCGGGAGGGCACGCGGACGCCGGGACGACGCCCCCAGAGGACGCCGGGACGACGCTCCCAGAGGACGCCGGGACGACGCCCCCGGATGCTGGCTGCACGCCCGAGACGGACGTGGCCTTCTGCTCCCGGCTGGACAAGCAGTGCGGCGACGTGACGGCCGTGGACAACTGCGGGGACAACCGCACCGTGGATTGCGGAGGCTGCACCGCGCCCCAGACGTGCGGGGGCGGCGGCACGGCCAACGCCTGCGGCTGCGCGCCCGAGACGAACGCGACCTTCTGCTCCCGGCTGGGCAAGGACTGCGGCACCGTCTCCGGCTCCGACAACTGCGGCGCGACGCGCACCACGTCCTGCGGCGGAGGCTGCACCGCGCCCCAGACCTGCGGCGGTGGCGGAACGGCCAACGTCTGCGCATGCAAACCCGAGACGAACGCCGCCTTCTGCTCCCGGCTGGGCAAGAACTGCGGCACCGTCTCCGGCGCCGACAACTGCGGCACGGCGCGCACCGTGTCGAGCTGCGGCACCTGCACCAACCCCAAGAGCTGTGGAGGCGGCGGCACGGCCAACGTCTGCGGCTGCACCCCCACCCCGGAGACGGACGAGGAGGTGTGCCAGCGGCTCGGGGCGACCTGTGGAACGCCGTGGGTCACGGACAGCTGCGGCAACTCGCGCTACGTGTCGAGCTGCGGCACCTGCACCTCGCCCGAGACCTGCGGAGGTGGCACCAGCTATTACGTGTGCGGCTGTACCTCCGAGTCGGATGCGGCCTTCTGCGGCGCGCGCGGGGCCAACTGCGGCACGGTCTCGGGCGTGGACCGCTGCGGACGGTCCCGCACGGTGGCCTGCGCGAGCTGTGCTTCGCCGCGCCAATGCGGAGGCAGCGGCACCCCGAACCTCTGCACGCTTCCGCTCGGCGACTACCCCGGCGTCGTCATGACGAAGCTCTTGAGCAACGCGCCCAAGGCCTTCTTCCCCTCGCCCGACGAGCTGCGCGTGGCCTACAGCACCGACCGGTCGGACAGCCCCTACGGATGCTTTGGCCGCATCGGTCTGGGGGACCTGTCGGTGGTGACGCTCGGCAGCCCGCCCATGGTCACCAAGGTGGAGTCCAGTGCTGGCTTCAACGAGACCTTCTTCATGGCCGACTCGGCCCACCTCGTCTACACGCGCTACTACGCCAACGACCCGTGCACGAGCTTCAGCTCCCTGATGCGGGCGAAGTCGGATGGGACGAGCCCCACCTTGCTGACGACCGCCTCCTACTTCGCGGAGCTCCAGGACGTGGGCTCCTCGGTGTTCTACAAGGAGAAGAGCTTCTCCTCGAGTGACTCCGGCTACCTCACGGCGTACTCGTTCGTCGGCAACCAAGAGGTGGGCCTGGGCTATGGTGCGTACCTCCCGGGCGAGGGGCCCTCCCCGAATGGGAGCGCGGCGCTCTACACCGACCAGAGCGGTGTGTGGACGTTGCGCAAGCTCACCACCTACACCCCGTCCGGCGTGCCGCTGCTGGTCGCGCCCCAGAAGTACGTCTACGATCATGCCTGGTCCCCGGACAGCACCCGGCTGGCCTTCATCCACTCGGCCGACATCGACGGGACCGCCACCCTCTCCCTCATCTCGGCGGATGGCACTGGCCGGCGGGAGCTGGTGGCGGACTGCCACTGCCGGTACGTGTTCTTCTCGCCCGACGGCACGCGCGTCGCCTACGCCGGCACGGACGCCGCGGGCAACACCCAGCTGACCCTCCAACCGCTCGCTGGCGGTGACGCGGTGGTCCTCACCGGGCTGCCCGCTGGCAGCGGCGGCAACTTCGTCTTCAGTCCGGACTGGCGCTGGGTGCGGCTGGAGCTGCCCTCGGGCAGCTCCTTTGTCGGCTACCGGCTCTTCCTCGCCGATACCTCTCGGAGTGGAGCCTTCGTCGAGCTGACCAGCAACTACTACTCGCAGAGCTTCACCGCCTCCAGCGCCTGGGACTACGTGGCCGTCCAGATCGTGGATCGCTCCTCCTACGTGATGAGCGCCATGGTGTTCCCCACCGCCGGCGGCACGGCCCAGGTGCCCGTGTCCTCCGGCGTCAACTGGCTGGGGTACGAGCAGGTGGCCAGCACGCCGCGGCTGGCGGTGTTCCACAGGCCGTCGGGCGTCTACGAGTGGGGCACGCTGTCGTTGTTCGGCACGGAGGGCTTCGGGCCGGCGCGGGTGGTGACGACCGAGGCGTACACCACCGGCTTCAGCGGCGACTGGAGCATCGCGCGGCCCTTCTGGTCCGGCCGGGTGCTGCTGTACTCGGTGAACCGGCGGGTGGACCCGACCTCGGGCGAGTACGTCTTCGATCTCGCGGCCAGTACCAGCGACGGGACGATGAGCGGCCTCGTGGCGCGGGACGTGCTCCGGGTGCGCTACCTGAACCACCCGTCCCGCGTCTTCTTCACCCGGAGCCGCCAGAGCGGCGGCGGCTTGTGGGTGGTGGAGCTGCCGCGCTGAACATCGCCCGCGCCCGGAGGACTCCGACAGGGCAACACGCCCCTTGCCCGCCTGGCCTCTTCTTAGAAGAGGCCAGGATCCGGACCACAATGCGCCCCCGAGCCGCCGAAGGCCCCTCCCTCCCCTCGCAGTCGCTCCCCTGACATGGCGCTCCCTTCCTTCGCCGAGACAAGCCAGGACGTTCCCGAGCCACCCGACCTCCGAGCACTGGCCTCCCCGGGCCCCGAGAAAGCCACGGGGCTGCTGGGCTGGCTGGACTTCTTCCTCTCGGAGCCCCTGCGCAACGCGCCTCCCGAGGACCTCGTGCGTCACCGGGTGCTCGTGGGGTCCGCGTGCTTCATGATCATGCTCGCCATGCTGTTCGTGGTGAGCACGTTTTTCTCGCCCTACTCCCCCATCCCGGGCCTCGCGGGCGTGTTGTACGGGGCGACCCTGGTGGCGGCGCGAAAGGCCACCCGGTTCGCGGTCCCGGCGGGAATCCTGTTGGCGACCCTCACGGCCAGCTTCCTGGGAGCCGTCCTCTCGAACAAGGCCAACCTCGAGGGCGGCGTGCACGCCATGCTGCTGCTGCTGCCCGCCTTCGCCGTGTACCTGTTGGGGCCGCGCCGGGCCCTGTTCTACACCCTCTTCCTCGCCGTGTTCCTGGACGCGCTCCACCCCCTCTACATCACGCTCCACCTCGGCAGCACCGACGCGTCCTTCTCCCTGTCACGGTTCTGGGTCCGGCACCTCATGGCGGGGTTCGCGTTCCTGGGCATCTGGGGACTGAGCTCGTTGCACAGCACCGCGCGGGATGCGGCCCACCACTCGCTCGAGCAGGCCTTGAAGCAGCTCCGGGTCAACGAGAGCAAGTTGATCAGCATCATCGAGAGCACCGACGACGTCGTGGTCTCCCTGGACACCGAGGGGCGCCTGCTCGTCGCCAACTCGGCCATGAAGCAGTTCTACCAGGGGATGCTCGGCAGGAAGATCGAGCTGGGGCAGTCCCTCTTCCGCGGCACGAATCCCGAGAATGCCCAGCCCTGGAAGGACCGCCTCGCCCAGGTGCTTCGCGGTCAGCGCCTGCGCCATGAGGAGACGTACGACTTCGGGGGCTCGCGCCGCGTGATGGACGTCTGCATGCACCCCATCCTGGGGGAGGGAGGCCAGGTGGTGGGGGTGACGCTGTTCAGCCGCGACATCACCAGCCGCAAGGAGGCCGAGGCCCGGCTGGGAGAGATGCACCG
>NZ_DASVSO010000242.1:0-2887 GCF_036388035.1 Archangium sp.
TTCACGCCGATGCGCGGGAAGACGAAGCCGAACATGTCCATCCCATTGGCCCCCGTACCCGAGGGCAGCGCCAGTCCACCGGCTTCGATGGCCGCGTGGAAGTGGACGCCTTCTTCCTCGGGTGCCGCCGCGGAGGCGTCGACTTGGGTCTTGGGAGTCTGCTGGAGCAGGGAGACGAGAAGGAGCAGCGGGGCGCCATTCATGGCCGGCCACTCTACCCCGCTTCCCACCGCTCGACGGGGGCCACGAGATGAAGCTCGGCGTCCCCCCGCCTCCTCGCGCGCGCACCGGGCGGGCAAGCGGAAAAGACCACGGCCCGCGTCCAGCGGTCACGTCGAGCGAGAGGATCCACCCAGCCCCCACCATCCCCATCCCACCGCTCGCCCGACTCCGCCAAGGACGCGGGCCGTCGCCCGCCCCACCCCCGTAGGGCACCCGCTACTCCACGAAAACGATCCGCTTGCCGGTGGCCTTGGCCATGGCCTTGGACGACACCAGCTTCGCGGCGGCCTCCGCCTCGCCCGTCACGTCGAAGGCCGCGGCGATCAGGTCACCGAGCGTCACCACCTGGGCCTTGCGCGCGGGAGGGTTCCCCTTGGCCGTCACGCGGCGCTCCGAAGTGCCCTTCACCCGCCGCTCGCCCTGCTTCATCCCCTGGGTCTTCGCCATGGTTCGCCCTTCCCTTGAGTCTGGCTTGTCCGTCCTGTTGCCGACGCCCCACGCCGCCGCCCCACGCTCCAACCCAAGAGCAACCCGCGTGCCCACGCATAACCCCCTGGAAACACAGGCCGTCGCTGGGAAATGGAGCGCACGTACCCCTGGCAAGACTGTCATTTCTACCGGCGGTCCCGAGGCACATCCGGCAAGCTCTGGATGTACTCCCAAAGTGGTATGGGGAACGGTGGGCCTCCTCTCTACCCTCCGGCGCGTGTCCATCCAGGACGCGTCCGGAGCCGAGCCCACGGGGTAGGGCCGTGCTCCGGGTTGCCTCGTGCCCCGGAAGCGGCTGTCTCGCCCATGAACCTCCTTCCTCGTTCCGTCGCCGCGTGGCTGCTGTCGGCCACGCTGTCCACACCGGCCCTCGCCGCCGATCCGTCCACGTCCGCGCTGCTCAAGGACATCCACGCCCTCCAGCGCGCCACGCTCCACTCCGCCTCCGGGATGACCCCGATGGGCGGCACGCTCTTCTTCAACCACACCGACAGCCGGACCGGCAGCGAGCTGTGGAGGACGGACGGCACGCCGGGGGGTACGGCGTTGGTGAAGGACCTCGCGCCGGGCCTCTATGGCTCCCATCCGGACGATTTCATCGAGGCCCGGGGCTCCCTCTTCTTCTCCACCGCCCGGAGCTTCGAAGGCAGTGAGCTGTGGAAGACGGACGGCACCGCGGCGGGCACCGTCCGGCTGAAGCACCTGGGCGAGGCGGCCCTCGCCGACCGGGAGATCGTGGGCAGCACGTACTACTTCGTCCTCGAGTCCTCCGACACGGGCTACCACGAGCTGTGGAAGAGCGACGGCACCGCGGCCGGCACCACGCGGGTGACGGACCTGGGCAAGGGGAGCCAGCGCGTGAGGCTCCAGTACCTGAAGGCGGTGGGCGGGACGCTCTACTTCGTCGCCTCGTACCCCGACAGGCACGAGGAGCTGTGGAAGAGCGACGGCACCGAGGCGGGCACCGTCCTCGTCCGCAGCGGCGTGGGGCTCGGGAGCTTCGTGCGGTTCTCCAACCTGATGGACCTGGGCGGGACGCTCGTCCTGGGGGTGATCAGCGGTGGCATGTCCCAGCTCTGGAAGAGCGACGGGACCGGGGCCGGCACCGTGAAGCTCGCGGACATACCGATGACCCCCCAGGAGTACGCTCTCGGCAACGGCCGGCTGTTCTTCATCGCGGGCGACGCCCTGTGGACGAGTGACGGCACCCCCGCGGGAACGGTCTCGCTGAAGTTCTTCACGAACGTCCAGGCGCGGTCGCTGGTGGTGCGCAACGGGGTGCTCTTCCTCAGCGCCTCGGACGACGCCTCGTCCGACACGCCCCGGCTGTGGAAGAGCGATGGCACCCCCGGGGGGACCACGCGGGTGTTGGATCTCCCCCTCTCGGACGGCTACGCCGGGATGGCGCTCGCCCAGGGCACCCTGTTCTTCGTGGGCCGGGAGGCCACCACCGACTCGCTCTGGAAGAGCGATGGCACCCCGGCCGGCACCGTGAAGCTCAAGGAGCTCACGACGGACGAGGCGCCGCGCGTGTACATGATGACGGCCGCGGGAGGGAACGTCTTCTTCCAACACACCGTCACCACCTCGGCGGAGCCCGAGCTGTGGAAGTCGGACGGCACGGCGGCGGGGACGGGGCCGGTCCACAAGGCCCCCGCGGAGCCCCTCGGCTCCAACGCCTCGCGCTGGACGCAGCTCGGCAACTCACTCCTCTTCTTCGCCAATGACGGCGTGCATGGCTTCGAGCCGTGGAAGACGGAGGGCACGGCGGACAGCACCGTGCTGCTCAAGGACACCGAGCCGGCGGACGCCCTCGCCACGTTCGGCCAGAGCGCCAGCCGCTTCGTCGTCCGGGACACGACGGCCTTCTTCCTCTCCATGAGCGAGAGCACGCAGCGGCTGTGGAAGACGGACGGCACCGGGGCCGGCACCGTGCTGGTGAAGGAGTTCCCCTACACCCGCTTCTCCTCCCCCATGGAGTCGGACCTGGTGCTCATCGGGCAGACGCTCTACTTCGCCGCCCAGGACGCGGCGCACGGCACGGAGCTGTGGAAGAGCGACGGCACCCCGGAGGGCACCGTGCTGGTGAAGGACGTCCACGCCGGCACCGAGTCCGGCACCGGCTCGTGGCTGAGGCACGTCAACGGCACGCTCCTCTTCCTCGCGGACGACGGCG
>NZ_DASVSO010000243.1:0-4989 GCF_036388035.1 Archangium sp.
TGTCCTCGAGCTTCGCATCCGCCGTTCCCGCGATGGGGAAGTAGTCGTGCTTTTGCGGTGAATTGCAGACCGCGCAGGCCGCCAGGTAGTTCAGGTGCGAGTGCGCGAGCTGGGGATAGCCCCCGGGAGCTCCATTCCGCACCTGGTATCGGATTCCGCGGCGCTGGCGGAGTTCAGGAGTCGGCCACGGAGTCACGCTGCTCTTGGGACGGAAGTGCTCGACGTCGTACTCGATGTTCGCGCTCCAGTTCTTCTCGAGCGCGCGCTCGCAATAGGCACATTTGTTGTGCTGGAGCTCCACGTAGACGCGTTTGATTTCCCTCCAGATGCCCGTGCCCGTGACGCGACCCGCCTTCCGGTGTTTCTGGGTACGCTTTTGTGCGCGTTTCCGCCAGGAAGGGCTTTTCTGGTCGATGCGAGCTTCGAGGTCCTGCTGGGTGATCGGATAACGGATCATGGAAGGGCGCGCGGTGCATCAGCTTCGCTTGCGGGTGCCCTTGCGACTGAGGGATGCAGCGCGGGCCGCTGTTCGCTTGTTCCGGAGTGGCGAGACCTTCCGGCGGGAGGGTGGCGGAGTCGGCTCCTCGGCGGCGGCGCCCGCGCTGACCATCCGCATGTAACGGATCGCTGCCTCTGGCCCACCTGTCCGAGCTTCTCGTGCAGCGCTCTGGAGTCGCCCGAAGAAGTCAGAATCCCGCGTCGAGTCCAGACCGAAGGTGTTGCTGGTGAGGATCTGGTCCGCGCTGAACCCGTACATCTCTTCATCGGGTGATTCGATGACCGAACGCGAAATGCCATTCTTGCCGAGGCGCTCTCGGACCAGCCGCACGTTCGCCGAAGAGAGGGTGCCCGTGACGATGGGGCTGTGGGTCGTGAAGACGAATTGCAGGTTGGGAAGCGCCTGGGCGATCTTGGGAACGACCTGTCTCTGCCACTGGGGATGGAAGTGGAGATCGATCTCATCGACGAGGACGACCCCTCGCATGTCCACCAACTTCCGGCGGGGCGGGCAACTCCTGCTGAGGTGATACAGCATGTCGGAGATCCATCCGACGTGCGCGCGATATCCGTCGGAAAGCGCGGGGAAAGGGAGGTCGGAACCCCCGATCCGGAAGAGGTATTCATCACCCTGGAGCTTCGCGAGGAGCCGGGCTCCTTCTGGAAGCATTCCGTTGATCAGCTCAATCACTTCCCGGAAGTGGGTGGGCTCTCGTCTCCGCAGTTGCGGCAGCCAGACCGACAGCGGCATGAGGGTGACGTTCTCTTCGAACAGGCCCGCTACCCGGAGGTATTTGGGGCTTCGCGCCTTGTACCGGCTGCTCTCATCAACGTTGCGGGAAGGTTCGACCCGCCGGTTCGCGCTATAGCCGAGCAAGAAGTACCCGGGGTCACGTTCGTCATACAAGCGCTTGCGAAGGTTCCTCGGATACGGGAAGTCGAATTCCTCGATGATGTCGTTGAAGTCGGAGAGGGGCCGGAGCGTGAGGGTCTGGGGGACTTCCTCTTCGTGGTATCCCTCGTGCTCTTCGAGCTGGAGTCCGGCCTCGATCTTCGCCTGCGCCGCGGTCCTGAGCTTGGTCCGGCGTACCAGCGAGAACGGAACGTATCCAGAACTCGTGGCCATCACGGGCGCGAGCGCCCCCAAGGCGATGGCCCGGAGCACGGTGGTCTTGCCTGCCCCATTGTCGCCGAGCAGCAGGGTGACATTGGGGAGGTGTCGGATCGTGTCCGCCCGATCCGGCCGCTCGCGCCCGGGATGGCTCAGCTCGAGTTTCTCTCGCTCGAAGCAGCGTAGGTTCTGAATGCGTAGCGTTCGGACGTACATGGATTCCCCTCGAGCTTCGCAGCGGCTCGTGGAGACGGCAATCGTTTCTCTCCCCAGTCGTCCTGCTTCAATCGGAAGGGGCCGTGGCTGTTGCCGTTGGGCCTTCGGTTGCTGGCAGGCGGACTCGCACGAGGGTGCCGCGTCCCTCGTGGCTCGTCAGCGCCACCTGCCCACCGTGCGCCTCCACCACCCGCCGCACGAAGGCGAGCCCCAGCCCGCTCCCCGTGGCCTTGGTGGTGTAGAAGTCGTCGAAGGCCCGCTCGCGGGTGCGCGCGTTCATCCCCTCGCCGGTGTCCTCCACGGAGACCACCACGCCCGTCCCCTCGAGCTGGGTCCGGACGGTGAGCGCGCCTCCTCGCGGCATGGCCTCGAAGGCGTTGCGCACGAGGTTCTCCAGCGCGTTGGCCAACAGGTCCCAGTCCCCCGAGCAACGGGGCAGGTCCAGCGCGAGCTCGCTTCGCAGCTGCACCTCGGGGCGGCCGGTGAAGGGTTGCAGGGACAGCACGCTCGTCACCAGCTGGTTCACGTCCAACGGCTGCTGCAATGGCTCCACCCGGCCCAGGCGCTGGTAGGTGCTCACCACCCGGTCCAGCCGCTCCACCTGCTCCAGCAACAGGTCGAGGAACTCGCCCTTGTCGTTCCAGGACTGCCCCCGCGCGTGCTCCTCCTTGAGGTACTGCGCGGCGCCCTTGAGCGCGGCGATGGGGTTCTTCAGGTCATGCGCCATCTGCGCGGAGAAGCGGCCCAGGGTGGCGAGGTTCTCCAGCCGCTCGCGCTGGGTGACGAAGGCGATGACGCCCCGGCGCGTGGCGGCCAGCAGCGCCAGGGTGATGGCCACCGTGCCCACCACCAGCGCGCCGTACCGCGCGGCGAAGAGCTGGAAGACGGCGAGGTAGGAGAGCACGCCCACCAGCGCCAGCAGCACCGCGTACATCGCGTGGGCGTTGGACAGCTCCCGTCCGAAGAGGCGCAGGCGCAGGGCCACCACGGCAATCGCTGGCAGACCCAGCAGCGTGCCCAGGTTGCCCAGGCGTGGCACGTCCAGGCCCAGCACTGCGACGAGGTCCGTGCCCAGCAGCGTCACCAGCAGCGCCAGGCTCGTGAGGAGCAGGCCCGCCCGCGTGCGCTCGGTGGAGCGCACCTCGCGGCGCAGGTGCAGGGTGAGCAGGCCGAAGCCTCCGAGCAGCAGCGGCCCGCTGAGCGCCAGCACCGTCACCGCGAAGCCCCGCGAGCCCACCACCGCGGCCACGCGCTCCGAGCCCAGTCCCGCCAGCGCCGCCGCCGCCAGCACCCCGAAGATGCCGTAGCTGGAGAACATCACCCCCGCCAGCCGGCGCCGCTCGCCCACGAAGGAGAGGATGAAGTGGAAGGCGGACGGGGCACTCATCAGCGCCGCCGTCATGGCGATGAGCCGCCAGCCCGGCCCGCCCGAGTGCGCCAGGGCGAAGTCGGCGAAGTTCCACGTGGACAGGCCGATGGACAGCACCGACAGCGGCAGCGCCAGCGGGCTGCGTCCCACGCGCACCAGGGCCAGTCCCGCCAGGGCGAGCAGCCCCGCGCACGCCCCGAGGCTGATCCACGCCTGGCTCGTCATCGCCCCCTCACCACGGCCGCGTTACAGCAGGGCCAGCCGGCGGGCCCGCGACGGATCCGCCACCGCGGCCTCCCACCGGCGCACGGCGGCCTCGCGCTCGGGCTCGGGGCCGTCGGCGTAGTAGCCCAGCGTGTCGCTGAGGACGCGGCTGAGCTCCTCGATGGCGGCCAGGCGGATGTCCAGCTCCGGGTGGCGCAGCGCGGCCACGAGCCAGTCCGCGCGGCGGCGCTGCCGGTTGTCCGCCCACCATGCCGTCCACGCGCGCTTGTCCAGGCCGAGCGTGGCGCGCGTCACCTCGCGCAGGGCCTCGGCGGCGGCCTGGGCGCACATCTCATCGTCACTGCCGGTGAGGTTGATGAGGCCCTCGATGGCCTCCCGGTCGTGCAGCGTGCCCAGGGCGCGCGCGGCCAGCGAGCGGCGCAGCGCGTCCCGGCTGGTGAGCTCCTGGCGCAGGTCCTTCTTGGCGGCGTCCAGGCGGGGCAGGTGCTTGAGGGCGGCGGCGGCCACGCGCGCGGCGCTGGAGATGTCCGGCTCGTAGTCGAAGAGGCCACGCAGCACGCCGTCCACCAGCTCCACGTAGGGCAGGCTGCCCGCGGTGAGGAGCGCGAAGTAGCGGGTGTCCGCGTCGCTCGAGTCCAGCAGCGGCGCGAGCACCTGGGCCGCGGGCCGGCCGAGCCGCGAGAGGGCACCGGGGATGGGGCCCAGCTCGTCCGCCTCGGGCAGCTCCACCACCGGCAGGCGGCTCCACGCGGTGGGGCCGGGGAAGTGGGTGGCGAGCACCTTGGCGCTGGCCTCGGGCGAGCGCGCCAGCTCGGCCATGGCGTTGGAGCGCTGGTTGGCGTCCGGGCCGGTGAGGCGCTTGAGGAGGGGCCCGAAGTCCGGCGGCGGGCGCTCCTCCTGGGACATGACGAGGGGCGCCATGGCGGCGGCGCGGCCCAGCGCACCGGAGGAGCGCGTGACGAAGGGGCTCCACCCCAGGCCCGCGGCCATGGAGGGCGTGGAGGGGGCGTTCGCGGGCGCACCGGTGCTGGCGGCGGGCGAGTCCTCCACGTCCACGTCGAAGTCCAGCACGTTGCGCAGCTCGCCCAGGCGCTGCTTGCGGAAGAGGATGAGCTCCTGGAAGGCGCCGGGCATGTCCTGGCAGAACAGGATGAAGTCCGACAGGCGCCGCTGGCTGATGGGCTTCTGGCCGCAGTCCCCGTAGAGGATGGCCACGAGCCGGCCACGCACCTCCACCGGGTAGAGGAAGAGGGTGCGGGGCGGCTGGCGGCCGAACAGCTCCAGGTAGTGCTTCGTCAGGCTGTCCGGAGGCATGGGGCCCGCGTAGCTGCCGCGGGTGATGGCCACGGTGCGGAAGATGCTGGAGGCGTCGAGCGGGACGGACACCAGCGAGAGCTTGTCGCCACTCAGGCCCTCGCCCCGCGCGTCCCAGCCCACGGCCGCGCCGCGCAGCACGGCGAAGGCGCACACGTAATCGAAGGTGCGGCGCCCGAAGCGCAGGGCCGTGTCCATGAGGCGATCACGGTCCTTCGTGGACTCCTTGAGGGCGGCGCGTGCCTGGGCGAGCGTC
>NZ_DASVSO010000244.1:0-11103 GCF_036388035.1 Archangium sp.
CTCGACCCGGGCGATGCGGAGCGCCGAGCGGATGGCCTCGTTGAGGTCGAACCAGCCGCCCGCCCCGTTGTCCGTGCGGGCCAACGCGCGCATGTCGCGGACGATGTCGCTGATGCGGTGGGCCCCCTCGCGCGCGTCCTGGATGGCCTGCTCCAGCTCGTCCAGGTCCACCTTCGCGCCCTGGCGCAGCGCCGTCAGCTGCTCCCGGACGTAGCCGAGGTTGCTGATGACGTAGGCCGTCGGGTTGTTGATCTCATGCCCGATGCCGGCCGCCACCTGCCCCAGCGTCGCGAGCTGCTCGGAGGCCGCGAGCTGACACGCCAGGCGCCCGTTCTCCAGCGCGAGCACCACGTGGCTCGAGAGCACCGCCACGCGATCCAGGTCCCTCTTGCCGAAGATGCGCTGGACGCTCCTGCGCAACAGGCAGAGCACCCCGAGCACCCGATCCTCCACGGCCAGGGGGTAGAGGATGGCCGACGCCTTCCCCAGTCCCGAGGCATCGCCGAGCCGCCGATCCATGAGCCCGGGGCCTATGAGGACCGGCGTCCGATCATTGGGCAGCGCCCGCACCACCCGCTCGGCGAACTCGCGCAGCAGGGAGCCCTCGAACTCGGAGACGAGGCCGCACGCATGCGCCACCTGGAGCTGCCCCTGGGCGTCGGGGATCGCGAGCACCACCGCGTCCGCGCTCGTGAGGCTCCGGCTCCCCTCCACGATGGCCTGGGGGATGCGCTCGAACTCGCTCGTCGCGAAGAAGGACTGGCTCGCCCGCACCAGGTCCGCCGACACGTTGAGGCGATGGCGATCGAGCGCGCGCGAGACGCACGAGTACATCTCGTGGATGTCGAAGGGCTTGCGGAGTAGGTCGAACGCGCCGGCCCGCATGCACTCGATGGCCGTCTCGACCTCGGCGTAGCCGGTGGCGACGATGACCTCGGTGGCCGGCTGGGCCTGCTTCACCTCGCGCAGCAGCTCGAGCCCGCTCATGAACGGCATGCGGACGTCGGTGATGATGACGCCGGGCGGGGACTCCTGCAGGAGCCGCAAGGCGGCCTGGCCGTCGGGGGCCTCGGCGATGGTGTATCCCTCCTGCTCCAACTGGTAGCGGAGCAGCAGGCGCATGTCGCGCTCATCGTCCACGACGAGGATCTGCTCAGGCATGGGGGGATTCCTGGTCGATGAAGGGGGGAAGGCGGGCGGGGCTCCGCCGCGAGGGACGAGGGCAGGGGCTCATACGGAGGCCTCCTCCTGACGGGCCACGGGGGCCGCGACCACCGGGAACCACAGGCGCACCGTGGTGCCGGCGCCGGGCGCCGTCTCCACGTCGATCCGGCCTCCGTGCGCCTCGACGATGCTCCGGGTGATGGACAGCCCCAGGCCCGTCCCCTGCCCGACGGGTTTGGTGGTGAAGAAGGGGTCGAAGATGCGCTGGAGCACCTCCGGGGCGATGCCGCTGCCGGTATCGGCCACGAACAACTCAATTCCATCCCGCGCCGGGGAGACGCGGGCTCCGACGGACACCGAGCCCCCCGGCGCCGTCGCGTCCAGCGCGTTGCCCACCAGGTTCAGCAGCGCGGATTCGATCTCCGGCATGTTGGCCTCCAGATCGGGCAGCTCCGCCACGGAGGGCTCGATGATCTCCAGGCGGACCTGCCCGCGCCGGGCCTGACCGCTGGCCAGCTCCCGCACGCGCTCGAGCATGGCGCCCACCTCGATGCGCTCGCGCACCGGGCCGCTCTTGCGCGAGAAGTCCAGCAGCGTGCGCACCAGCCGGGCGCAGCGCTGGGTCTGTTTCTCGATGGCGAGCAGCGCCGTGCGCGAGCCCTCGTCCAGCGTGGAGCGCCTCAACAGGCCCTGCGCGAAGCCGAGGATGACGCCGAGCGGGTTGTTGAGCTCGTGCGACAGGCCCGCCACGAGCGTGCCCACCGCCGCCATCTTCTCCGACTGAACCAGGGACTCGCGCAGCCGCTTGACCTCGCGCAGGTCCCTCACGATGCAGACGTGCCCCTGCACCTGCCCCATCACATCGACGATGCGGGACACAGTGAGCTGCACGGGGATGGAGCCCGCCTCCCGGGTGAGGAGGGAGAGCTCCGCGTCCACGGGCGCGTTGCCACCGGCGTTCGTGACGAGCGCGGTGAAGCGCCCGCGCGCCTCCTCGGGCACCACCCGCTCCAGGAAGGGAGCACCCAGCATGTCCAGCCGCGGCCACCCGAAGAGCCTCTCCGCCGCTTCGTTCCAGACGCGGATCCACCCCTCGTTGCCGAACATGATGATGGCGGTGGGCGAGGTGGAGGTGATCTGCGCCAGCAGCGAGAGCTGATCCCGCGAGCGCTCCAGCTCCCCGGTGCGGTGCTCCAAGCGCTCGAGCATCTGGTTGAAGGTCGTGGCGATGGCGCCCAGCTCGTCGTGGGACTGGACCTCGATGCGCTGGCGCAGCCCGCCCCCCTCGATGATGCGCCGCATGGTGCCGCGCACCTGCTGGAGCGGGCGCAGCAGCACCCGGGTGCGCCAGACCACCAGCAGCATCAGCAGCACCGCCGTCACCGCCCCCCCCTGGAGCATCCGCTGGCGCATCGCATCCACCGGCCCGGAGATGCGCTCCGCGGGCACGGAGAGGACCAGGGACCAGTTGAAGCCGTGCTCGCGGGCGAAGCCCTCCACCGGCACGAGCAGGTAGAAGGTGTCGTCGAGCAGGAGCGTGTTGCGCTGGCCGGGCCCGGCGGACCGGGACAGCAGCTCCCGGGTGACCGGCTCGGGCAGGCTGCCCACCAGCGGCGTCTGCCCATCCAGGAGCACCGCCTCGAGTCCCTCGCGCATGGTGTCCGTGTGGACGAACGAGAGATCGAACCGGGCGACCAGGGCCCCCTCGGTGTGCTTCTGGTAGACGACGGGAAAGGCGATGAGCACGCGCGTCTGGCCGTTCTCGGAGAGCTCCCGGGCCACGGGCTTCCCATCCCGCACCTCGGGCCACCAGGGTGCGTCCCCGAAGGACGAGACGCTCCCCGACGGCGCCTGACGCCGGCCATTCCGGGCGATGACGCGGCCCATGAAGTCGACCAGCCAGAGATCGGCCTCCTCGCCCCCCTTGCCGGGCAGGGTCATCCGCTGCATGAGCGGCTCGAGGTAGTCGCTCCGGCCCAGCGTATCGATGACGCTGTTGGTCATGAAGGGGTTGGCGGCGAGCGAGCGCACGGCGATCCACCGCAGCTGGAGCTGCTCGTCGATGTCGTGCGAGGCGAAGCGGGCCAGGTCCCGCAGGTGCTCCCGGCTGGCGCTCTCGAGCGCCTCGTGCGCACTGCCGGACACGGTGGAGATGAGCACCCCCACCGTGGCCACGTCGATGAGCAGGAAGAAGAAGAGGAGCTTGCTCTGAACGCTCCGGAGCAGTTTCACGGCGATGTCCCGCGCTGGGAAGGGACCAGCACGCCTCGTGAATCAAAGGTGGCCAGCTTGAAGTCGGAAGGCGCCAACGCCTCGTGACGGGAGGGTGTGAAGGCGGATTGGTAGGTGCGCACGAGGCCCTGGTACGGGCCCAGCCGCTCCAGCGCGTCACGCACCCTGGCGCGCTCGGTGGACCTCGCCTTCTGGATGGCGAGCGCGAGCAGCCAGACGGCGTCATACGCCTGGGCCGTGCCCATCGCGCTGAAGACCTGCGCCTCGGACGTCGTACCGAAAAGCGCGTGGTACTTCGCGAGCACCGAGCGCGCCCGGGCGCTCCGGGCCTCCAGGAAGGAGAAGGTCTGCACCATGTGGAGCTCGACCCGGGACAGGCTCGCGCCCACCTGCTCGGCGAAGTCGCCCCCGCAGAGCCCGAAGTGCGAATAGATGGGGAGCCGCTTGTCCTCGGGCCTGCCCGCCAGGGCCTTCACGAGACCGACGGCCTCCGGCGCATTGACCACCAGCAGGAGGGAGTCGGCGCCCGCGCGCTCCACCTCGGCGAGCTTCTCCTCCAGGTCCTCATCCGCCAGGTTGATCCACTGCACGGACGCGGGCGCCATCCGCCGCCGCGCCAGCGCCTCGAGGAGGGCCTTCTCGTTGCTGCGGCCCCAGGCACTCTTCTCCAGGATGAGCCCGAAGCGGGTGTGGCCTCGCGCGAGGGCCTGGGCGACGAGGAACTCCCCCACCCGCGCGTCGTCCGGAGAGACCCGGAAGGTGTAGCTGGGCGTCAGCCCGTGGTGGATGAGCCCGGTGGCCGCGGCCCAGGGGCTCACGATGACGAGCTGGTGCTCCTGGATGAAGCGCAGGTTCTGGATGACCGGAGGGCTGTGGAGTCCCGTGAGGAGGGCCACCAGGTGGGGCGTGCTCGCCAGCTCCGGGAGCTGCTCCGTGGCCCGGGTGGGCACGCCGTGGTGGTCCCTCACCACCAGCTCCAGCTCGCGCCCGCCCAGCAGTCCTCCCTGGGCGTTGATCTCCGAGATGGCGAGGAGCACCCCACGACGGATGGCCTCGCCGCTCCTCGCGGAGCCGGAGCTCATGTCCGCATGCAGTCCCAGGACGATGGGGGCCTTGTCCTGCGCGGTCGCCAGGCCACCGCACAATACGAGGATACAGAGGAGGGCTGGCAGCGGTCGTCTCACAGGGTCCCCGGAAATTCCTGGGAACCCAGGATATACGGAGATTCTTCCCAGGGGGAGAGGGACGCGAATTGTCACGGACAGCGAGCCAGCCCCCTCGCTGTCCGAGGAGGCCCTCTCAGCGCTTGAGATTGCGGAAGGGGTTGTTGAAGGGCTCGGCCGAGGGCTTCTGCGGCGCGGGCGCCTTGCTCCCCCCCGGCTTGCCCGCCGGAGGAGGCCGCGCCGCTCCGCCCGTGGAGCGGGCTTCAGCCCCGGAGGTACGTGGAGCCCCAACGGACGGCGCCGGGGTGCCCTCGGTGACGGCGCGCACGGAGAGGGCGAGCCGCTTGCGGGCCAGATCCACGGTCAGCACCTTCACCGTCAGCCGGTCGCCCACCTTCACCGCCTCGGAGGGGTCCTTGATGAAGCGGGTGGAGAGCTGGGACACATGGACGAGCCCGTCCTGGTGCACGCCCACGTCGACGAAGGCCCCGAAGGCGGTGACGTTGGTGACGACGCCCTGGAGCACCATCCCCTCCTTCACGTCCTCCAGCTTCTGCAGGTCCTCGCGGTACGCGGGCGCGGTGAAGTCGCCGCGCGGGTCGCGGCTGGGCTTCTCCAGCTCGGCGAGGATGTCCTCGAGCGTCATCTCGCCCAGGTCCGGCCCCAGGTAGCGCTTGGGGTCGATCTTCCGCACCAGCGTGGCGTTGCCCACCAGGTCCTTCACGTGGACGCCCAGGTCCTTCGCCATGCGCTCGACGACGGCGTAGCGCTCGGGGTGGACGGCGCTCGCGTCGAGCGGCTCGGGGCCGTGGACGCGCAGGAAGCCGGCGGCCTGCTCGAAGGTCTTCGGGCCCAGCCCGCTCACCTTGAGGATTTCCCGGCGCGTGGTGAAGCGGCCCTTCGCCGCGCGGTGCGAGACGATCTTCTTGGCCAGCGTGGGGCCGATGCCGGACACGTGCTCCAGGAGCTGCGGCGACGCGGTGTTGACGTCCACGCCCACGGCGTTGACGCACGAGTCCACCACCTCGCCCAGCTTCTTCTTGAGCTGCCCCTGGTCCACGTCGTGCTGGTACTGGCCCACGCCGATGCTCTTCGGGTCGATCTTCACCAGCTCCGCGAGCGGATCCTGCAGCCGGCGGCCGATGGACACCGCGCCGCGCAGCGACACGTCGAGGTCGGGGAACTCGTCACGCGCCACCTCGGAGGCCGAGTAGATGGAGGCGCCCTGCTCGCTCACGGACACCACCGGCACCTGCGAGCCGAGCGCCTTGAGCACCTCGCGCACGAAGGTCTCCGCCTCGCGGCTGCCGGTGCCGTTGCCCACGGCGATGAGCTCCGGTTTGTGCTTGAGGATGAGGGCCCCGCACTGCTTGGCGGCGGCGGCGCGCTCGCTGCCGCTCCGCTCCGTGTAGAGCGTGGCGGTGTCCACCACCTTGCCGGTGCCGTCCATCATCGCGACCTTGACGCCGGTGCGCAGGCCGGGGTCCATCGCCAGCACGGGCCGGGAGCCCGCGGGCGCGGTGAGCAGCAGGTGGCGCAGGTTCTGCCCGAAGACGGTGATGGCCTCGCGATCGGCGCGCTCCTTCAGCTCGGTGCGCAGCTCGGACTCCAGCGAGGGGCCCATGAGCCGGTCCCACGAGTCCTCCACGGCGGCGCGCAGCTCGGGGGCGAACGGGGACTGGGGCCGGGTGACGACGCGCGAGGCGAGCGTCCCCTTCACCTCGTCATCCGGGAGGGCGAGCCCGATGCGCAGCACCTCCTCGGCCTCGCCGCGCAGCAGCGCGAGGATGCGGTGCGAGGGGGCCTTGGACAGGTCCTCCTCGTGGTCGGCGTAGTTGTCGAACTTGGTGGCCTCGCCCTTCTTCGCGGAGACGACGGCCGACTTCAGGCGGCCCCGCTGCACGCACAGCTCGCGGGCGGTGCGGCGCAGCCCGGCGTCCTCGGCGACGCGCTCGGCGCAGATGTCGCGGGCCCCGGCGAGCGCCGTCTCCAGGTCCGGCACGTCCTTCTCCGCGTTGACGAAGGCGCGCGCGCGGGCCGCCACGTCGTCCTTCTTCCCGCTCTCCTGCTTCCACAGGAGGTCGGCGAGCGGCTCCAGCCCGCGCTCCCGGGCGATGGCCGCGCGGGTGCGGCGCTTGGGCTTGTAGGGAAGGTAGAGGTCCTCCAGCTCGGTGCGCGTCCTGGCGCGCTGGAGGGCCTGGGACAGCTCGGGGGTGAGCTTCCCCTGGCCCTCGATGGAGCGGAGGATGGTGTCCCGGCGGGAGTCCAGCTCGGTGCGCTCGGCGGCCCAGTCCAGGATGGCCTGGATCTGGACCTCGTCGAGGCCGCCGGTGGCCTCCTTGCGGTAGCGGGCGATGAAGGGGACCGTCGCCCCGTCCTCGCTCAGGGCGAGGGTCCGGTCCACCTGCTCGGGCTTGAGGCCCAGTTCCTTCGACAGCTCGATGGCGTAGGGGTGCATGGCGACATACACCCTACACCATCCCACACAAGATTGCGAGAGGGCGGACGAGGGGGCCGGCAGCGCGTGGGCCGCCAGCCCCCCGAGGCCTCAGGGCTCCTCGCGGGACGGCACGTCGGTGGTGAGCACGCAGATGAGCGCCACCGGGTGGCACTCCACCTTGAAGATGGGGTTGATGCCCGAGCCCCGCACGCGGCCCACGGCGGGGTCCGGGTTCGGGTCGCACTTGGAGGCATCGGGCTTGTTGTTCGTCCCGCAGGCCACCACCGGCCAGATGCCCTTGGCCGAGTACTCGGCGGTGCAGCCGTCCTTGGTGTAGCGCAGCTCCGCGGTGAACTGCGTGCCCGGAATCTGCGGCGTGCTGTAGATGCGCAGGTTGGACCACTCGTACCGGAGGCTGACGGGCGCCTTGCTGACCCCGCCGTAGCGCGACTGCAGCTCCGCCGTGGTGAGCACGGGCACCTCACAGAACTTGTCCTCGAGCGGGACTTCCGTCGCGAACGCGCCCACGGCGTTCGCCTGCTTGGGCGCGTCGGGGTCGATCTGGGTGTCCTTGTGCGCCAGCTCGTCGCCGATCTGCCGGGACCGCAGGGACACCGAGTCCGGGCCGTTGGGGTCCTCGTTGAAGTACTTCTCCAGGCCCACCCGCTCCGGCGGGAGGGTGTTGAGGAAGGAGCAGGCGGGGGCCGGGGTCTGCCCCGGCTTCAGGGTGTAGACGGTGGCGAAGGCACCCTTGCCCACCATGCACTGCGGATCCTGCTGGGCGGCACCACAAGCGCCCAGGGTCGAGGCGAGCAGCACCGCACCGGTCGTCGAGCCAATCAATCGAAGGTTCATGGAGTCTCTCCCGGGTGCGAGCACTAGAAGCTCAGCTTCATGCCGAAGCGGATGGCGCGCGGGGCCTGGAAGGCGATCGGGCGCTTGAAGTTGGGGTTGAGGTCCTTCTCGGCGATGGAGACGGGGCTCTCCTCCGAGCTGTTGGCCAGGTAGACGCGGCAGTCGGGGCTGCCCGCGGTCTTGCAGCTCTCCACGTCGCCCGGCTTGCCGTTGGTCTCGATGGGCTTGACCTCGGCGGTGGTGAACGTCTGGTCCACGTCCGTCACCTGCTGGAAGTTGAAGACGTTGAAGACGTCCAGGGTGAGGCTGAGCGTGTAGTTGCCGGACAGCCGCCGGTTGACGCCGACGTGGCCGTCGACGTTGTGGACCCAGGGCAGCCGGCCCGCGCTGCCGCGCGGCAGGATGAACGTCTCCGAGCCGCTGTAGAGCGGGTGGAAGCCCAGGTAGTTGAGCGGCGAGCCCGAGCGCGCCCGGTAGCCACCGCCCAGGTTGAGGCTGGTGTCCTTGCCGAGCTGGAACTCCTTGGCGCCAAAGGCCTTGAAGGCGTGCGTGCGGTCGCCGGGCAGCGGCCCGTTGCGGTTGGTGGTGAGCGACAGCAGGTCGAAGTCGCGCGTCAGGTTGGGCGAGAGCTGCCCGGTGTCCGCGCGGAAGAGGCCCGAGTAGTTGCCGCGCAGCGAGGACCAGGTGTAGCTGACCTGGGCCAGCCACTGATTGGAGAAGGCCTTGGTGTAGTAGACGTTGACGGCGTCGTAGTCGCGGCGCGCCTCGGGGAAGTCCGTCGAGTAGCCCTGGCCCGGGTTGCCCAGGAAGAACGTGCGGCCGTTGTCGCGGCTCATGTCCTCGATGACGTCGTTGAGGTAGCGCCGGGTGTACGAGAGGCCCACGCGACCGAGCAGCACCTCGTACTCGGCGCCCAGGACGAACTCGTCGCTGGACTGGGCGCGGATGTTCGGATCCACCGGCACGCGGTCACCACCCTCGGAGACCCACTGCTGGTTGGGGTTGTCCGTGGTCCCGCGGGTGCGCCGGTTGGAGGCCAGGGTGCAGTCACCACCGGGAGCCAGGTCCGCCATGTCCGTGGGATCGCACGGCGCGTTGTAGGTGGCCGCCAGCTGCTGCTGCTGGGGGAAGGAGAGGTCGGCCATGTCGAGCGGGACGTTCTCGTAGAAGCGCGCGTAGTTGACGAAGAGCTTCGAGCGGCCCTGCTGGGTGAAGTCGTAGATGACGCCGATGCGGGGCGACCACTGGTTGGGCAGGTTCAGGCCCATCTTGCCGTCGATGCCCCAGATGGTCTGCGTGTCGTAGCGCACGCCCGCGTTGACCGTCACCTTGTCGAGGATGGACCAGCTGTCCTGGATGAAGCCGCCGACCGTCAGCGCGGTGGTGGTGCCTTCCTTGCTCTTCAGGAAGACGGGATGGTCCGGCGCGTCGAGGTAGCCATACTGGGTGCGGCTCTCGAAGCACGTGCCATCCGTGCACTCACGCCAGGGCATCAGGCCCGTGCGCGCGCGGTTGTTGTAGAAGCTGGCGCCCTCGGCATCGACGCCGGCCTTGATGACGTGGTGGCCGAGCGCCTCGAGCAGGTACGTGCTCAGCACCTTGCCCTGGTAGCGGTCCAGCTCCGAGACGCTGATGGTGCCAGGTCCACCCGTCGTGTACGAGGTGACGGGGCAGCGCGCCACGCTCGCGCCCGGCTCGTTGCAGGCGGCGGCGTCGGGGATGCTCTCGAACTCGGTGACGGAGTGGGGGCCCGGGTTGCTGTTGCGCCGCCAGGTGACCCGGGGGATGGCGGCGAGGCCGTCGCCCCCCAGCTGCGAGCCGTCCGACGGGAGGATGGAGGCGTTCTGGTGGTGCCAGCCGATCGTCGCGTCCATCAGCAGGGACTTGTTGAAGAAGGAGGAGGACTGCTTGGCCACGATGTCCAGCGCGCCGCCCGTGCGGCGGGTGGCGATGGACTCGTAGGAGCCCTGGACGAACCCGGTGCAGGACAGCCCACTGCACACCTCGGGGGCGCCATCGCGGCTGAAGGCGTAGCGATTCGCGCCGCCCGACCAGTTGGGCGTGCCGTACACCGTCAGCGACAGGTTGTGGTCCGGGTTGAAGAGGTACGTGAGCTTGCCGATGTACTGGACGGTCCGGTCATCCGCGAAGCGGTTGACCCGGGTGCCCTCGATGGGCGTCGTCTGGGCGAACTTCGTGACGGGATCGATCCGCGCCTTGCCCACCGCCAGGCAGCCGTTGGCCTCATCCACCGCGGTGCACAGGTCATAGGCGTTGAGCTGCCGCCCCACCTGGATGCGGGTGAACGAGGGCGCCAGGCCACCGTAGAACCACAGCTTGTCCTTCACGATGGGGCCACCCAGCTCGAAGCCGAAGTCTCCCTGGTTCCACGGCGTGCCCTTGGCGGAGATGACGGTGCCGGCCTGCTTGATCTCCGGGGCCGCCGTCTGCAGGAAGCCCGGGGCCACGTTGCCGAAGATGGAGCCGTGGAACTCGTTGGAGCCGGACTTGGTCACCACGTTCATCACGCCACCCGTGGAGCGGCCGTACTCGGGCATGTAGCCACCGGTGATGATGTTGACCTCCTTGACGAACTCCACCGAGAGCGGCGTGCCGATGGTGCCCACGGCCGGGTCGTTCACCGACAGGCCATCCACCACGAACTGGTTCTCCGGCGAGGTGCCACCGTTGATGCTCACGCCGTAGGTGTCCTCCTGCGCGCCGGGAGCCATCTCGGCCAGGGACTCGAAGGAGCGCGAGGCCGAGCCCTTCGAGCCCGGGCGGCTCACCGCGAGGTTCTTGAGCAGGTTGGCGTCCACGTTCATGCCCGAGGCGCTCGAGCCCACGTCGACGGAAGGCGGAGTGGCCGTGACGACCATCTCCTCGCTCAGGCCCTCCTCCGGCAGCACCTCCACGTTGAAGCGGATGGTGCGGTCGAGGCGCAGCTGGATGTCCCCACGCAAGTAGGGACGGAAGCCCTCGGCCTCCACCCGGAGGGTGTAGACGCCCGGCGGGAGCTGGGGGATGCGGTACTGACCGCTGGCATCCGAGAGCACCGTCTGCTCGCCCTGAAGGCTTGGAGACGTGGCCGTCACCACCGCGTCCTGCAGTGGCTTCTTGTTGGCCGAGTTGATGATTTTACCGGTGATGACCGCCGTGCCCTGGGCCCATGCGCTGGTCCCGAGCAGCAACAGCAGGACACACCACGCTCGAGCGAGTCGTACGTGCAATGACAAGGTGCTGACCCCT
>NZ_DASVSO010000245.1:0-10813 GCF_036388035.1 Archangium sp.
CCGAGACGTCGAAGATCGAGACGACCAATCCCGTGACGTCCAAGGTGGAGGTCCGCGGTCCCAGCCTCGCCGCCGACCTGGGCCTGGGCCTGCGCTTCGTGGCCCGTGACTTCCTCGCGGTGAACGTGGCGTTCATCAACACGTCCTACGTGGACCAGCCGCTCAACACCAGCAAGGGCGCCACCCAGAACATCATGACCCTCAATGCCGGTATCTCCATCTTCTTCCCGCTGAAGTCGACGGGCCGGGAGGCCGAATGAAGACCGCCGCCCGTCGTCTGTTGCTCGCGCTCTGTCTGACGTCCGCGCCCGTCCTGGCCCAGGAGTCGGCGCCCGCGCCCGCCGCCAAGCCCGCCCCCTCCACCTCCGGTGGCTCCGAGCAGGAGGCAGGTGACGTGTCCGAGGTGGACAAGGATCGCCTCGGGCCCCTGCGCGAGCGCGTGCAGCCCGTCTCCGGCCACCTCTTCCTCAAGAAGGGCCGCTTCGAGTTCAGCCCCTCGGCCACCCTGTCCCTCACGGATGCCTTCTTCTCGAAGTACATCTTCGGGGCCACGCTCACCTACCACCCCATGGAGACGCTGGGCGTGAGCCTGCGCGCCGGCTACTCCATCCCCACGGTGTCCGGCACGGCGCAGATCTGCAAAGTCGCCGAGGGCTGCAACCTGCCCACCCTCGCGGAGCTGCGCGAGCGCGGGGCGCCCGGGGAGATCCGGCTGATCGGCGGGCTGGACGTCCAGTGGGCCCCCATCTACGGGAAGATCTCCCTGCTGGCCGAGCGCTTCCTCCACTTCGACCTGTACGGCGTGGGCGGCGTCACCGCGGTGCAGTACCGCGGGCCCGCCCAGTCGGCGCTGCTCACCCCGGGCGGCAACGTCGGCGTGGGCATGCGCTTCTTCGTCAACCGCTGGATGACGGTGCGCACCGAGTTCCGCGACCTCATCTACGTCGAGAAGGCCGTGAATCCGACCCAGATGCTTCGTAACCAGCTCCTGTTCGAGCTGGGTGTCTCCTTCTTCTTCCCTACCGTCCACCCTGAGTCATGAAACGTCTGCTCCGGCCGCTCTGCCTCTCCGTCCTCGGGCTCACGCTGGCGTGGGCGAACCCCTCGCCCGCCCAGAACTTCGAGGGTCTGGACCTCTCCCAGCCGTCCAAGAAGAAGAAGAAGAAGCCCACCCCCCGTAAGCCCTCGGGCGGCAAGAAGCCCACGGGCACTCAGCCCGCCGAGGACGACTCCGATGACTCGGGCGCGGACGCGAGCTCTTCTTCCAGCGCCACCCCCGTCGACACGGGGACCCCCGCAACCCCGGCGGCCCAGCCGGACTCCACCTCCGGCATGGGCATGGGGTTGGATCTGACGGCGGACACCCCCTCCACGCCCAAGGCCGCGCCCACCATGTCCTTCGACGCGGTGGACGTGTCCGGCAAGAGTGGGGATCGCCAGCGCCTCGACGTGGCCATCTCGCTCTTCAAGAACGAGGAGTACGAGAAGGCGGCGATGAGCTCCTTCGAGATGCTCCAGGACGCCAAGCTCGCCGGCCTCCACCTGGAGGCGCGCTACGTGCTGGCCAAGGCCCTCTACCGCATGGGCCTGTACCACTCGTCGCTGGGCGAGTTCTCCAAGATCCTGGCCGTCGGTCCGGAGACGAAGTTCTTCCGCACCAGCCTGGAGTGGCTCTTCTTCATCAGCCGCAAGACGAAGAACGAGACCGTCATCCTGGATGAGATCGCCAAGTACGCGAACCAGGAGTTCCCCGAGCGCTTCCGCACCGAGTTCCACTACCTGCTGGCCCGCTACCACTTCGTGCGTGGCAAGGCGCTGGACCAGGTGGGCCGCCAGGAGGACGCGGACAAGAGCTTCAACGAGGTGAAGCGGCTCACGCTGCTCATCCCGAAGACGGACGTCTTCTACGCTCGCGCCAAGTACCTCGAGGGCCTGTCCTTCTTCCGCTTCGGCAACCGGGCCAAGAACGCCGCCGAGAAGCGCGCGGACATCAACACCGTGGGCGCCATCGAGGCCATGAAGGAGATCGTCCGCGTCACCCGCTCCATGGGTGGCCTGGACGCCGAGCAGGCCGCGGTGAACCAGAAGCTGCGCGAGCTGGCCTTCATGCAGCTGGCCCGTACCCACTACGGCATGCAGCAGAACCGCTACGCGCTCTTCTACTTCAACAAGGTGGAGCGCGGCACCTCGCAGTGGCTGGAGTCCATGTTCGAGTCGAGCTGGGCCAACTACCGCGTGGGCCAGTACGAGCAGGCGCTCGGCAACCTCATTACGCTCTCCTCGCCCTTCTTCCGCGAGGAGTACTTCCCCGAGGCGCTCATCCTCAAGGCCGTCATCTATTACGAGAACTGCCGCTACCGCGAGTCCAGCCTCATCCTCCAGGACTTCGAGCGCACCTACCTGCCCGTGCATGATCAGCTCGAGCTGATCACCAAGAAGCAACTGGAGGCCAGCGAGTACTACGGCGTGCTCTCCGACGTGCAGAAGAAGAACAAGGAGGGCCTGGACAAGGCCGAGACGGACGTCATCCTCGAGCGCATCCTGCGCCTGGCCCTCACGGACCAGGACCTGAAGAAGACGAACGAGTCCATCCTCGAGCTGGAGGGCGAGATGGACGCCTTCGGCGAGAAGGGCGACACCTTCCGCTACTCCGAGCTGTCCAAGCAGCTGCTGGAGGGCCTGAAGGTGCAGCGCACCGGCCTCATCGAGAAGGCCGGCATCATGGCCAAGGGCAAGCTGGAGGGCGAGCTCGTGGCCCTCAAGCAGCTGCTGGCCAACGGCCTGCGCATCAAGTTCGAGACCGTCTCCAAGGAGAAGGAGTTCCTCGAGGAGCAGCTCAAGGCCGGCGGCAGCGTCTCCGTCGTGAAGAAGTACAAGTACTCGGTCGCCGTGGCGGATGACCAGCTCTACTGGCCGTACGAGGGCGAGTACTGGCGCGACGAGCTGGGCACCTACCAGTACACGCTCACCAAGGGCTGCATCCAGCGCGACACCGCCAACCGGACGATCCAGGCGAGCGAGAGTAACTGAGCCTGCCTGGCAGTTCGTTCCCCGGGGGCTGGACCCGAGCGGGTCCAGCCCCCTCGCGTTTCACAAACCTGTAGGATGATGCCGTCATGGCCACCAAGCTCATCACCATTGCGTTCGACGTGATGGGGAGCGATCACGGCCCCGCGGAGGTAGTCAGGGGGGCCGCGCAGCTCTCGTTGGAATCACCTCACATCCACACCTTGCTGGTGGGGGACAGAGCCGTCATTGACGACGCGCTCGCCGGCACGAAGCACAGCGGCGAGCGCATCTCGGTGCAGCATGCCTCCGAGTTCGTCGGCATGGACGAGAAGCCCGGCGAGTCCCTGGCGCGCAAGCCCGACGCGTCGGTGTCCGTGGCCGCGCGGCTCGTGGCCGAGGGCGAGGCGGATGCGCTCGTGTCCGCCGGCAACACGGGGGCGTGCGTGCTCTCGTGCGCGCGGCACTTCAAGCTGCTGCCGGGGGTGCGGCGCGCGGCCCTGGCGGCCGTGTACCCCACGCGGGCCCGTCGCGGAGAGAACGAGGATCCCTTCTCGCTCATCCTCGACGTGGGCGCCACGGTGGAGGCCACCGCGGAGGACCTGGTGACGTTCGCGGTGATGGGGGCGGCGTACGCGCGCATCATCTCCAAGAACAGCAACCCCCGGGTGGCGCTGCTCTCCAACGGCACCGAGCCCAACAAGGGACCGCGCCAGGTGGTGGAGGCCCACGCGGTGCTCGCGGGCATGTCCGGGCTCCAGTTCATCGGGAACGTGGAGGGCGTGGACATCCCCAAGGGCACCGCGGACGTGGTGGTGACGGATGGCTTCGTCGGCAACGTGTGCCTGAAGATGCTCGAGGGCGTCCACGAGACGGTGGTGGAGCTGGCCCAGTACGCATACAAGGAGAGCCTGCGCTGGCGCGCGGGGCTCGCCATGCTCTCCGGCGGCATCCAGCGCATCAAGGACATCACCGACTGGGAGCAGTACGGGGGCGCACCGGTGCTCGGCTTCGACCGCATCTTCATCAAGGCCCACGGCCGCTCCAAGGCGAGGGCCATCGCCAACGCCGGCAAGGTGGCCGCCAAGGCGGTGGCGCACGACTTGGGCAAGGCCATCCAGCAGGGTCTTCCGCGGTGAGCCTGCCGGACCGCATCGATCCCAGGCCCCCGCGGCGCATCTACCGCTGGGACCTGGACAAGACGTACCTGCAGACGGAGTTCGACTCGCTGCGGGACCTGCTGCGCACGGCCTTCCAGAAGGCGCACGAGAAGCAGGCGGTGCCGGGTGCGTCCGCGCTCATTCGCGAGCTGGCGTCCAATGGCGACACGCGGCTGTGCATCGTCTCTGGAAGCCCCAAGCAGCTGCGCTCGGTGCTGGAGGAGAAGCTCAAGCTGGACGGCGTGGTGTGGGACGAGTTCGTCCTCAAGGACAACGTGGGCAACCTGATGCGCGGGCGATTCCGGGCGCTGCGCGGGCAGGTCGGCTACAAGCTGCCCGCCATCCTGGAGAGCCGCGCCCACGCGCCCGTGGAGGCCGAGGAGGTGCTCTTCGGCGATGACGCCGAGGCGGACGCCTTCATCTACTCGCTCTTCGCGGACATGATCGCCGGGCGCGTGGACGAGCGGGTGCTCAAGCAGATCCTCGACACGGCCGGGGTGTATCCCGACGAGGCCGAGCGGGTGCTGTCCTCGTGGAAGAAGATCCCGGTGTCGGACCCGGTGCGGCGCATCTTCATCCACCTGGACAAGCTGACGCCGCCGGCGCACTTCTCGAACTACGGCCCGCGCGTGGTGCCCATCTTCAACTACTTCCAGGCCGCGCTCGTGCTGCTGGCCGACGGCCACCTGACGGCCCCCCAGGTCATCAAGATCGCCGTGGAGATGGTGCAGACGGCGGGGCACAACATCATCACGCTGTCCAACTCGTTCCAGGACCTGCTGCGCCGGGGCCTGCCCTTGCAGCAAGCGGCGGGCGCGCTGGTGCAGGCGCTGGAGGGGCCCAACGCGCTCATGCAGGCGCTGCGGCCGGTGCCGGACATCATCTCGGCCTTCACCAAGCGGCTCGCCGCGCTGGGCACGCCCCCGCCCCCGCCCCCGGCGCAGGCGGTGGACTACCTGGGACTCATCCACCACGCGCTCCCGCGGACGCACAAGGGGCGGAAGACGCAGTAGGAGCGCGGTGCCGGGCCGAGCGGAGACACGGAAATGAGAGCCATCGTCACGGGTGCGAACGGCACGGTCGGCGCGCGGCTGTGTGAGTACCTCCAGCGCCACGGTGTCGAGGTGGCCTGCTGGGACCGGAGCCGTGTGCCGGTGGATGACTACTGGGCGATGGAGGGCTTCGTCCGCTCGGTGGCGCCCGACGTGCTGTTCCACCTGGCCACCGCGTCCCGGCCCACGGGGAGGGCCAACGAGTCGTGGCTCGTCAACTACGAGTGGACGAGCGAGCTGGCGTGGATCACCCGGCAGCAGGGCGTGCGCTTCGTGTTCTCCAGCACGGCGATGGTGTTCTCGGACCAGGCGCCCGGGCCCTTCACGGTGGACTCGGAGCCGGAGGCGCCCGAGGGTTACGGGTATGAGAAGCGGCGCGCCGAGGAGCGGGTCTTCCAGCAGAACCCCGAGGCGCGCGTGGTGCGGTTGGGGTGGCAGATCGACGACCAGCCCTCGGGTAACAACATGCTGGCCTCGTTGGAGGCGCAGATGCGCGAGCGGGGCAGGGTGGAGGCGAGTACCCGGTGGTACCCGGCGTGCTCCTTCCTCGATGACACCGTGAGGGCGCTGCTGGCGCTCGCGTGGGCGGAGCCGGGGCTCTACATGCTCGACGCGAACGAGCGGTGGACCTACTACGAGATCGTCCGCGCGCTGAACGAGCGGCACGGCGGCCGGTGGCAGGTGGAGCCCACGGAGAGCTTCGTGTTCGACCAGCGGATGATGGACGACCGCGTGGTGCTGCCCTCGCTGAAGACGCGGCTGCCGGGGTTGTCGAGCGCGAGCTGAGTCGCCGCGGCTATAGTGGGGCCCATGTTCTGCCCTCAGTGTGGCCAGGCTCTCCCCGCTGGGAGCCTCCGCTCCTTCTGCCCCTCCTGCGGTAAGCGCCTCTCGCCGCCGGCGAAAGAGGCTTCCGGGTCCGCTCCCTCCGGGTCCGCCCAGGCCACCTCCGCCCAGCCGCGTCGCTCGCGGACGCAGCTCGGGGCCCTGCTGGTCCTCCTCGCCATCGGGCTCTCGGTCCTCCCGCCCGTCGCGGGCATCGGCCTTTTCTGGTCGCTGGTGATGCTGGCTGGCGCCGTGCTGGTGCTTGCCGAGGAGCGGCGCGCGGCCGGGCTGCCCGGGTGGCCCGTGGTGGAGCGCCTTCCCGCGGTGACGCGGCACCCGCTCGTGCCCCTGCTGTTCGCCGTGCTCACCTGCGCGCAGGCGACGCTGCAGCTCGGCTGCGGGGTGGTGCAGCCCCTGTGGCTCGCCGCCGCCGTCCTCCTGGGCATCGAGCAGGTTCGCTGGCTGGAGCCTCCGCCCGTTGCGCGCGATCGGCTCCTGCTGGTGCTGGGCGCGGCGGGCGTGTGTGTGTTCTCACTCCTGCTGCCCTGGGCGAGCGGGAGCCGCGAGTTCGGTGGGTGGTCCACGCGCTACATCAGCCAGGACACCAACGTGCTCGCCGACCAGCGCTTCGCGGGCACCCTCCAGAACGAGTACAACCCGCTCGCCGTCACCCGCTTCAGCTATGAGGTCGCGGGCCAGAACCAGACGCTCGCGTCGTTCGCCACGGTGGCGTTGTTCCTGCTCGTGCTCGTCCTGCTGTGGGGCACCGCGCGTCGAGACGTGCCGCGCTCCCTGCCGCTGTGGCTCTCGGGAGGTTTGACGTTCTGGTACCTGTTCATCGCCGATGGCGGTGAACTGGGCTCCTTGCTCTTCTTCCCGGGGTTGGTGGTGCTCGCCGTCCTCTCGGTGCGCCACTTCTCCCGGGGGCGCACCGAGTAGTCCAGGCGTCCCAGGACGTCACCGAATCAGAACCTGCAGGGATAGGTGTGGGAGAGCGAGCTCGACTCCAGGCCGTTGGCGTCACGGGCCTTGAACTCGATGAGCAGATCCGAATTGGTGGGAGCGAGGAGGGGGACTCCCTGGGGGCAGTAGAAGGTGCTCGTCAGGAGGCCCGAGTACCAGCCGCTCTGATAGAACGCGCCGGTGGTGTGGTTCTGTTCGGTCCTCTGCCACTGCCCGGTGTAGGGGCCGCCAGTGCCGCCGGCACCGTTCCCCGTGCAGCTGATCTCCGTCGAGGAGCTGCGCGTGCAGGAGAGGGTGTTGGTCGGGCACGCCTCGCTGAAGGTCGCGCTCGCCGCCGAGGGGCCGGAGGTCTGGCAGCGGTCGATGCTGGTGCTGAGGATGGAGAGGGGATACGCCTTCAGCTCGAAGGAGTGCGCCTGGCCGCAGCTCACGGGCCTGTAGGTGAAGGCCCAGGAGCCGGAGCGGCTGCTGTTGCCCTGGAGATCCTGCTCGCCGCGCTTGATGCCATCGATGTAGTAGTCCAGGTGGATGCCGTTGGCCGGGTAGGTCACCGTCCAGGTCCCGCTACCGGACGCCTCGCCGCCGTACGTGCCGAAGCTCGTGATGGTGAGGGAGCTGACGCTCGCCCCGGAGCAGAGGGCCGCTTCCTGGGTGCCCAGGAGCTCCTCGGTAGGGGCCTCTCCCTTCTCGAGGGGACCGCCACAGGCGGCCAGCAGCACTCCAGGCAACACGGCCTTCAGGGAGACCTTCCACAGGTGTCGTTTCATGGTGCATGCCTCTTCCGGAACGAAATCCGCTTCCCTGGGTATTGAATGAATCCAGGCAAATTGGATCACTGGAATGGGGTCTGTCATGTCACTGATTCCTGGGAGTTCTTTTCCGCTTGGAAGAAGGGGGCTCGTGCTGCTCGCGCTGCTCTCCCTCGCCGGTTGCGGTGGACCGAAGACGACGCGCGAGAGCGTCTACTCGGCGCTTCTCGGACGCGATTACATCCTCGACGTGTACGTGCCACCGGGTGCCGGTGCCGACCTGCCGCTCGTGCTCGTCCTCGATGGCGGTGCCTACTTCGCCTCGGTCGCGAGTGACTTCGACGAGAAGCTGCACGCGGGCGAGGTCCGCGCGGCCGTGATCGTCGGCATCGACTCCGCGCGGGAAAACACGCGTGGGACGGACTTCACGCCGACGGCCACCCGCGAGTTCTCCTCCGGAGGCGGGCTCGAGCGCTACGTCGACTTCCTCGAGCGCGAGCTCCTGCCCTCGCTCGAGGCGAGGTTTCCCATCACGAACACACCGGCTCAACGGACCATTCTCGGCCATTCGTTGGGAGGGCTCGCGACGTCGTACCTGCTGTTCCGCCGGCCCGGCTTGTTCGGCAACCATGGCCTGCTCTCGCCCTCGCTCTGGTACGACGACGGGCTGCCCCTCGGATGGGAGGAGGAGTACGCGAGCACGCACGCCGACCTGCCCGCGGGAGTGTGGAGCTCGGTGGGGGCCTGGGAGCACCTCGACATCCTCGCGCCGTATTCGCTCTTCGAGCAGCGGTTCACCTCCCGCCACTACCCGGGTCTTCGTTGGGGAGCGAAGCGCTACCCCGGCCTGGGTCACGTCAGCAGCGCCTATGTCTCGATGACCGATGCGCTGGTCTTCTTCCTCGGCCGGGAGAATCCCCGATGATGCCGCGCGGTGTGCTCCTCCTGGGGCTCCTTCTGCTCGGCGCGCCCGCTCGTGCCGCCGACACGCTCATCGACTTCCAGCTCGACCTCTACAACGACCTCGCGCCCCTCCCCACGCCCTACTGGGGACCCGGGCTGTCCGTGCAGGCGATTCACCGCTGGGACAACGGCCTCTACGTGGGCGCTCGCGAGCACGCCATCACCCGCTGGGCCACCCTGGTGGGCGACTGGACCACGGTGCGCTCCGATACGCAGGGACTGGCGGGCTACGCGTTTCCCGGAGGCCGCCGCTGGCATCTCTACATGGGCGTCCAACTCGGCGTGAGGGTCGGCTTCGTCGGAGGTGAACGCACCTACCGGCAGGGGCAGGACCACGCCACGGCGTCCAGTTGGAGCGCGCGCTTCTCCGCCCAGGCGGCGCTCGGCTATCGCTATTTCTTCGCCGAGCAGCTCGGGCTCAATGTCCAGCTCAACGTTCCGCTCCACGAGGTCATCTCGGATCTCGTCGATGGCGACACACCGCTCGTGGGCATCGGGCTCGTGTGGCGCCCCTGAGCGAGGGGGCCCGTTCCCCGCCGTGACGGCTCCGCTCACACGGGCTTCACCGCGGAGATGAGGGGCACCATCCAGAGGACGTGCTCGTTGGGGTCATCGAGCGTGGCGAGCAGGTCCTCATGGAGGGTGTTCAACTCCCTCGCGGGCAGGCTGGCGTTCTTGGCCACCCAGTCGTTGGCGAAGGCCTTCCAGTGCTGGAAGATCCCCGAGAGGGTGCCTCGACTCACGCGCAGGGAGTCGACCTGGGCGAAGCTCATCCGGACCTCCCGCATTCGCCGGTGCAGGAGCATCGCGGGCACCTTCCGGCCGATGCGCAGGTCGATGCCGCTGTTCTCTCCGGCGGCGATCCAACCCTCCCGCCACAGCCTGTCCAGGTCCGGGTCGCCTCGGGAGCTGTAGATCATGCCGTAGTCCTCCGCGAGCAGGTGGAGCACACCGCCCGGCTTCAGGACGCGGATCATCTCGTCGAGGATGAGCTCGGGCCTGTTGACGGCGTGCAGCACGTGCCGGCAGAACACTCCATCGAGCGAGCCATCCTCGAAGGGCAGGTGGGCCCCGTTTCCCTCGAGGTAGGTGATGCGCTCGGAGGAGGCGGTGCGGCGCCGGGCGATGTCCAGCAGCGTGGGCGCGAGATCCAATCCCGTGATGCGCGCCTCCGGCCAGAGCGCCGCGAGCCGTGCCACGAACTCGCCCGTGCCGCAGCCCACGTCGAGGAGGGCCGGCGCCGCGGGCAGTGCGTAACGGCGGAGGAGGTCCACTTCCTGCGGCCAGATCGCCTCGAGCTGCGCCTGCAACACCGGCACGATGAGGGACTCCACCGTCAGGGCTTCCAGCTGCGGGCATTCGGCCAGGACGGGCCTCGCGGGGGACTCCGACTCGGGGGATGCCACGTGCACTGCCTGGGTCCGCATCGATGGCTCCATGGGTGACCCCCGGGAAGAGTCCACGGGCGTCCCATGTGATGCACGACCGGGTCATGTCGGTTGCTGGACGAGCGACCCTCCGACCGCTGCGGCGGCGGAGAGGCTGGCGACCTGATGTCAGCCCTCTCCCATAAGTTCGGGGTCGTGTCCCGCGGGCCGGAGTGGGACCCAGCCCGTGTCATACCCAGGAGCAGCCCATGAAAATGTCGTCCCATCTCGCGGGAGCGATCATCGCCCCGTTGCTGGCACTGCAATTCCAGGCCCACGCCCATACCGCCTCCACCCCCGAGCCCACCTCGCCCGCGCTGTCCGCCCCGGCCTCCGAGGCCGCCGACCTCCTCGTGCGGCTGCGCGCCCTGCCGGGAGTGCTGTCCGTCACCGAGGCGGCCACCCGCATCCCCGGCACGCGCTTCTTCCGCATCGAGCTCGACCAACCGGTGGACCATCAGCATCCCGAGGGACGCCACTTCCGCCAGCGCCTGACGCTGCTGCACCGCTCCGAGTCCGCGCCCATGGTGCTGGCCAGCACTGGCTATGGCATCTCCCTCAGCGCCTCGCAGCGCGAGCTGACGTACCTGCTGCAAGGCAACCAGCTCCTGGTGGAGCACCGCTTCTTCACGCCCTCGGCGCCCGCGCCCTTCACCTGGGAGCACCTCACC
>NZ_DASVSO010000246.1:0-4642 GCF_036388035.1 Archangium sp.
CCGCCCGGTGGAGATGCGCGCCACGTCCAGCAGGTGGCTGACGAGCTGCTCCAGCCGCTCCGTCTGCCGCTGCGCCGTCACCAGCGAGTGCTTCAGCTTCTCCGGCGTGGGCGGCTGGCCCGCGTCCACCGCGCGTTGCAGCGCCATCAGTTGCAGGCTCAGCGCGGACAGCGGCGTGCGCAGCTCGTGCGTGGCGATGGCGACGAACTCATCTCGCGCCTTCACCGCCTGCTCCGCCCGCTGGAAGAGGCGTGCGTTGTCCACCGCCAGCGCCGCGCGCCCGGCGAGGTCCTCCAGCAGCTCCAGGTCTCGCTCGGTGTAGCGGCGCACCGGATCCTGGCTCAACACCGACAGCACGCCCAGCGTGCGTCCCCGGGCGGTGAGCGGCACCATCATCACCGAGCGCGGTCGCAGCAGCTCCAGCGCCGCCCGGTGCCACTCGTCGAGGGAGGACTCCTCCACCAGCTCCGCGGACACCTCGGGGATCAGCAGGGGACGCCCCGCCTCCAGGACCCGCTGGATGGGGGAGCTCGGCAGGGAGGAGGGTGAGCGCCGCAGGAGCTCCTCGAGGCGCGGCTGGGTGCCCGGCCTGCGCGCCGCCGTCGCCATCCGCTCCAGCGCCTGGCCCTCCTCGAGCCGCACGTCCACCACGCAGTAGTCCGCCAGGTGCTCGGCCACCACCTGGGCGGTGCTCTCCAGGGTGGTGTGCAGATCCAACGAGGTGGACAGCCGCGTGGTGGCCTCGGCCAGGAAGCGCAGGCGCTCCTCCACCCGCTTCTGCTCGGTGATGTCCATCACGATGGCGCCCACGCCCAACGTCTCCCGGTCCCGCTTCACCGGGAAGAAGGCGCTCTGCACCGAGCGCGGGGGAGTGCCGGGACGCGCGGGCACCACGTTCTCCCGGTGCAGCTTCGGCTCGCCGCTCTCCATCACCTCGCGCAGCATGTTCTCGACGGGGAGGGCCTCCTCCAGCTCCGGGAGCACCTCGCGCACGCGGCGCCCCACGTGCGCCTCGGGCGGCTTGCCGTTGATGGAGGCCAGCACCGGGTTGACGTGGACGTAGCGCAGCTCGGGGTCCAGGAAGCCCATGCCCACCGGCGAGGCGGCGAGGAAGGCCTCCAGCAGCGCCAGCGAGGTGTCCCGCGCTTTCAGTGCGGCCTGCGTCTCCCGGAAGAGCCGGGCGTGCTCCACCACGAAGGCCGCGCGCCGGGCGAGCTCCTCGGCGTAGCGCAGCTCCCGCTCCGAGTAGCCCTGCCCCGGCGTATAGAGGACGAAGTTGATGATGCCCAGCCGCCGCTCCCCCAGCGACAGCGGCACCACCATGCAGGCGCGTCCCGACAGCTCCTCCAGCAGCCGCCGGTGCTCCGGTGAGCGCGCATGCGTGTCCAGGTGCTCGGAGGTGATGTCCGGGATGAGCAGCGGGCGGCCCTCGGCGAGCACCCGGGCCAGCGGGCTGGGGCCTCCCACCTTCGGGGGGAAGCGCAGCGCCTGGCGCAGCAGCGCGTCGCGCTGGGGATCCCTCGCGGCGACCGCCAGCCGGTGCAACTCCCCGTCAGCGCCCAGCACGTCGATGACGCAGCCCTCGGCCAGGTAGCGCGTGGCCAGCCGCGCCACGGCCTGCAGCGTGCCCTCCCAGTCCAGCGACTCCACCAGCAGGCGCGTGGCCTCGCCGAGGAAGGACTCGGCGTGCTCCGCCTGCCGGCGCGTGGTGATGTCCACGTGCACCGCCACCGCCCCGAGGAGGGTGCCCCGCTCGTCCCGCAGGGGGGTGGTGGAGGTGAGCACGGTGCGCCGCGCGCCATCGAAGGAGATGATGTCCACCTCCTCGTTCACCACCGGCTGGCCGTCGCGCAGCGTGCGCGCCAGCGCCCACTCGTGCGCCTCCAGCCGCCGGTCGCTCCTCGGCCAGTAGCCCTCGTAGAGCCCGTAGCCCTCCAGCCCCACCCGCGGCATGCCCGCGCCCCAGATGGCCTCGGTGGCGGGGTTGGCCTCCACGAAGTACCCCCGCGCATCCACGACGAGGACGGCCACCGGCATCATCCGCAACACCGCGCGCAGGTGCTCGCGCTCGGCCAGCAACGCCGCTGCCTCGGGAGGAGCGGGTAGGTTGGAATCGGGCATGCCTGGATGAAGACCCCCACCCATCACGCCGCAGCCGGAATGGAGGCGCAAGGCGGTGATTCCAGGAATCGTCCATTAGCAGGCCCTCCCGAGGGGGCGTGCGGACCCTTCCTGGCCGGAGCACGGTGGAGAGGCCCGCACGCTCCGGCATTGCCCCACGGGGCCTCTTACATTCTGGAAAGTTCTTACCGAGGCGCGAGCGAGGGGGGCAGTCGGCCTGGGACGACCGGTTGGCGAGCACCTCGATGACCGAGGGAGAGGTCGCTCGTGCCGAGGTTGAATTCCAGGCCCTCCGTGCTCCTGGTGGATGACCATCCCACGAACCTCGTGGCGCTGGAGGCCGTGCTGGAGCCCCTGCCGGTGCGCGTGGTGAAGGTCACCTCCGGGGAGCAGGCGCTCCGGCAGCTGCTGCGCGAGGACTTCGCCGTCATCCTCCTGGATGCGCTGATGCCAGGAATGGATGGCCTCGAGACGGCGCGGCTCATCCGCCTGCGGGAGCGCAACCGGGGCACGCCCATCATCCTCATGTCCGCCATCCACCGGGAGCAGTCCTACATCATCCAGGGCTACGTCGAGGGCGCGGTGGACTACCTCACCAAGCCGTTCGACCCGGAGGTGCTGCGGGCCAAGGTGGGGCTCTTCGTGGAGCTCTTCGAGAGGGACCGTCAGCTCAAGGAGCAGGCGAACCGGATGCGCGAGGAGCATGCCGAGCTGCTGGCGCGCGAGCACGCGGCGCTGCTGGAGGCGGGGATTCAGCGGGCCCGGCTGCACGGCGTCTTCACCCAGGCGCCCGTGGCCATCGCCCTGGTGCGCGGGCCCACGCACGTCTACGAGTTCGCCAACCCGTGCTTCCTCCATGTCGTCGGGCAGCGGGACATCTTCGGCAAGCCGGCACGCGAGGCGCACCCGGACCTCGACGGGCAGCGCTTCTTCGAGCTGCTGGACCACGTGCTGCGCACGGGCGAGCCGGTGTCGGGCAAGGCGATTCCCATCGTGCTCGGTGGGAAGGAGAAGGGCGCGCGGGAGACGGCCTTCTTCGACTTCGTCTACCAGCCCCTGCACCAGGCGGACGGGAAGGCCGAGGGCGTCCTCGTGTGCGCCTCCGAGGTCACCGAGCAGATGCGCGCCCGTCTGCGGGCCGAGGAGCTGTCGACGCGGCTGCACCAACAGCATGAGGCCTCGCGTGAGAGCGAGGAGCGCTTCCGCTCCCTCACCCACGCCATCTCGCAGATTGTCTGGACGATGGACCCCGAGGGCCATGTCTCCGCCGATTCCCCGAGCTGGCGCTCCTTCACGGGGCAGTCGTGCGAGAAGTACTTCGATGGCAGGTACGGCTGGCTGGAGTGCATCCACCCCGAGGATCGCACCCGGACGGTGCGCGCCTGGTTCGAGGCCCTGCGGGGCCGGAAGGTCTTCGAGCTGGAGCACCGGGTGCGTCGGCACGATGGGCAGTACCGCCACATGGCGGTGAGGGGCGTGCCGGTGCTGGCGGAGAACGGCCAGGTGCGCGAGTGGGTGGGCCTCCACATGGACGTCACCGAGCAGCGGCGCTCGGAGGAGGCCTCGCGCTTCCTCGCCCGCGCGAGCGCGCTGCTCTCGACGTCGCTCGACTACGAGGCCACCCTGGGCAACGTCGCCCGGCTCATGGTGCCCACGCTGGCGGACTGGTGCGCCGTCGACATGCTGCAGGCGGATGGGAGCCCGCGGCGCCTCGCGGCGGCGCACCGGGAGCCCGACAAGGTGGCGCTGGTGCACGAGGTGCAGCACCGCTTCCCCCTCAACTGGAACGCGAAGAGCGGGCTGCCCAAGGTGCTGCGCACCGGCGAGCTGGAGTGGTTCCCCTCCGTCCCGGAGTCCTTCCTGCTCGACGAGGGGTGGAACGAGGAGCAGTCGCGGCTCATGCGCGAGCTCGGCCTGCGCTCCTACCTCTGTGTGCCGCTGCTCAGCCGGGGGCGGATTCTGGGCGCCCTCACCCTCGTCTACGCGGACTCCGGGCGGGAGTATGACGAGCGGGAGCTGCGGCTGGCGGAGGACCTGGCGCGCCGCGCCGGCATCTCGGCGGACAACGCGCGGCTCTTCCAGGAGGCGCGCGAGGCGGTGCAGGTGCGCGACGAGTTCCTCTCGGTCGCCGCGCACGAGCTGAAGACGCCGCTCACGCCGCTGCGGCTCAAGCTGCACCGGATGCGCCAGGTGGCCCGCGGCCCGCAGGGGGTGGTGGACTCCCAGGAGCTGCTCGCGCACCTGGAGGTCGTCGACCGGCAGGTGGCCCGGCTCGACCGCCTCATCGAGAGCCTGCTGGACGTGTCGCGCATCGGCGCCGGCAAGCTCGAGCTGGAGTGGGAGGAGGTGGACCTCGCCGAGGTCGTCCGCGAGGTGGTCGCCCGCTTCGAGCCCCAGGCCGCCAAGGCCGAGTGCGCCGTGTCGGTGCGCAGCCCCCCGTGGCCCGTCCTCGGCCGGTGGGACCGCCTGCGCCTGGACCAGGTGGTGACGAACCTGCTGTCCAACGCGCTCAAGTACGGGG
>NZ_DASVSO010000247.1:0-13282 GCF_036388035.1 Archangium sp.
AACGCGTACACGTCCACGGACATGACGGTGTACTACGAGGACTTCGCCGCCGAGGCCCTCGAGACGGTGTTGGACCTGGAGTCGGACCGGATGCGCTCGCTGCGCATCAACGACGAGGCCCTCACCAGCGAGCGCCAGGTGGTGATGGAGGAGCGCCGCGTCCGGGTGGACAACGACATCACCGGGACGATGGACGAGGAGCTGGGCACGCTCGTGTGGAAGGCGCACGCCTACCGCTGGCCCGTCATCGGGTGGATGAAGGACATCGAGAACATCACCCGCAAGGACTGCGAGCAGTACTTCCGCACCTACTACGCGCCCAACAACGCGGTGCTCTACATCTGCGGGGCCATTGATCCGAAGAAGACGCTGGCGCTGGTGCGCCGCTACTACGGCGACATCCCCAAGGGCCCCACGCCCGAGCCCGTGCTCAACGCCGAGCCGGAGCAGAAGGGCGAGCGCCGCGCCGAGGTGCGCCACCCCGCCCAGTCCCCCGCGCTGATGATCGCCTTCCGCGGCCCGGCGGCGCGCGACGAGGACACGCTCGTGCTGGACATCATCCAGTACGCGCTGACGAAGGGCGAGGGCAGCCGGCTGGTGAAGAAGCTCGTCTACGACACGCAGCTGGCCATCTCGGTGATGGTGGACTGGGGCTGGCGGGTGGATCCGGGGGCGATCATCGTCTACCTGGAGCTCAAGCCGGACTCGGAGCCGCGCAAGGTGGAGGAGGCCCTCTACGCGGAGCTGGCGCGCGTGGCCAGCGAGGGCCTGACGGAGCGCGAGCTGCAGAAGGCGAAGAACAACCTGCGCGCGGATCACCTCCGGGAGCTGGCGACCAACAGCGGGCGCGCCCACGCCATGGGCCACTACGAGATGCTGCTCGGCTCGTGGCAGGACGGGCTGTCGCTGCCCTCGGTGTACGCGACCACCACCAACGAGCGGGTGAAGCAAGTGGCCGCGAAGTACTTCCAGCCCGAGCGCCGCTCCGTGGTGACGCTCATTCCCGCCGCGGATGGAACGACCGACGGAGCAGACAGCGCAGACGGAAAGGACGTCGAGTAGATGGCCACCCGAGCCACGAGCAAGAAGAAGGCGACTCCCACCCCGGTGGCCCTGACGCTGCCCGAAGTCCACGAGAGCACCACCTCCAGCGGGCTGAAGGTGCTGGCCGCCGAGCGCGGGCCCCTGCCGCTGGTGGCCGCGCGGCTCGTCATCCGCGCCGGCAGCTCCACGGATCCCAAGGACAAGCACGGCCTGGCGGACTTCACCGCGCGCCTGATGCGCCGGGGCACGGCGAAGCTGAGCGCGGACGAGATCGACGAGACGATCGAGTTCGTCGGCGCGAGCTTCTCGGTGGGGGCCAACGAGGATCTGCTGTCGCTCTTCGTCGTCACGCCCGCCGAGCACTTCCCGGCCATGCTGTCCATGCTGGGGCAGATCGTCCGCGAGCCCGCCTTCCCCGAGCGCGAGTTCGACATGGCGAAGATGCGGGCGCTGGCGGGCTTCGCCAATGACCTGGATGATCCGTCGGTGATCGCCGATCGCGCCTTAACGCGGGCGCTGTGGGGAGACCACCCGTACGGCCACGACGTGGGGGGCAGCACGCCGCACGTGCTCTCCTTCCAGCGCGAGGACGTGGTGCGCTTCCACCGGGAGCGGATGGGCCCTCGGGTGGCGCTGCTGACGGTGGTGGGCGCGGTGAGCCCGAGTCAGGTGAGGGAGGAGGCGGAGAAGGCCTTCGCCGGCTGGGAGGGCGGGCCGGAGTCACTGGCGGAGCTGCCGCCGGGCGACACGGTGGCCACGGGCCGGGTGCTGGTGGTGGACAAGCCGGAGCAGACGCAGTCGCAGGTGCGCATCGGCGGGCCGGGCTTCCGGATCGGCCATGCGGACTACTTCCCGTCCACGGCGATGAACATCGCGCTGGGCGGGGGCTTCACCTCGCGGCTGGTGAACGAGGTGCGCGTGGAGCGTGGCCTGACGTACGGCATCCACAGCTACTTCGAGACGATGAGCGCCGGGGGCGTGTTCGGCATCTCCACCTTCACCAAGACGGACAAGACGCGGGAGATCATCGACGTGTCGCTCGCCGAGGTGGCGAAGGTGCGCGAGGGCGGCATTCCCGCGGCCGAGCTGAAGAAGGCCCAGCGCTACCTGGCGGGGCTGTACCCGCTGCGCACGGAGACGAACGAGTCCGTGGCGGCCGTCATCAGCGACATGTACCTCAACGCGCTCGGGGACGACTGGGTGGAGAAGTTCCGCGAGCGGCTGCTGGCGGTGACGTCGAAGCAGACGGTGGCGGTGGCGTCGAAGTACCTCTTCCCCAAGCCGCCGCTCATCGTGGTGCTGGGGCGCGCCGAGGAGGTGAAGAAGCAGCTCAAGGGGCTGGGGCCCGTGACGGTGGTGCCCGCCACGGACTACCAGTGAGCGACGTCCGCGTTCTCTTCGAGGGCGCGGGCCTGCTCGCGGTGGACAAGCCGGCGGGGATGCTCGTCATCCCCGGGCGCGGCGAGGGCAGCGGGCCGTCCCTGCGCGAGGTGCTGGAGGAGAAGCTCGGGCGCAAGGTGTACGTGGTGCACCGGTTGGATCGCGACACCTCGGGGGTGATGGTGTTCGCCCTGGAGCCCGAGAAGCACCGGACGCTGTCGATGGCCTTCGAGTCCGGCAAGGTGCACAAGCGCTACCTGGCGCTGGTGGAGGGCCGGGTGGAGGCGCCGCGGGTGGTGGACGCGGCGCTGGTGCCCGCGCGCAAGGGGCGCATGCGGGTGGCTCGGCCGGGCGAGGAGGGCAAGCCCTCGCGCACGCGGGTGCGGCCGGTGGAGCTGTTCGCCGCGGCCTCGCTGGTGGAGGCCGAGCCCCTCACGGGCCGGACGCATCAGATCCGCGTGCACCTGCTCTCGCAAGGGCACCCGCTGCTGGTGGATCACCAGTACGGGCGGGACGAGCCCCTGCGAGCGAAGGAGCTGGGCGGGGAAGGGGAGGAGGAGGTGCTGGCGCGCACCCCGCTGCACGCGGCGAGGCTGGAGCTGCCAGCGCTGCCCGGGGTGGAGGCGCGAGCGCTGGAGTCCCCCCTGCCGGCGGACATGGCGCGGGCCGTGGAGCTGCTGCGCACGGCCCGCTGAGGCCCTCGGCCGCGCTACAGGCCCAGGTCCACGCCCAGGGTGCCGGGCGTCTCGTTGCGCATCAGCGCCCCACGGCTCTGGCTGAGCTGCTGGCCGCACAGGAGGTCCGCCCGCGAGTCGAAGCAGGGCAGGCTCGCGTTGGTGCGGTTGAGGGCGTAGATGCAGCGGGCGCCGTTGACGTCCCACTCCGCCTCGAACATCCAGTCCGCGCTGTCCTGCTGGACGCCGAGCTCATCGTAGAAATTGATGCGGTTGCCCGTCTTCGTGTAGCTCTGCCCGGTGCCGCAGTAGTCGGCGCGCACCATGCGCGTGCACGCCTGGTGGTAGGCCTCGAGCGGCGTGCCGTTGTAGCTGGCCCACGGCCGGTAGCCCCACAGCGCGCACTTGGCGATGGCGCCTCCCAGGCACGCGAAGGTGAAGCGCTGCGAGTCATTCGTCTTCGAGCCGCCACCCGCCACGCCCTGGCGGTAGTCCCACACACCCTCCAGGGGCAGGGCCTGTATCGCGCTGCCGGCGGCGTCCTGGCAGGTCGGGCGCCACACACCGTCCGTGCCGCGGTACTCCAGGCTGTAGAGGAGGACGTCCTCGTTGGGCACCGGGGCCGGGTTCATGCCGGTAATGCGCACCGGCACCGTGCTGCCATCGCCCAGGTTGCCCTGGAACTCGACGCCGACGAACTCCTCGCCCAGGTAGATGTTGCTGCCCTTGTGGCCATAGAAGGTCGTGCCCTCGAGCCACGCGTCATCGAGCGTCGCTCCTCCCTTCTTCGCCGGGTTGAAGTTCACGCTCACCATGAACTTCGACAGGTCGGAGCCGTTGAGATCCTTGCCGTTGAGATCCTTGCCGTTGAGGTCCTTGCCGTTGTCCACCGTCAGCGGGGCCTGGGTGAAGGAGCGGGGGGCCAGCTCCTCGGGGGCGAGGGAGTTGGCGCAGGCCGACAGCGACAGGGTAGCGGCGAGCCAGAAGCAGAGCGAGGACGGGCGCATGGGACTCCAGGGGGGAAGGGGCCGTCCCGAGGCTGGGGGGGGTGGAACGGCCTCGAGCCCCACTCCTACGTGAGTGGGGAGCACCTTGGCACTGGAGGGCGAGGCGGATGTCGTCGGGTGGACGCGGACGGTGTCCGCTGCCGGGCACTCAGGGGGCGGCGGGCGCATCCGCGCACAGGCGCATACCGACGTTGAGATCCCGGAAGCCGGGCTCGGGCGTCTCGCGGTTGGGGATGCGGGCAGTGCTGGAGGCGAAGTAGTAGCTGCCGCCGCGGGACACCGGGAGGCCGGGCTGGAGGACGGAGTCCATCCACTCGAAGACGTTGCCGGCCATGTCGTCCAGACCGAAGGGGCTGCGCGACTCGGGGTGGCGGCCCACCTCGTCCGGTCCGAAGCTGGCGCCCTCCTTGCCGTACGTCTCGTCGTAGTTGGCCTGGTGGGGCAGCAGCGTGTCGCCGTGGGGGAACTCGCGCTCGTCCGCGCCCCGGGCGGCCCGCTCCCACTCCCACTCCGTGCACAGCCGCGCGCCCGGGACGCGGCCCGTCTGGGCCAGCCACGCCGCGTAGGCCTTCGCATCCGTGTAGTCGATGGCGCCCACCGGCATGCGCCGCCAGTCCTGCTCCACCTGCCGCGAGCGCGGGGTGTAGCGGATGGGCTCTCCCTCGCGCGCCTCGTACGCCACCGAGTTGGGCTGGAAGCGCAGGTGCCAGTGCCCGTCCGGCAGCCGCTTCAGCTCCACCTCGGCGCTCACCGTGTTCACCGTGGTGCCATGGGGCGTGCGGCGTGTCCGCTCCTCCTCGGGCAGCGTCTCCAACCACGCCAGGTACTCGCCGTACGTCACCTCGGTGCGGGAGATGAGGTAGGGCCCCGTCTCCACCGCGTGCAGGGGCGCCGTGTCGAAGAACTGGCGGATGTCCTCGTCCGAGGCGGTGCCGGAGAGGAAGGTACCCCGTGGCACGTAGACGAAGCCCTCGGGGACGCGGGAGGTCTCCGGCAGGGCCAGCTCCACGGTGCGCTCGGCACCGGGCTCGGCGCGCAGCAGGTGGCGCACCGGAGCCCGCCCGGGGGCGCTCAGCTCCACCACCCAGGTGCCGCGCTCCAGGGAGAGTCCCTCCAGCGGAGTCCGGCCCGGGGACGAGGCGGGAGCGAGCACCCGCGCTCCTTCCTCGGTGGACTCGTAGCGGGCCAGGGACACCGTGGCCCCGGCGGGCGAGGTGCGCAGGTGCAGCCGCATGGGGGCCTCCCAGCGCGCCACGTGCTCGCCCGTGGGATCATGCAGGCGCATGCGCTGCAGCAGCTCGTCGCGAGCGCGGGGGCGGAAGGTGCTCTCGGCGAGCCCGGCGCGCTCGGAGAGCACGTCCAGGAAGGCCCGCCGCGTCTCCTCGCGACCCGGGTCGAGCACCAGCGCCTTCTCCAGCGCGTCACTGGCTCGGGCATAGGCCCGCTCCGTCTCCGTCTGGAGCCGGAGTGCCTCGGCCCAGCGCGGCCCGGCCTCCTGCTGCTTGCCGCCGTCGAAGAGGGCGAAGGACTCCGCCCGGGCCCGCTCCAGCGCGCCGTGCCGCTCGCGGGCGTGCTCCAGGCGGACCTGGGCCTCGGTGAGCTGGGCGCGCACCTGCCGCTCCAGGGTGTACCAGCCATTCACCCGCAGGCCGGCGTACACCAGCGCCAGCGAGGCGATGAAGCCCACGGCGAGCGCACGCGTGCGCAGCTTGCCGCGACGCATGCCCTGGCGCGAGGCCTCGAGGAAGGCGGCCTCGCGCACCGAGAGGCCCTCCAGGGTGAGGGGACGCACCTCGGCCAGGTGCCGGGCCCCCCACAGCGCCTCGCGAGAGCGCCCCATCCGCTCCCACTCGGCGGCGGCCCGCTCCAGCCGGGCGTGCAGCTGACGCGCCTCGTTGGCCTCGCTCAGCCACCGGGCGAGCCGGGCCCAGCCGGTGAGGAGCGCCTCGTGGGCGATGTCGAAGGTGGAGCCCTCCTCGGAGCGGCGAGCCACCACCAGTCGCGCGCGGATGAGCGCCTCCAGCGCGGCGCGCGAGGCCGGCTCCTGGCCGAGCAGCTCGGCCTCGGAGCGGCGGGCGCGGGTGCCGTCCACCGTGACGAGCCGCATGAGCAGCCGCCGCGCCGCCCCCTGCTGATCCGGCAGGAGCTGGTCGATGACACCATCCGCGTACCCGGCGAGCGCGCCATTGACGCCGCCGAGGGCCTCCAGGGCGGCCGCGGGGATGAGGCCCCGGGCCCGATCGCGTGCCTCCCACAGCTCGGCCAGGGTGAACTGGAGGAGCGGCAGGCTGCCCTCGGCGCGCAGGGTGGACTCCACCAGGGTGCCGATGAGGGCCTCGGACTCGAAGCGAGCGCCCTTGACGCGCGCGGGGCCCGTCACCACCTCGCGCACCTCGGCGCGGCCCAGGGGGCGCAGCAGGTAGAGGGCGCGCGAGAGGGCCTCGCCCAGGCCGGGCAGCACGCCGAGCCGGGTGAGGAAGTCGCTGCGGGCGGTGGCCAGCAGGCGCACCCCCGGCATGCCCGAGGCGAGCTGTCCCAGCAGCTCCGCGAGCTGCGCCGCCTCCGCCGGCTCGCTCAGGGTGATGAGCTCCTCGAGCTGATCCACGTGGAGGATCACCGCCCTGCGGGAGCCGCCGCCCAGGGAGGCGCGGAGGGCGCGCAGCAGCGTGGCGGGCTCGGCGCGGGCGAGCTGCTCGATGCGGGCCTCCTCCAGCGGGACGTGGGGGGCGAGCGCGGCGGCGAGGGCGACCACGGGGCGGCGGCCGGGCACCATGCGGGCCACGTTCCATTGGAAGCCGTCCTCCAGCGCGCCCTCCACCACCAGGGGCAGCACGCCGGCGAAGCACAGGGAGGACTTGCCCACCCCGGAGTCACCGGTGACGAGGACGAAGGGGCTGGCGCGCAGCCGCTCCACCACGGCGCGCACCTCCTGCCGGCGGCCGAAGAAGAGGGCGCGGTGCTCCTCCTGGAAGGCCTGCAGGCCGCGGTAGGGGTTGCCCTCGGGGATGCGCGCGGCGGTGTCGCCGGCCTTCAAGTCCTCCAGGGCCTCCAGCAGCTCGTCGGCGGAGGCGAAGCGCTCGGTGGGCTCCCGGCGCAGGGCACGCTCCACCACCGCCGCGAAGCGGGGCTCCACCTCCGGAGCGGCCTCGCACAGCGGACGCGCCTCCTCGGCCTGGAGGGCCTGGCGCAGCTCCTGGACGGGGACGTGGCGGAAGGGGCCCCGGCCGGCGGCGAGCTCGTAGAGCACCGCCCCCAGGGAGTAGAGGTCCGAGCGGACCGAGCCCGGCTCTCCGCGCCAGGCCTCGGGGGACATGAAGTAGGGCGTCCCCACGAGGGAGCCGTGGGTGAGCGAGGGCAGCTCGACGTCCGGAGGAGCGGGGCTCTCGTCGGGGACGGCGTCCGGCGCGGCGTCGGAAGCCGGGCCCGGCACGTCGTCGAGCAGCTTGGCCAGGCCGAAGTCCAGCAGCTTCACCTCGCCGGACTCCTCGAGGATGGCGTTGCCGGGCTTGAGATCCCGGTGGAGGACGTTGCGGCGGTGGGCAGCGGCGAGCCCGCGCGCCAGGTCGATGCCGATGTCCAGCACGCGCTCCCAAGGCTGGGGCCTGGGCAGCCGGTCCAGGGAGACGCCGCGGACGTACTCGGAGACGAGGTAGGGCTGCCCCTCGAACTGACCCGCGCGATAGAGGGTGGCGACGTTGGGGTGCTGGATGCGGGCGGTGGCGCGCGCCTCGATGAGGAAGCGAGCGAGGACGTCGTTATCGAGCGCGGGGATGAACTTCACCGCCACGGCGCGGTCGAGCAGCGTGTCGTGGGCGAGGTAGACGCGCCCGGTGCGCCCACGCCCGAGGGGCCGCAGCACCCGGTACTCGTCGAACTCCCGCGGTGGGTGCCAGCCCTCGTGGGGAGCGTTGGCCCTGGCGTTCACCGGACGCGCGACTTGCCTCCCGCCTTCTGGAGGAGGACGCGAATCTGGTCGGCCACCGTGTCCGGGAGGGCGGGCTTGGCGAGGAAGGCATCACAGCCGGCCTCCCGGGCCTGCTCGGTATGGATGGGGAGGACGTGGCCGGTGAGGGCCATCACGGGGATGTCGCGGGTGCGCTCGTCCTCCTTGAGCTGCCGGGTGGCCTCCCACCCGCTGAGCACGGGCAGCGACAGGTCCATGAGGATGACGTCCGGGTGGTGCTCCCGGGCGTAGTCGACGGCCTCCTGGCCGTCGCGAGCCGTCTGGACGTGGTAGCCGAGGAACTCGAGGTACTCGGCGTACATCTCGCGGGCGTCGTCGTAGTCATCCACCACGAGGACACTGAGGGACTCAGGAGGGGGGGCCTCTTCCGCGTCGGGCACTTCGGGCGGAGGGAGCTTGCGGGCGGCGTCCGTCATAGGGGGCCGCCCCATTCTGGCAGCAATCTCGGGTATTGGACACTGGCCGCCTGGCGGGGAAGGCCCCCGGGAATCATTTTCATATTTTCCTGGAAGACGAGTAAGCAAGGAACCCCTCGATAGTCAGGAGGTGGTTCATGCGGAGCTTCAGAACGGGTGTCCTCGCGTTGGTCGTCACTCTTGCGCTGGTGCCGGCGGTGGCAGCCGCGGGCCAGAGTTCCTTCGTGCGCTGGCAGGGGAGCCGAGGCGACTTCTCCTCGTGGCAGCGCAGCGGGGTGAGCCTCACGGCGGAGGGCTCGCTGCAGCTGGATCCCCAGACGGCCCCGGTCGGGACGGATCCCTATGCGCCCGGCGCCTACAACGGCGGCAACTTCTACAACGGGGGCAGCTTCCGCGTGGGCGAGGCCACCAGCCCCGTGATGGCCGCCGGCTTCGGCTTCCGCGAGGCCATCGCCTCCTGGGAGGCCGAGACTCCCGCTGGCACCTGGGTGGAGACGCAGATCCGCGCGCAGATCTCCGGCGTGTGGACCAAGTGGTACAACCTGGGCGTGTGGGCGGCGGACAGCACGACGGTGCGGCGCCACTCGGCGGGCTCCCAGTCGGACACCAATGCCTACGTGGGCATCGACACCCTGGTCGTCACGAACAAGAAGGCCTCGCCGACTGCCTTCCAGGTGAAGGTGCGGCTCTTCAGCGCGGATGGCATCGCCCTGCCGCGCGTGCGCGCCAGCGCCGTCACCGCCTCCACCTCGCCGGAGCGCAGCCCGGTCGGCTCCGTGGGCAATCCCGCCCTCTGGAACCAGGTGCTCGCCGTGCCCGAGTGCTCGCAGATGGTCTACCCGGATGGCGGTCAGGTCTGGTGCAGCCCCACCTCCACGGCCATGGTGCTCCGCTACTGGGCGGGGGATACGGGCGCCTGCGAGCCGCACGTGCGCGCGGCGGTCAGCGGCGTCTATGACTGGGTCTTCAAGGGCCACGGCAACTGGCCCTTCAACACCGCCTATGCCGCCACCAAGGGGCTCCAGTCCCACGTGACGCGCTTCACCACCCTGGCCCAGCTCGAGCCGTGGATCGCCGCGGGCGTCCCCGTCATCGTCAGCATCTCGTGGGGCAGCGGGGAGCTCACCGGAGCGCCCATCGCCTCGAGCGCTGGCCACCTCATGGTGGTGGTGGGCTTCGACGCGTCCGGCAACCCGGTGGTGAACGATCCGGCCGCCGCGAGCGACGCCGCCGTGCAGCGCACCTACCTGCGCTCCGAGTTTGAGCCCCTGTGGCTGAAGGCCTCCGCCGGCACGGCCTACCTCAACTACCCCGCCGGCTGGCCGGTGCCCGCGCTCTAGGCCGCGCCCCGGCTGCGCTGGGCGAGCTGCTCGGCGATCGCCGGGACGGAACGGACCTCGGCCAGCGCGGGCTCCTGGCCGAGCGCCTCGAAGTCGTCGTAACCCGCCTTCAGCGCGCGCTCGAGCAAGTCCGTGGCCCGCTCCACGTGGCCGGCACGCGCGTAGTGACAGGCGGACTGGTACGCATCCTCCGCGCGCCCCGCGGCCTCGAAGGCGGTGGCGTAGAACTCCGCCGCCGCGCCGAAGTCACCCCGGGCCGACGCCACGTCCGCCAGCCGCGCGTTGCGCATGGCGGGCGTCTTCCAGGCGAACTCCCGGGCGATGCGCTCGGCCTCGTCCAGCCGCTGGGCCTTCGTCAGCAGGCGCACCGATAGCGCGGCGGCCTGATCCGAGGGCTCCTTCTCCACCGCGGCCAGCGCGTGGGGCAGGGCGCGATCCGGCATGCCCAGGGCGTTGAACGCCATGGCCAGACTGAAGGGACGCGCGGCCTGGGGCGGCTCCACCTTCTCCAGGTGGGACACAGCGGCGCGGGCATTGCCCTCGGTGAGCGACACCCAGGCGAGCAGATCCCGTGCCGCGTTGCTCTCCGGACCCGGCTTCGCCGCCGACAGCGCGAGGTGCCCCAGCCGGGCCGCCTCGGTCTCGTTGCCGGAGCGCAGGGCCTGCCAGGCGCGAGCGAGCGCGTCCGGCTCGAGCTCCGCGACCTTCACGGGCTTGAGGGGCTTGAGATCCCGCGTTGTCGAGAGGGCCTGGTAGCAGCCGTAGCCCATGAAGCCGAACATGAAGGCGGCGTAGAACATCCGGGAGCTGAGGGCCAGGAGCACCACGCCGGCGGAGGTGATGATGCCCAGCCAGAGGGCGATCCGTTGCCGGGTGGGCCCGAGCACGCCACCCGCCACGTGGCCTCCATCCAGCGGAGGCACTGGCAGCAGGTTGATGATGCCCCACCCGAAGTTCACCCACATCAGATCCCGGAAGATGACGAAGGTCATCAGGCTGCGCGGGGGAGCCAGGTGGTTGACGGCCAGGATGATGCCACCGAAAAGGAAGCCCGCGAGGGGCCCGGCGGCGGCGACGGCCACGCTCCGCCAGCGGCTCAGGCCCTGGTGGTAGCAGAGGCCGCCCATGGAATAGAGGCGGATGCTCGCCCAGCCGCTGCCCAGGCTCATGGACACCAGCGCGTGTCCCAGCTCGTGGATGAGGATGGACACGAAGCAGACGCCCACCCAGGAGAGGATCTGGGGCACGCCCCGGGCTCCGACCATCCCGAAGAGGGCCGTCACCAGCCAGAAGCTTGGTTCGATCACGACCGGGATGCGGCCGAGCGAGAAGTGCCAGGAGAAGGGGGGAGAGGAATCCGTGCTCATGTGCCTCGTGACTCAGTGCTTCGGGTCCACCCGGAACGCATTGGAATAGGTCTCTCTTCCTTCCTCGTCTTCCAGGCGGAGGAGGATGTTACCGGGGGTGTTGATCTCGAGCTCTTGCCGCCGCACGCCGTTGGCGAAGGGGCCGCTCTGGAAGCGGGTGGAGGGAGCATTGCCCTGTAACCACAGGATGCTCAGCGTCACCGTCCCCTCGAACTGCTCCGCGTCCGTGCCCGAGGCATGGATGGTGACGATGAAGGGCCGGTCCTGGATCTGGGGGCCGATGGACTCGACCCAGAAGCCGACGGAGGGCCGCACCCGCCAGGCCTGGGCGAGGGTGGCCTCGCGCCCGTCCGGCAGCGACACCCGGATGTCGTGGGTGCCCACGCCCAGGCCCGGGGGCACGGTGCCCTCGAAACGGCCCTCGCCGAGGTAGCGCTCCAGCGGCACCGTCTGCGAGCCCACCTGAAGGGTCGGCTGGTCGAGCAGCCGTGCCGTCTGCGCGCTGTAGTCCACGAGGAAGCGGGGATCCAGATCCAGCTCCACGGTGACGGTCTTGGCCTCGGCGGCGCTCTGCTGCGTGGGCGCGATGGAGAGGATGCGCAGCTCCGACGGTGAAGAGGGCTTCTCGGGCTCGCACGCGCACAGCAGCGCCACGAGCAGGGTCGACAGGACCTTTCTCATAACGCGTACCTCACTCCCACGCAGAGGGACAGGCCGCCGGGCCGGGCCTTGATCTGCGTCGTCTCGGCGTCGGCGAAGCTGCCGCGCAGCTCGACCAGGGCGCTCACCACCCCGAGGTTCCAGGCCGCCTGGGCGCCGAGGAAGCCCGTGAACGTCCTCCCCGACTCGGTGTTCGCACCGGGGAAGAACTCGCTCGTCGTCTCCTGCTCGAAGTGCATCATCCCGGCGCCCGCGCGGCCGTAGAGCGAGAGGGGACCGCGCTCGAAGGCGAGGACCCGGGCGGAGAGCAGCAGCGGCACGGCCACCATGCGCGCGTTCAGCGCCCCCAGCTCCGGGATGAGGGGCTGGCTCGTGGACCGGCGCAGCCCCACCTCGGCCTCCAGCGTGAACCGGCCGCCCAGCGGAGGCAGGCGATACCCCATGCCCACCGAGGCCAGCGGGCCGAGGTTGTCGCCGCCCGCGAAGAAGCCTCCGGCCAGCAGGTGGAGCGACAGGTTCTCGCGCTGGAGCCACGGCGCCCACCAGGCTGGCGCCACGGGCACCACGACCGGCGCGGGAGGAGGCTCCGGCGGGGCGACGTGCGCGACGATGGGCGCCGACACTGGGGCCATGATCCGCGCTCCGGCGGTCCCATCCTTCCGACGGGCATCCACCACCACGGCGCTCGCCGAGGGCTCGGGCTTCACGCGGAACACGCCCGGCGCCTCGGGCAGTGCCTCCACGCTCCCGCCCTGCACCTGCAGCTCCAGCTCCGCGAGCGGGGTAGGGGCCTCGCCCAGGACGAGCAACCACCCGCCCGTGTCCGGCGGGAGGACGTCGGGGCTGAGGAGGGCGAGCAGGGGCCGCTCGGGAGGCACGTCGAGCCGGGCGGTGCGATCGGTCTGCCGCCCCTTGGCGGTGGCCAGCACCCGGGCCTCGCGCACTCCGGGAGGCACCTCCACCTGCACCTGGGCGCGGCCCTTGCGGTTGGTGGTGACGGGGCCAAAGCGCATGTCGGCCACCTGCACCACCACCTGGGCTCCGGCCCCCACGTCCGTGGCCACGTCCAGCGTCGTGCGGCCCAACAGGGGGATGTGGACGGTGGTGACCTCGGGCGGAGCGGTGGGCGAGTCCACCCAGAAGGCCAGCACCGCCAGGAGCGGATAGCGGATGTCCGGAGCAACCCAGTGGTAGGCGTAGACACCCGGAGCGGTGGCGGGCAGCGGCTGGAGGCTGCCCGTGGACGCCATGGCCCGGAGCGGGGGCGTGCCGCGCGGCACCTGCACCTGCACCACCACCGTCGTGTCCCGGCCGAGCACCACCCGCGCGGGGGCGGCCGTCACCGGGAAGGGGGCCGCCTCCGCCAGGAGCGGCAGGGCGATCAACAACAGCAGGGGCAGGAGCGGCACTCGCATACGTGAGGGGACTTA
>NZ_DASVSO010000248.1:0-23127 GCF_036388035.1 Archangium sp.
GCCGCCGATGGCGCCCGCCTCGACACCCGAGCGCGTCGGGATGCTGGGCGCCGGGGCCGCGCCACCGCCCACGGGGGCGGGGGTGGAGGGCATGGAGGGGCTCACGCCACCCTGGGTCTTGGACGGGGCGGGCAGACCGAGGGCCTTGGCCACCTGGTCCAGCAGGCTCTTCTTGGCCGCCTCGAAGCCGGACTTGAAGAAGTCACCGATGACGTTCTTCAGCGCGTCCTTGACGCCGTTGAGCAGGGGGCCGCCGATGATCTTGCCGAGGTCAATCTTGGGAAGCTGAAAGCCGCCGATCTTCATGTGGGTCTCTCCGGTTGGAGGGCAGCGCCAGCGCCGCCCTGCTTACAAAAGGATTATCGCGGCGGCCCTCCGGGAGTTTCCTCCCTGATTTATTTTTGTCGGCCCCCTCTCCTGGGACCCGGAAGCGGACCCTGGCGGGATTACAGCGCGGAACGGGACTTTCCTCCCTTCTTACAGGCTCCGGGAAGTCGGGGTGAACCGGGAGCCATGGGACTGCCGCTCGGCGCCCTTCCCACCCGGCCCCTCGGCACAGCCCGTGCTTGCACTTCCTCCACGCAGCGGGGGCGGATCTCGGGCGCGTGTGGGGGGTGGTATGGGGGTGAGGGAGCTGAAGGAAGAGGCACTGGACCTCTACGCGCGCAAGAAGTTCGCGGATTGCGCGCGCACCTACGGCAAGCTGCTCGAGCTCGAGCCGAGGGACCCGCACCTCTACGTGCGCCACGCCGAGGCCTGGCGGCGCGCGGGAGATCGGAGCAAGGCCATCTCCTCGTACCGGACGGCGGCGGAGCTGCTGCTGCAGCTCGGGTGCGAGGCCCGGGCCCGGGCGGCGCTGAAGGTGGCGCTGGAGCTGGATCCCCGGGACTCGGAGGTGGCGCACGCGCTGGCGCGACTGACGCACGCGTACGCCCAGAGCCGGCCCCCCTCGCGCATTCCCGAGGACAAGCGGGACATGGTGGAGCTGCACACGCGGGCGGCGAGCGTCCCGGGGCAGCTCGCCCTGCCGCCGGCGCCGGCCTCGCCCGCGGCGCCCCTGCCCTCTCCGGCGGAGGTGCGCAGGCTCTCGTCGAATACCCTCGCCGTGAGGGCCGCACCGGGGACGCGCTGGGTGGTGGTGTCCTCGCGCACGCCCCTCACGGCCTACGAGGTGGATGAGCTGGAGCGCGTGAAGACGCGCGAGTTCACCCTGGAAGTGACGGTCACCCCCGAGTCCTGAGCCCGGGAAAAAGAAGAACGCGCCCATCCCGCGGAGGCACCCGAGTCCCGAGGGACGGCGCCGTGCCCGCGGAGAGACGGGCGCGTTCAGTCATCCACACTCGACTTCCCCGGCTGGAGGCGCCTCCCCCGACGAGAAGCCGCCCCCCACCCCGCGGGCCTCCTTCAGAGGGCCGCGGACTCCGTCTGCTCCTCGCTGGAGGCGTCCCGCGGCTCGGTGGAGAAGAGCTGCTCGGCGCTGGAGGCGTTCTTCTCGGCCGGCTCGTTGGCCTGCACCATGGCCTCGCAGTGCTCGCTCTTGCGCTTCGGATGGCAGTGACGGACACCGTAGACATGGTGGCAGCCGCACGCGTCCACGCGCTTCTTGCTGCAGACGGCCGGGTTGAACACCGGTGCCGTCTTCACATCCACCGGCCCCGCGTTCAGGGTCGCCGCCATCACCAATGCTCCGAGAATCCCCATCTCCCAACCCCCTTGATGCTCCGTGGAGAAGAAATGGGAATTCTTCAGTGAAGGGGCAACTGCGGGGGCCCGGGGGTAGACATCTCGCGGACACGAGCCGTTGATCGGTCGCAAGGTTGGCCGCTTGCTCTGTTCGTCAGCTCCCAGAGGACGCTTCCGTCGCTACCGTCGGTTGAAAGACTCCGAGGGGAGATCGCCATGAGCTGGACGCAAAGGTTGGAAAAGGTCGCGGAGGGCCACTTCGTCCTGCCGAAGACCAAGACGATGCGGGTGGATGCCCACCTGTTCCTCTCGGACAAGCTGCTGTGGGGCGAGGGCCCCGAGCTGCCCGGTCTCGAGGAGGGGGTGTTCGATCAGGTGGTGAACGCGGCGTCCTTCCCGGGAGTCACCCGGGTGGCGGTGACGCCGGACTGCCACGTGGGCTACGGGGTGCCGATCGGCACGGTGGTGGAGACGGATGGAATCCTGCTCCCCACGGCGGCGGGCTACGACATCGGCTGCGGCATGGTGCAGCTCAAGACGACGCTCACCGCCGAGGACGTGGCCGACAAGGCCAAACGTCGGCAGTGGATCGACGAGGTGACGAAGCGCATCGCCGTGGGCGTGGGGGCCTCGCGGGCGCAGAAGCAGCGCAGTGTCAACGCGCGCACGTTCGCCGAGGTGGTGCGCCATGGGGCCAAGGCCCTGGGCCGCACCGCGTCCACCACCGAGCGCGACTTCATCCCCGTGGAGGATGACCGGGTGGACATCCCCGAGCGGGCCTATGACAAGCGGGACCAGCTCGGCAGCCTCGGGGGCGGCAACCACTTCACCGAGATGCAGGTGGACGAGGACGGGCGCGTGTGGGTGATGCTGCACACGGGCAGCCGGGGCTTCGGGTGGAACATCGCCAAGCACTACTTCGTGGAGGGCGCGGCGCAGCTCGGGCTGAGCAAGCGCAGCGAGGACTTCATCTGGCTGGACGCGGAGAGCCGGCTGGGGCGCGAGTACTGGAACCTGCACAACATGGCGGCCAACTTCGCCGTGGCCAACCGGCTCATCATCGGCGAGGCGGTGTGCGCGGCGCTCGAGGAGGTGTTCGGCGGGACGGCGGACATCTATTACGAGATCTCCCACAACCTCATCCAGAAGGAGGCGGGGAAGTTCGTGGCGCGCAAGGGGGCGACGCGGGCCTTCCCGGGCGGGCACCCGGCGCTGCGCCGCACGCAGTGGGAGAAGTCGGGGCACCCCATCCTCATCCCGGGCTCGATGGAGACGGGCAGCGCCATCCTCTTCGCGGAGGAGGGGGCCGAGGCCTCCATCTACTCGGTGAACCACGGCGCGGGGCGGCGGCTGTCGCGCGGCGAGGCCCGGCGGGTGCTCAACCAGTCCGCGACGGACCAGCGGCTGTCCGAGGCGGGCATCCTCCTCAACACGCGGGTGACGCCGCTGGACGAGTCGGGGCCCTGTTACAAGAACCTCGACGACGTGCTGGAGACGGTGGAGATGGCGGGCCTGGCCAAGGTGGCCAAGCGCCTCAAGCCCGTGGCCTGCATCAAGGGCGCGGACTGAGGCCGCATCGGCGCGGCTCCTCTATGCCCCAGGAGGTTGCAGGGGGGAGGAGCCGCCCCGGTCTTCTATGGGAGTGTCCGAGAGGAGCGCCCACAGGCGCTCGAGCCCCTCGGGAGGCCGGGCCGCCCGCTTCAGGTGCAGCCAGGGCCCCCAGGCCAGCCTCCGCTTCCCGCGGAGCTCCGCGAGCGCCGCGCGCAGGTCGGCTTCGGCCTCCGTCGCGCGGCCCAGACAGAGCAGCGCCAGCGCTCGGGCTTCGTGCTGCTCATGCTCGTAGACCCCCTGCCCGAGCGGCTCATCCAACACGGTCTGGAAATGCCCGGTGGCCGTGCGGCGCTGCCCCGAGACCTCGGCGATGACGCCCAGTCCGGCTTCCGCCAGGAGCTGGCCGGGATAGACGCGCAGGCACTCGCGGTAGTGGAACGTGGCGCGCTCGACCTCGCCTCGCCGCAGCAGCAGCTCCGCCAGCCTCACGTGGGAATCGGAGAGCGTGGAGTCCAGGTCCAGCGCGTGCTCGAACTTGGCGATGGCCTCGTGGATGCGGCCCAGATTCGTCAGGGACTTCCCCCAGCCCTCCAGCAGCACGTCGGCGGCCTCCTCCTTCCTGTCCATCTCATGCAGGAGCATCGCTGCCTCTCGACGCACCCGTGGCATCGTGGTGGAGTTCCGCGCGATCCCGAGCAGCTCGTCTACCTGACCGTACCCGGCCAGCAGCTGGAGCAGCACTCCGGTCTCACTCGAAAATCCCCAGTTCTCGCGCAGCGCCCGGAGGGTCGCGGCATCGCGAGCCATCCCACGCAGCAGGGTGAACGACTCTTCATCCTCTCGGGCCACGACCAAGCTCCTCAAGGCGCGCACCCGGTCCGAGAAGGACAGCATCGAGTCCCGCACGAGGCGTGACAAGCAGGAGAGCGCCTCGGTGGAATACCCGCGCGCGAACAACCGCTCGGCGGCGGTACAGCGTACGGAGCCGGGCATGGAGGTATCGAGCGCCAGCGCCTGTGGCGCACGTCGGCCGCCTGCTCCTGGCGCTCCTCGAGGACCGAGACCGTCGCCGATGGTACCTCCTGGAGCGCCTCCAGCGTCCGGTGGCCCAGAGCGCGCAAGTGCCGCAGGTGCTCCTCGGTCACGAGGTTGTGCAGGGGGCTCTGCGCCTCCCGGACCTCTCGCTTCAGCGCCAGCGCGAGTGCCTCCACGAAGTCCCGCAGGCCCGTCTCGACTCCAACGGGAGGGACCCGTCCCTCGAGCCGCCGCGTCAGCTCCTCCCGCAGCCCCACGAGCGCGGTGGCCGCCCCCGCCCCGTCCAGGGCCAGCCGGAGGAAACGCTCCGCCACCTCCTGCTCCGAGCTGAAGTCCTTCAGCACCGCCCTGAGCGCCCTCCGCTCCCGCCAGCCCCGCCCGGCCTCCAGGGGCTTCACCAGTGCCGGGAAAGCGCGCTTGTAGATGCCTTTCAGGGCCCGGACCGAGGGATCGCCCAGCACCCGCTTCATCCCCTGCTGCGTGAGGGGCTTCGCCGCCGTCGACACCACCGACGTCGCCAGCGTCCGCGCGAGGACAGCGGCGGGCGGGAGGAGCGCCCACACGCTCGCCGCCAGGGCCAGAGCGGCCGCGAGGAAGGCCGCCACCTGCTCCCAGGCAGCGGAGAACCCCACTCCCAGCTGCACGAGTGGCCACTCCATGGATGCCCCCTCGACCCGGCTCGGGCCCTCTCTCGGAAAACCCGCCACACCCCGCTCCCATGTCCCCCGGGAGTGGGACACACGCAGCGAGAGTCCGTGCGCTCGTCATCCCCTCGACCGAGGGCGAGTGCGAGATGCGGATGGCCGGGGGGGGTGCCCAACGGGTCGTCCGACACCTTCCCCGTGAGGGCACCCGCATTCCTATATTTCAAGAATATCCAGTTTTTATTGAATTCCTGTAAACACGTCAGCTAGGTAATTCTCCCCATTCCGAGCGCGCTCCAAGGCGCGCCCACCCCGGGAGAAATCATGCGTGGAGCCACCCCACTGGGCGCGGTACTGCTGAGAGTCATGGTGTTGAGCCTCGTCACGGGTTGCCTCAACCCGGAGGAACTGGACGAGCAGACCCCCCAGGTGGCGCAAGCGCCGCTGGTCGTGAGCACGGCGTCGCTCGCGAACGCCCGGTTCGATCACACGGTCACCGTGCTGGCCAATGGAAAGGTGCTCGCGGTGGGAGGCAAGGGAAGCTCGGGCAACAAGCTCGCCAGCTGCGAACTCTATGACCCCGCCACGGGCCTCTGGACCCCCACCGGCTCCTTGAACACGGGGCGTGCCGCGCACATCGCGGTGCTGCTGAATGACGGAACCGTGCTGGTGGCGGGAGGCATCAGCAACACCAGCGTCACGCTCTCGAGCGTCGAGCGGTACGATCCCGCCACGGGCACCTGGAGCGTCATGCCGTCGATGGCCCACGCGGTCTGGGACCTGACGGCGACGCGCCTGCAGGATGGGCGCGTGCTGGTGGCCGGCGGTTGCCCGAGCCCCTACACGGCGGCGGCGCAGCTCTTCGACCCCGCCACCAACACCTGGAGCACCACGGGCTCCATGACCATGCCGCGCTGTGACCACCGGGCCACGCTGCTCGATGACGGCCGCGTCCTCATCACCGGCGGCACCTACCTGCAGGCGGACTCGTACCGCGCGGAGATCTTCAATCCCGCCACCGGCGTGTTCACGGCGACGCCGAACGCGAGCTCGTACAAGCAGCCGCACCAGGCGACGCGCCTGGCGGACGGCCGGGTCTTGTTGCTCTCCGGGAACTCGAGCGGGAACGAAATCTACGACCCGGTCTCGAACTCCTGGTCGAACGCGCCCGCGCCGTTCGAGCAGCGGTACGACCAGGTCGCGGTGCTCCTGGCCGATGGCAGCACCGTGGTCTTCGGAGGGGAGCCGAGCAGCGTCGAGCGCTTCTCAGGAGGGGTGTGGAGCATCGTGGGCCGCACCACGGGCGAGCGCCAGAACCCGGGGGTCGCCGTGCTGCAGGATGGGAGCGTGCTGCTCGTGGGCGGCAGCTACATCCAGTGGGTCCAGAGCAGCAGCACGAGCTGGGGCGGCAGCCCGGCCCCGTTGGCGACCACGGAGCTCTACCGCCACGCCCCCTCGGAAGTCGCGACGTTCGACGCCACGCTCCGCGTGCCGAAGTGCGCGAGCCCCCAGGTGGAGTGTGACTCCTCGTCCCTGCTCCACGGACGCGGCAGCGCGTTCTACGGAGTCGAGCAGAACGCGCCCAACACCATCAACGGCTCGTGCGCCGACGGCAACAGCGGCACCAGCAACGACGAGTCCCTGCAGGCGCTGCGCGTGCGCGCCTCCCATGGCGGCATCATGCAGGCCGGGCAGCAGGTGACCATCCAGGCCGCGGTGGTGGGCTCGGTCAACGGGGCCTCCACGGACGTGCTCGACATCTTCCACGCGGCTGACGCCAACGCGCCGTCCTGGCAACTGGTGGCCACCCTCCCGCTGACTCCCGCGAAGTCGGGCCGGAAGGACCTCTCCACCACCTTCACGCTCCCTTCGGGCAGCCTCCAGGCCATCCGCGGCACCTTCCGGCGAGGCGGGACGGCGGTGGTGTGCAGCACCGGCTCCTACGACGACCATGACGACCTGGTGTTCGCGGTGTCGCCCGGCGCCCCCGACACCGTGCCGCCCACGGTGGCGTTCACGGCTCCGACCTCCGGCGCCCTCGTCAACGGCAGCGTGACGGTCACCGCCTCGGCGAGTGACAACCTGGGCGTGGCGCGCGTGGAGTTCCTCCAGGGCTCGACGGTGGTGTTCACCGACACGGCCGCCCCGTACTCGTTCACGTGGAGCGCGCCCAATGGCCCCGCCACGCTCACGGCGCGGGCGTACGACGCCGCGGGGAACGCCGCGACGGCGAACGTGAGCTTCACCGTGGATGGTCTCCAGCCGACCGTGAGCATTACCGCCCCCACCAGCGGCACCACGGTGAGCGGGACGGTGACGGTGTCCGCCAATGCGACGGACAACACGGCCGTCTCGCGCGTCTCGTTCTACGCGAACGGCACGCTCATCGGGACGGACACCACCGCGCCCTTCTCCGTCTCCTGGAACACGACCGGGCTGACGGGCACGCAGTCGTTGCAGGCGCAGGCGGTGGACACCGTGGGCAACAACGCCAACAGCCCGTCCGTCACGGTGTCCACGCCCCCCAGCTCCGGCGCGAGCTACGACGCCACGCTGCGGACCGTGAGCTGCGCGGCGGTGGGCACCACGTGTGACTCGGGTTCGTTCTTCACCGGTCGTGCCACCTCCGGGCCCGAGCAGAATGCGCCCAACACGATTGGCGCCACCTGCGCCGACGGGGTCGGTGGCACCTTCCACTCCGACGAATCGCTCGACCGGATTCGCGTCTTCACCCGGGACGGGACGAGCTTCCGCGCGGGCAGCGTCGTCACCATCGAGGCCACCGTCTGGGCCTGGTCGGGATACACCTCGGACCAGCTCGACCTGTACTACGCGGCCGACGCGAGGAACCCGACCTGGGTGCTGTTGACGACGATGACGCCGACCGCGAGCGGCGCGAACACGCTGACGGCGACCCTCACGCTTCCCACCGGTTCGCTGCAGGCGATTCGCGGGCAGTTCCGCTACGGCAGCAACGCGGGGCCGTGCACCAGCGGCTCGTACAACGATCGCGACGACCTGGTCTTCGCCGTCGCGCCGTGAGCACGTCCACGGGGTGAAGCGGCACGGGCTCGGCGCCAGCCACCGAACGGGGTGGCTGGCGTCGTCCCGTCCAGGGGAGGGCGGAGGAGCGAAGAACTTTCGCCGCGCTCGCCCGTTCCCCGGAAACGCTCCTCTTCTTTCTGGGACACGCATGCTCATCAACCTCGCCCCACGGGCCCTCGTGGCGCTGCTCGCCGTGGGTCTGGCAGTTCCTGTCACCGTCCAGCAGGTTCTCGGCACCAAGGCGGACACCCAGTCGCTCGGAGGGCCCAACCGCTATCTGACGTTCGTCAGCACGGACAAGCCGCTGTACCGGCCCGGCGAGCAGGTGCTGGCACGCGGCCTGATGCTCGAGGCCCTCCGCCACACGCCGAGCGCCCAGGTGCACCAGGCGCAGATCGAGATTCGCGGGCCAAAGGGGGACGTGGTCACCTCGGCGGGGGTGCGGACGCAGGACTCGGTCTGGGGCTACGCGTGGACGGTGCCCGCCGAGCAGCCGGGCGGCGAGTACACGCTCAAGGTCTCCTACCCCTGGTCGGGAGAGGCCCCGGCGGAGCGGAAGTTCGACGTGCGGGCCTACCGGGCGCCGCGGCTCAAGTCGCAGATCGAGTTCCTCCGCGACGGCTATGGCCCGGGGGACACGGTCACCGCCACGCTGGACGTGAAGCGCGCGGAGGGCGGCGTGCCTGCGGGCGCGAAGGTCACCGCCACCGCCGTGGTGGATGGAGCCACGGCGGCGCAGGTGGCGGGCACCATCAACGACAAGGGGCTGTGCACGGTGAGCTTCAAGCTGCCGGCGCGCATGGCTCGCGGCGAGGGCTCGCTGGCCTTCGCCATCGAGGACGGCGGCGTGGTGGAGACGGCGGCGAAGACGATCCCCATCCTGCTGCAGACGCTGGACCTGGCGCTGTATCCGGAGGCGGGCGAGCTGGTGGCGGGCCTGCCGTCGCGCGTCTATTTCGAGGCGAAGACGCCGGCACAGAAGCCCGCTGACCTGGTGGGCGCGATCATCGAGGAGGCCACGGGCCAGGTGGTTGCAACGGTGCGCTCCGAGCACGAGGGGCGCGGCCGCTTCGAGCTCACCCCGAGGGCGGGCGCGAAGTACGCGCTGCGCATCGACGAGCCGTCGGGCATCCAGAAGACGTTCCCGCTGCCCGAGGTGAAGGCCCAGGGCGCCGTGCTGCGCGCGAGCGAGGATGTGGTGCCCGCGGGCAGGCCCGTCACGCTCTCGGTGGGGCTCTCGGGCACGAGCAGGGCGAGGCTGACGCTGAGCAAGCGCGAGGTGGAGGTGGCCTCGGCGGAAGTGGGCTCCGGGGACAAGGTGACGCTGGATCCGAAGGATGCGGACGGCGTGCTGGTCGCCACGGTGTGGGACCCGCGGGGGCGTCCGCTCGCGGAGCGGCTGGTGTTCCGCCAGCCGACGAAGGCGATCAACGTGGAGGTGCAGCTGGACAAGAAGAGCTACGTGCCGGGGGACACGGTGCAGCTCACCGCCCGGACGACGCGGGACGGCAAGCCGGTCTCCGCGCTGGTGATGCTCACCGTGACGGATGACTCGGTGCTCGAGCTGATCGAGAAGCGGGACCAGGCGCCCCAGCTGCCGGTGATGGTGCTGCTGGAGCCCGAGGTGAAGGAGCTGGCCGACGCGCAGGTCTACTTGGACGAGAAGAACCCGAAGGCGAAGCGGGCGGTGGATCTGCTGCTGGGCACGCAGGGCTGGCGGCGGTTCTCGCTCGCGGACCCGGTGAGCTTCGTGGCGCGGCACGGAGACCTGGCCCGCCGGGTGTTCGCGGTGCGAGTGCCCGTGGCCCAGCGCCGGTTCGAGGAGATGGACGGCCTGGCCGTGGCCGAGGGAGCGGACTTCGGCCCGCCCGCGCAGGCGGCACCCCGGCCGATGCCGAAGAAGGGAATGGCGGCCCCCATGGCCCCTCCGCCCATGGCCCCTCCGCCCATGGCCGTGGCACGGCCCGCGCCCCAGGCCGGCGCGAAGATGGCCGAAGCGTCGCGCAAGGCGGAGCGGTCGAAGCGGGACATGGATGGGCTCTTCGCCGACAAGCGGGTCGCGGAGCCAGCGCTCCAGCAACAGCCGATGGTCTACATCCGCGAGTACGCGCACACGGTCCGGCCGGGGCGCAAGGCGGGAGACCGGCTGGACTTCTCGGAGACGCTCTTCTGGAATGCGGGCGTCCGCACCTCGCCGAAGACGGGAGAGGCCCGGGTCTCGTTCGGGCTGAACGACTCGGTCACCTCGTTCAAGGCCTTCGCGGGGACGGTGGGCGATGACGGCGCGCTCGGCGCGGCGGTGGCGTCGATCGAGTCGGTGCAGCCCTTCTATGTGGAGCCGAAGATCCCGCTCGAGGTCACCTCGGGCGACATCATCCAGCTCCCGGTGGCACTGGTGAACGGCACGTCGGTGGCCCTGAAGGGCGCGGGGGTGAAGCTCGACTTCAAGGGAGACATGCGGGTGGCCTCGCTGGGCTCGGTGGACCTGGCGGCCAGGGAGCGCGCCCGGCGCATCGTGGAGATGAAGATCGGCCAGGAGTCCAAGCCCATCGACCTGCGGCTGACGGCGAGCGCCGGGGAGTACGCGGACACGGTGACGCGCACGGTGAGGATCAAGCCGAATGGGTTCCCGATCCGAGCCTCGTTCGGCGGGCGGGTGTCGGAGCAGAAGCCGGCGTCGCACACGGTGACGCTGCCGGCGAACGTGGTGCGCGGGAGCGTGAAGACCTCGGTGGTGGTGTACCCGAGCCCGCTGGCGAACATGACCGAGTCGCTGGCCCGGCTGATCCAGGAGCCCTCCGGCTGCTTCGAGCAGACGAGCTCGACGACGTACCCGATGACGATGGCGCAGCAGTACTTCCAGTCCCACAGCGGGGTGGATCCGAAGCTGGTGGCCGCGGCGAGGGAGAAGCTGGAGACGGGCTACAAGCGGCTGGTGGGCTTCGAGTGCTCGGAGAAGGGCTACGAGTGGTTCGGCGAGAACCCGGGCCACGAGGCGCTGACGGCGTTCGGGCTGCTGCACTTCACGGAGATGAAGCAGGTGCGAGACGTGGACGCGGCGATGCTGGAGCGCACGCGGGCGTGGCTGTTGAAGCAGCGGGACGGCAAGGGCGGCTTCGAGCGCAAGCGCCGCGCGCTGCACACGTGGATCGAGGACAAGGACACCTCGGACGCGTACATCACCTGGGCGCTGCTGGAGAGCGCGCCCCGGCCGGCGGAGCTGGCGCGCGAGCTGTCCAAGGAGGTGGCCTCGCTGAAGGCGGCGGCCGCGAAGAGCCAGAACAGCTATGTGCTGGCGCTGGCGGCGAACGTGATGGCGCTGGCGGGGGATGGGGCGGAGGCGCGAGAGCTGATGGAGCGGCTGGCGGCGAAGCAGGGCAAGGAGGGCGTGGTGGGGGGTGGCACGCAGTCCATCGTCGGCAGCATGGGCGAGACGCTGGACATCGAGACCACGTCGCTGGCGGTGCTGGCGTGGCTGCGGGAGCCGTCCTACGCGGGGAACGTGGAGCGCTCGATGAAGTACCTGGCGAGCTCGTGCGAGGGGGGCCGCTACGGCTCGACGCAGAGCACGGTGCTCGCGCTGCGAGCGATCGTGACCTACGACAAGGCGCGGGCGGCGAAGCGGGCGGGCGGCGCGGTGCGGGTGTACGTGAACGGCCAACCGGTGGGGAACGCGGTGAGGTTCGAGGCCTCGGCGCAGGAGGCCCTCAAGCTGCCGGACGTCTCCGAGCTGCTCACGCCGGGCGAGCGCAAGCTCGAGCTTCGGATGGAGGGAGGCGCGGAGCTGCCGTACTCGATCGAGGTCACCTACAACGCGCTGGTGCCGGCCAGCTCGCCGGAGACGCGGGTCGCGCTGGAGGTGGCGCTGGCGAAGACGGAGCTCACCGAGGGCGAGCCCACGGAGGCACGGGTGCTGGTGTCGAACAAGACGGACGAGAAGCTGCCGACGGCGGTGGCCATCTTCGGCGTGCCGGGAGGGCTCGAGGTGCGGCACGACCAGCTGAAGGAGCTGGTGAAGAAGAAGACGGTGGACGCCTACGAGGTGATCGGACGGGACGTGGTGCTGTACTGGCGGGGGCTGGAGCCGCGGAAGAAGCTCGACGTGCCGCTGTCGCTGATCGCCGCGGTGCCGGGGACGTACACGGGCCCGGCGAGCCGCGCGTACCTGTACTACGCGGACGAGCACAAGGCGTGGATCAACGGCGTGAAGGTGTCCATCGCCCCGAAACAGTAGCCGGGAAAGGTGTCAAAGGACTCGTTCTTTGACACCTTCCCCGCCTTCCTCGGACGCTCCCGTCTCGTCAGGGTTTGACCTCGATAACCAGCGTCGACTGGGTCTTGCCGTTGAAGTAGTTCTCCCCGGTGCCGAAGTACGACGCGGAGCCTCCCGAGAAGGTGAATCCCGACTGCTGGCATTTGAAGTCAAGATTGGCTTCCCTTATCAGGAAGCTGTTCGTCAGCACCTTGCCGTTGCTGTCCGGCTGAAAGGTCTGGACGTCTGTCTTGTCCAGGGAGGGGCCGCCCTGCTGGCTCGCCTCACCGGAGACGCAGGTCCACTGAGAGCTGCCGCCCAGCGAGAGCATGCTGACACCTTCCGGGTCCTCGACTTTCAGGGTGACCCGGAAGAGGTCTCCCCTCTTGGCTTGGACCTTCGCGTTGCCCGTGAAGTCCTGGCTCTCATTCGTGACCTGGTTGAAGACATTCCACTTCACGACGGGAGGCGTCGAATCGGAGGAGGGCTTCGTGACTCTCGGACACCCCACCATGACGAGGGATGATGCCAGGACTCCCAACACCCAGCGCGTGGGGCGTAGCCACTTCCGCGAGCAGCGCATGCGTACACCTCGATTCCTCGGAAGGCTCGCAACGTAGGCGATGAGCTCCTCGCCTGTAACTGTACGTTCGCCAGACCTCTCTGTCGTGCACAGGACTTCCACGGAGGGCGTGGCAGCGCCGGCGCGTGCTCTTCCCCGCACGCGTCTTCGGCACCCTCACTGGGAAGGAGCCGGGCCGCGTGGGCTTCAGGCCCATGAATGAGGGGTCGGACTCGGCTACACTGCCGTCCACGTGGACTCCTTTTCTCCTCGTGGACGCCGTCGGACGTGGGGGTGGGCGGCGCTCCTGCTCCCGTGCCTTCTCGTGGGTGGGGCCGCGCTCCACGTCCAGGGCCTGCTGCCCGCTCCGGTGCCCGACGGCGACGCGCCCTTCAGCTACGCGGGCTACGCCCAGGCCCTGCGCCACGTGAAGCCCGATGGGCGCGTGGACTTCGCCGCGCTGGGCCAGGATCGCGCCGGGTTGGATGCCTTCGTGCGCTCGCTGGCCACGTTTTCGCCCCAGACGCGGCCAGACCTCTTCTCCGAGCCCGAGGAGGAGCTGGCCTACTGGCTCAACGCCTACAACGCGCTGGCACTCCAGGCCGTGGTGGATGGGGGGCCGGGACCGCACTGGGGCCGCTCGTGGCCCGTGGGCGGCCGGCGGCTGACGCTCTGGGCCCTGGAGCACCGCGTCCTGCAGCGCCGGTTCGCCGACCCGCGCATCCACTTCGCCCTCTTCCAGGGCGCGTGGAGCGGGCCGCTGCTCGACGGGTCGCCCTTTCAACCCGAGCTGCTCGACGCCCAGCTCAATGAGGCCACGCGGCGCTTCCTCGCGGACCCCCGCCACCTGTGGCTCGAGCGCGACACCGTCCACCTCGCGCGGCGCTTCGACACCTGGCGGGAGGACTTCCTCGCCGCGCTGCCCGAGGGCCGCCGCGACAACGTGCTCCAGTTCGTCTGGGCCTTCCTGCCCGACACGTGCACGCAGCGGCCCGGCTGTGACAACCGGGCGGAGCTGGACCGGGTGTGCGGCCCCCGGTTGAATCGCTGCGAAATCGTCTACGAGCCCGAGTCAGAACACGGAGCCGTCGACGCGCCTGCCCGGTGAGGAGGACGAGGAGTTCAACGTGCCACGCCCAACGTCAGTTCACCTTTACGGTGACAGGCACCGACGTCCTGACGTTCCCCACCGCGTCATGGGCCCTGGCCGTCAGCGTGTGAGAACCCTTCGCCACGAACAGCAGGTTCCAGCTCACGCTGTAGGGTGCCGTGGTGTCCGTGCCGATGACCGTGGCGCCGTCGTAGAACACCACCTGGGTGACCCCCTCGTTGTCACTCGCGCTCGCCTGCAGCGTGGTGCTCAGCATCAGCGACGCCCCGTTGGTCGGCGAGGTGAGGGCCACGCTGGGCGCGGTGTTGTCCACGTAGACGGGGTGGCCACCGGTACCAGGTCCCCCCGAGACGTTCCCCGCCCTGTCGTAGGCCCGCGCCTTGAGCTCGACATGGCCATCGGGTCCGGTCGTCGAGTCCCAGCTCACCGTGTAGGGCGCCGTGGTGGCCGTGCCAATGAAGAGGTCGCCCGCGTAGAACTCGACCTTCGAGACACCGTTGGTGTCGGTGGCGTTGGCGCTGACCTGGACGGTGCCTCGATGCCAGGCGTACGCCTGCGGAGCGGTGAACTCCGTCGACGGTGGGAAGTTGTCGATCGTCACCACCACCGGGGCGGAGATGCCGACGTTGCCCAGGCTGTCCACGGCCCTCGCCGTGAGCGTATGGACTCCCTCATTCTTGTACCCGGTGTACCAGGTCCCCGCATGGGACGTCTGGGGCGAGATGGGGAACACGCTGAGCAGCGTCTCGCCGGAGTAGTACTCGACCTTCGTGACACCATTGGAGTCGCTGGCCATGGCGTCGAGCACGACATTGCCCCGCAGGAGCGCCCCCTGGGCCGGGGAGCGGAGTGTCGCGCTCGGCCCGGTGTTGTCGGTGTTGACCACGACCGCCTTGGAGATCGTGGAGCGGCCCGCGGGATCGTAGGCCTTCGCCGTGAGCGAGTGGGAGCCATCCGCCACGGCGGTGCTGCTCCAACTCACCTCATAGGGCGCGCTGGTGTCGGTGCCCATCAGCGTCCCATCCACGTAGAATTCGACGCGCTCCACCGCCATGTCGTCCTCGGCCGTCGCGGCCACGCGGACCACGCCCCCCACCAGCGCGTAGCTGTAGGGCGCGTTGTCGTAGGGCGTGGTGAGCTTCACCGTCGGCGGGAAGGCATCCGTCGGCGGGCCCACCGCGAAGACCAGGTCGTCATGGTCGTCACAGGAGCCCGCGCTGCACGATGACACCGGGAGGGTGCGCACCGCCTGGAACTGGGCTCGAATCGCCTGCAGGTTGCCCGCGGGCAGGACGAACTCCGCCGAGAGCCAATGCGTTCCATAGATGGCTCCCGGGACCGAGGTCACGTAGGTCCACGAGGGGTTGGTGGCATCGCTCGCGACGAACAGGTCGAGCGAATCCTCGCCCACCGGATCTCCGGAGGCGAGCACGTCGACCCGGACGCGACGATTCTCGGCCAGGAACTCGCCCCCGACGCGCGTCACGATGATGCGTTGGATCCGCTCGGAGTAGACCTGGTCGAGCCCCGGCCCGTCGGCACAGCCATCGAGCGTGTTGGGCGCGTGCGGCTCCGCGGTGTTCCGCTCCTCCACCAGCCTCGCGGTATCGCAGCGGGTGCCCACCGTGTCACACACCGGGACGCCCATCACGGGGTCGAACACGGCGGTGCCGGGCTTGAACACGGTGAGCGGGATGGAGGCGGTCGTGGTCACGTTGCCCGCCAGGTCATAGGCCCTGGCGGCCAGGGTGTACTCCGCGCTGATCACATTGTTGCTGTTCCACTCCACGCTGTAGGGGGGCGTCTCGTCCTCCGCGAGCTGAGAGCCGTTCAGCAGGAAGACGACCCGGGCGAGCCCCCGGTCATCCGAGGCGTCCGCCGAGAGGGTGACTGGTCCTCCCGTCGCGACCGTCCCGCTGGCCGGTGAGGTGAGGGCCACGCTGGGCGCGGTGCGGTCGTTGTCCACGAAGAGGGTGATGGGCTCCGAGGTGGTCACGTTCTGCGAGAAGTCCCACGCCTCCAGGGTCAGCGTGTGCGGGCCATTGGAGAGGTGCTTGAGGTACAGCGCGTCGAAGGCGTACGGCGCACCGAAGTCGGCGTTCTGCACGACCCCATCCACGAGCACCCGCACCATGTACACGCCCCGGTCGTCCGCCGCGGTGGCCTGGACGTTCACGGTCTCCTGGACCGTCACGCCGCTCGCGGGAGCGAGGAAGGAGACCGTGGGCGCGATGAGATCCTGGTCGATCGTCACGTTCATCACCGGGGTGGTGGCGAGGACGTTGCCGGAGTAGCCCTTGAGCCGCGCCACCAGCGTGTGGGGCCCATTCGCCACGGTCCTCGTGTTCCAGGAGGTCTCGCGGTCCCCGTAGGGAGCGTGGATGGAGCCCTCCAGGAACGGGTTGCCGTCCAGGAGGACCTCGTACCTGGTCGACTCGGTGAGGCCATTGGCGAACACCCGGACCGTCACCGTCCCAGTGAGCGGCGTCGGGCTGTAGGGCAGGGAGAGCGAGACGGTCGGCGTCGTGGTGGCGGCCGCCTCGATAGTGGCTTCAGGGGCCGTGGCCCCCTCCTCCTCCCCCTCCAGCACGCGCGAGTCGTTGCTCAGCGCCAGCGTGCGGTCCACGGAGGAGGGCTCACAGGAAGCGAGCACGAGTCCTGCCACGAGCAGCGTCACCAGGGTCCGCATGGTTCTCCCCTCAAGGGGTCCAACAGCCGTTTCGTTGTCTTTTGAAGAAATCCGGGGCAACTGGATCACTCCGCGTACGATGCGTGACTCCCGGAGGCCGTGCGAGGCGCGGGGCTTCCCCCTCGTGTCACCCCGGAGGACGCGCTAAAGTGGGAAACCGAGATGAACGCGCCCGCCACCCTCCTATCCAACCCACCCTCCCGTGAGGCCGAGCTCGCGCGCGTCGAGGCCGAGCTCTCCAGCCAGGAAGCCCGACTCGCGGATCAGCTCAACCGAGCGGCCGCGGAAGCGGAGTTCCTCGCGCGCCGGGTGACGGAGCTGCGGCAGGAGGTCTCACGGCTCCCCTCCGAGCGCCCCGGTGAGGACACCGTGCGCGCCCTGAGCACCCGGCTCCAGTCGGCCGCGCAGCACACGGACTCGACGGAGGACGCGCGGGAGCGGGCACTGGCCGCGCGCCACGAGGCCCTGGAGGCCCGGCTCCGGGCGGGCCAGGAGACACAGGCGGCGCTCAAGCTGCTGCAGCAGCTCAACACCCAGGCGCGCCAGGAGCTGACCGAGGCGGAGTCGGGGGTGAAGCGCGCGGCCGAGGCGGCGGCGAAGCGCGAGGCCACCCAGGCCCGCCAGGCGGCGCTCCAGGCCCGTCAGCTGGTGCTCGCCCAGGGCAACGTCACCCTCCCCGAGCCGAGCCCGCTGGGCGCCCGGCTGTCGCGCGTGCGGATGCAGGCGATGATCGACCTGCGCAGCGACTCGAACTTCTTCACGGGCTTCTCCACCAATATCAGCGAGGGCGGCGTCTTCGTGGCGACGGTGCAGACGGTGCCGCTCGGGACGACGGTGGACCTGGACTTCACGCTGCCCGGCGGGCGGCCGATGAAGGTGTCCGGGGTGGTGCGCTGGACGCGCGAGGTGAACGACAAGACGCCCGAGCTGATGCCGGGGCTCGGCGTGCAGTTCACCCACCTGCCGCCGGAGGTGGCCGAGGCCATCTCGGACTTCGTGGCCACGCGCGAGCCCATGTTCTTCCCGGACTGAGACGCGCTCAGAGGCTGTTGAACTGGGGCGAGCAAGCACAGGATGTCGGGGCACCCCAGCAGCCGAGCAGGCTCAAGGACTTGGGCCACGGATTGGGCCGCCCCATTGGCTCCGAGGAGCAGTTCAACACCCTCTCAGGCGAACAGGTCCGCCACGAGCAACGCCAGCCCGGGCAGCGTCCCCCCGACCGCACTGCGTGCCGGGGGGACCGCATGTCACGGCGAGCGGGTGATGCTGGAGAGGAAGATGTCGGAACACCCCGCGCTCATCAGCGGTGCTGGGCCCCCCGTGTTGAGGCTGCCCTGGAAATTGCCCAGGACGAGGATGCTTGCTGGAGTCACCGCCAGGACAGGGACGGAGCTGAGCCCCGGGGTGCTGTCGAAGTGCCGGACCCAGGAGAGCGCGCCAGCGCTTGCTTGGATTTGCGCCACGAAACCGTCTGGACTGTTCATGTCGTTAGAAAGCGTGGTGCCACCCAGCGTGAGGTTGCCGTAGAAGTAGCCTGAAACAATGACGTTGCCGCTGGCGTCCATCACGGGCGTGTTTGCGTAGGTGTAGTTCGTGCTGTCGAGGTGTGAGAGCCAGAGGAGGGCGCCCGAGGCTCCATCCCACTTCCCCACGAATTCATCGGTGCCGGCAGGATTGGAGAGGGTGGTGCCACCCACCGTGAGGTTGCTGTAGAAGTAGCCCGAGACAATGACGTTGCCGCTGGCGTCCACCACGGGCGTGCGTGGGTGGGTGCCGTTCGTGCCGTCGAGGTGTGCGAGCCAAAGGAGGGCGCCCGAGGCCCCATCCCACTTCCCCACGAATCCATCGGAGCCGGCAGGATTGGAGAGGGTAGTGCCACCCACCGTGAGGTTGCCGTAGAAGGAGCCCACGAGAAGAAAGTTACCGCTGCTGTCCTTCTCGATATGGGGAGAGTGAACTACTTGCGTGGACTCGAGCTTGCTAGCCCAGAGGGCCCCACCGGTGCTCGCATCGATCCTGGCAATGAAAACGGCGCTGGGGAGGGAGCTGGTCAGGACGATGCCATTGCCGAGATCCAGCGTCCCAGTGAATAGGCCCGAGATGATGGGGTTGCCCTCCGAACTCATGACGAGCTGCGGGGATTGCTGGCAAGTGTCGTTACCATAGCGCCAGGCCCGCGTGAGCGGGTTGGTGCAGGTGAGAGAGCCGTCACAGTCATCATCCTCGGCGGTGGTGCAGGTCTCTGGCGAGGGGAGCTTCTGCCCCACGCAGTAGGGAAGCGTGCTGGAAGTGCAGATGATTCTGCCAGCGCGGCAGACACCGATACCGTTGGTGCCCGGCGGACCTGAGTAGCAGCTCGAGTTGCAGTTGCAGCCCTCGTTGGTCGCACCATCACAGTCCTCGTCGAAGGTGTTGGAGCAGGTTTCCGCGGCGGGCAGTACCTGTCCCGTACACGCGCCCCAGGCCGTCCCGGAGGCATTGCAGTAGCGGTGGGCGGCGCGGCACAAGCCGACGCCCTCGGTGCCCGAGGGGCCCGAATAGGCACACGTCTGGGTACTCCCCGGAATGCAGACGGGCGGGGTGATGGTGAGCGAAAGGGGTGTGCAGGCGGCACCGCCACAGGCAGTGGGCTCGGCCGAGCCCGTCACCGTGGACTCACTGGTGGCCTGGCCAGACAGGCCGGCGAAGACGCGGGCGGTTCCGCCGCGTTTGATTTCGACGCAGGCGCGGCCGTCGGCGCCCGTGTAGGCAGTGCGGCTGGAGCCTGTGTAGCTGACACCGGTGGCACCCACCTGGGCGCCGGGAGCCGGCAGGCCATTGGAGTAGCGGACGATGACGTCGACGCAACTCCTGTCGGAGATGGGCGCGTCGCAGTTCCACCACGTGAAGTGGCCCACCTCGACGACCCAAGAGAGACGGCCAGGGTGGGTGGAGGAATGCCGGACGGTGCCCGTGCCCTCGCGTACCCACAGGCCCCGCGCGGTGTCCAACCACCAGGCGGGGATGGCATCACCGGGGCTCAGCTGAGACGAGGCGGAAGGGGGCAACAGCAGCTCCAGGGTAGCCTTGGCACCAGGGGCCAGTTGCAAAGGCCTGCCGTCCTGCCAGAGGGAGACCTCGGCCATGCCGAAGGACTCCAGGGGGACGGGCTCGGCGGCGCTCTCGGAAGCGAGCCCCTCCAGGGGACCCGGGAGGGCCGAGGTGGGCACGGTGGTGGGGTCCAACGGGACGAGCGTGGCCTGGACGGTGCCGGAGACAGGGTGGCCGTCGGCATCGACGACGGAATGCGGAGGGATGGAGATACGAATGGTGCCGTGCTCCAGCGTGGCACCGGCCGAGACGGAGAAAGGCTGGGGCTGCCCCAGCGGCAACAGGCGGACTTCCTGGGAGGCACGCGCGCCAGGAGGCAGGTGGAGGGAGACGACGGCGGGAGCGAAGCCCATGACCTCGATGCGAGCGGAGAAAAAGCCCGAGGGAAGGTTGTCGAGCACGACGTAGCCCGCGCTATCGGTGGGCAATTGGGCCGTGGCCCAGGAGACGGCGACGCCGGAGAGCGGCTGACCCGAATCATCCAGGACGCGCAACAGGAGACTGGGCGCCGAGGAGGTGGCCGGAGAGGAGTCGGGCAAGAAATAGCACACCTGGAGACTGGGGCGGCGCGAGGCCTCGGGAGACTCGGAGGTGGCCAGGAGCGAGTGGCCCTGGGACTGCTGGAGCAGCAACCCGTGGTTGAGCGAGGGATGGCGCACCCAGGTGGACACCAGCTCCGTCAGGGAGGTGGAGAGCAGGCCGGGCTTCCCACTGGCTTGGAGGGAGACGGCCACCTGGGGAGCGAAGGCGGAGGCGAAGCCTTCCCAGGAGACGGACTGCTCCTGCCAGGGCGCGGTGATGGCGTGAGCGGTGAGGGTGGAGGCGGGGGAGGGGCCCTGACGCCAGAGGGAGAGGGTGGCGGAGGTGAGGGTGGCGTGAGGAGGAATGGAGGAGGTGTCGAAGTGGAGCAGGGCTTGGCGGGTGTGCTGGCCAACTTCTCCGACATAGGCGATGGGCTCGGAGCCCGCGGCATGGGAGGGCTGTTGGCTGGAGATGTGCGCGTCAGCGACCGTGCCCGTGCCCCCCCGCTGGAGCGTCATGCACGTGGTGCCTGTCAGGGATTGAGCAGTGGCCGTGAGGGGTGAGGGCTCGTCGACGGTGAGGGAAGTGCCGCAGCCAGAAAGAACCTGAAGTAGCAGCGCGAGCACCAGCACCCAGGGGCAGCACCAGGAGTGCATAGACACGCGACACATCGCCAGACCGTGCATTTCCACCTCCGAGCAGCTCGTCTAGAGCCACCGAATCAGTCCACTCAAGCACAAGGGTTGTGCCTGCTCCACATGCAACTAAACACAAGGGATTGTGGACCTGGCCAGGGCTCGCTGCTATCAGGACGAAGCCCCAGCTTCTCAGAGAACGAAAGGCGAAGTCCTCTCGTCCACAAATGGACCAGCGCGTTCCCCGAGCGCAGGCATCAATGCCCTCCTGGCATTCACATGAAAGACGATGGCCCGTCGCATTCCCCACGGGCCTCGGTGCGAGCGAAGGATTCCTCCATGAATCAAAAGACACTCATCGCGCGACTCTGTCTCGTGTGGCTCTACATCATCGCGGGCTGCGGCCAACACCCTGAGCTTGGCTCACCCCTTCACGCGCAGCCGAAAGCTCCAGTCGATCACAGCCAGCTGATGGCAGCCACCCTGCCGCTGGGAGCGTGTCCGACCGGCCCGAGCCACACGCCCGTCTGGGTCAGCACGGGCAGCATGAGCACGCCCCGCTACGCGCACACCGCGACCCCGCTCTCCTCCGGCAAGGTTCTCGTCACCGGTGGCCAGGACAACAGCGGGATCCTCGCCACCGCCGAACTCTACGATCCGGCCACCGGCTCCTGGAGCCCCACCGGCAACCTGGCTGGTCCCCGCAGTGCGCACACCGCGACCCCGCTCTCCTCCGGCAAGGTCCTCGTCACCGGTGGCCAGGACAACAGCGGGATCCTCGCCACCGCCGAGCTCTATGACCCCGCCACCCGCGCCTGGAGTCCCGCTGCGAACATGAGCAAGCGCCGCACCGGGCACACCGCCACCCTGCTCTCCTCCGGCAAGGTCCTCGTCACCGGTGGCTACCACGACTTCAGTGAGGAGCCCGTCGCCACCGCCGAACTCTACGACCCCTCCACCGGCTCCTGGAGTCCCGCTGCGAACATGAGCGAGCGCCGCACCGGGCACACCGCCACCCTGCTCTCCTCCGGCAAGGTCCTCGTCACCGGTGGCTACCGCGACTTCAGTGAGGAGCCCGTTGCCACCGCCGAACTCTACGACCCCTCCACCGGCTCCTGGAGTCCCGCTGCGAGCATGGGCGAGCGCCGCACCGGGCACACCGCCACCCTGCTCCTCTCCGGCAAGGTCCTCGTCATCGGCGGCTATGGCAGAGAAGAATTCGCCACCGCCGAACTCTACGACCCTTCCACCAATTCCTGGGGTTTCGTCAGCAGCATGAAGACCCTCGTCGGCACTCACACCGCAACGCTGCTCCCTTCCGGCAAGCTCCTTGTCACCGGCGGCTTCTCGATGCTGACCTATCGTCCCGCTTCCGCCGAACTCTACGACCCGGGTAACAATTCCTGGACGGTCATCACCGCGCGAAGCAGCTACCGCACCGCGTATACCGTCACTCTGCTCTCCTCGGGCAAGGTGCTCCTCGTGGGAGGAATTGAGGGTGACGCCGTGCTTGCCACGGCGGAGCTGTACAACCCGGGGGCCAGGACCTGGACCCCCATCCAAGGCCTGGTTGCGCCTCGCAACAGAGCGCTCCTCACGCCCCTCTCCTCCGGACGCATCCTCGTGACGGGCGGACACGGTAACGGCAGGCTCATCACCTCGGCGGAAATCTACGACTCCCTCAGTGGCTCCTGGATGCCCGCGGGGAACATGGCCGAGATGCGCACTGAGTACCATACCGCCACGCGCCTGCCTTCCGGGGAGGTTCTTGTCACGGGGGGCTACAACTCACGCCTTCTCTCCAGCGCGGAGTTGTTCAATCCGGCTGGCAACACCTGGACGTCCACCGCCAGCATGCTCACGGCCCGCTACGGGCACACCGCCACCCTGCTTCCCTCCGGCAAGGTCCTCGTCACCGGCGGCTACTCCTTCACGAGCGCCTACGACTCCGCGGAGCTGTATGACCCGGCGACCAGGACCTGGTCACCCGCGGCCAGCATGCACGCCCCCCGTGCCTTCCACACCGCCACGCTGCTTCCCTCTGGCAAGGTGCTCGTCACCGGCGGCCTTGGCAATGGCGGCAAGGAACTCGCCACCACCGAACTCTACGACCCTGCCACTGGCTCCTGGTCTCCCATAGGCAGCTTGGCCTCGCCGCGCCGCTATCACACCGCCACACTGCTTGCCTCCGGCAAGGTGCTCGTCACCGGCGGCTGGAACTCCGAGGCCGGAGGTCCACAGAACCTGGCGGAGTTCTACAACCCGGCCACCGGCTCCTGGTCCGCCGCGGGCAACATGACTGTTCCCC
>NZ_DASVSO010000249.1:0-15052 GCF_036388035.1 Archangium sp.
GGACTTGCGCCCGGGGACACACGCGACGGCGCGGATAACTTCTACCGGAGTGACAAGGTCACGGTGCGGAAGGTCACCTTCCAGAACCAGTACAAGATGAAGGTCGTCGGCAACCTCTTCGTTCCCAAGGACCTGGCTCGCGGCGCGAGGAGCCCGGCCATCGTCGTCGGCCACCCCATGGGCGCCGTGAAGGAGCAGAGCGCGAACCTGTACGCCACGAAGATGGCCGAGCAGGGCTTCGTCACCCTGTCCCTGGACCTGTCCTTCTGGGGCGAGAGCGAGGGCCAGCCCCGCAACACCGTCGCCCCGGACATCTACGCCGAGGACTTCAGCGCCGCAGTCGACTTCCTGCGCGCCCAGTCCTTTGTCGACAAGGAGCGCATCGGCGCCATCGGTATCTGCGGCAGCGGCAGCTTCGTCATCAGCGCGGCCAAGATCGACCCGCGCATGAAGGCCATCGCCACCGTCAGCATGTACGACATGGGCGCGGCCAACCGCCAAGGGCTCCGCAAGGCGGTGACCCTCGAGCAGCGCAAGAAGCTCATCGAGCAGGCGGCGCTACAGCGCGACGTGGAGTTCGCGGGTGGCAAGCCCACGTTCACGAGCGGGACGCCCGAGCAGCTCAACGCCCAGTCGACGGCCATCGACCGCGAGTTCTACGACTTCTACCGCACGCAGCGTGGCCATAGCCCGAACACCACGACGCAGCCGACGCTCAGTAGCAACACCAGGTTCATGAACTTCTACCCGTTCGCGGACATCGAGACGATTTCTCCGCGCCCGATGCTCTTCATCGCGGGCGAGAACGCGCACTCCCGAGAGTTCAGCGACGAGGCCTACAAGCTCGCCGGTGAGCCCAAGGAGCTCGTCATCGTACCGGGGGCGGGCCACGTGGACCTCTACGACCGCGTCAACGTCGTCCCCTTCGACAAGCTGACCGCGTTCTTCCGCGGCAACCTCAAGTAGTCCACGGGGCGCCCTGCGAAGGGCGCTCTGCCCCCCTGTGTCAGGGGAGTTGACGCCTGGAGGGGAAGGCGGGGCTACCTGCATCCCCCTCGGCACGGAGCTGGGTAGAGCTGCCATTGAAGGACAACCGAGCCCTTGCTCCCCAGGGATGACGCATCGTCGTCACGCTGTTGATCCCAGGGAGAAGGAGGGGTCGAGCATGAGCCGGGCGTTCCGCGTCGCCGTGTACTGTGCCCTCGTTCTGTTCGTCGCCACTCCGGCCGTGGCCCAGGACACCGGCTGGGTCATCAAGACCTTCGACGTTCAACTCGCCGTGCAGCCCAACGCCGATGTGCTCGTCACCGAGGACATCGCCGTCGACTTCGGCTCCATCCAAAAGCACGGCATCTACCGCGACATTCCCGTGCTCTCCAGCGCCAGCTCGACGCAGCAGCGGCGGATCCACATCCAGGACGTCCGCGTCCAGGGGGGCCCGGGGACACCGGATGACCTCGAGGTGATCGTTCAGGGCAACTCGGTCCGCTTGAGAATCGGCTCGCCCGACAAGACCATCTCTGGCCCCCACCGCTACCGGCTGTCCTATCGCGTCGTCGGGACGATGAATGCGTTCGATACGCACGCGGAGCTCTATTGGAATGTGACGGGCTCGGAGTGGGGCGTGCCGATCGAGCGGGTCATGGCCCGCATCACCGGGCCCGCGGAGGTAACGCGCATTGCCTGCTACATGGGACGCACCGGCAGCAGGGAGCGCTGCCTCGAGGCGGAGCTCCAGCGGGGCGAGGGCCAGGCCAGCACCGGTCTGCTCAAGCCCGGCGAGGGGATGACCGTGGTCGCGGCCTTCCCGTCAGGCAGCGTCCAGGTTCCTCCGCCGGAGCTCGTGTCCCAGAGCAGCCCGCCGGCGCGGGGCCATGACGACACGCTTGGATCGAGCCCCGGCCAACACGTGCCGACCCCCGTGGACTTCATCATCGCCGCCCTGCTGACCGGGCTCATTGGCTACGGGCTCATGCGGCTCTTCCAGAAAGAGGGGCAGGACGAGCAGTCCATCGCGCCCGTCTCCATCGAGCTCGAACGCTGGCCGCCCGCGGACCTGCGCCCGGCGTTGCTGAGCCTCCTCATCACCAAACGTGTCAGCGACCGGGACATCGCGGCGACCCTCGTCGACCTGGCGGTGCGAGGCTACCTGTCCATCGAGCAGCTGCCGAACTCATGGTGGCGCCCGAGGAGTGACTGGCGTCTCACCCGACGCTACCGCCGGGAAGGTTCCGACGAGCCGCGGCTCGCGGAGTACGAGCGCGTGTTGCTCGCCTCGGTGTTCGCCTCGGAGGAGGCTGTGCTGGTGTCGGAGCTCAAGGGCAAGTTCTCGGGCGAATACAAACAGGTGCGTGAGCTGATCTACGCCGCTCCCGAGGCTCGGGGTTGGTTTTCCGAACGGGTGGATCAGGCGCGCAGGCAGTGGAAGATCTGGACGGTCGTGGTGTTGGTGGGAAGTTGCATGTCCACCTGCATGGCCGCCGGCAGCGAACGCGGCGACTTCGCGGTCTGGCTCTTTCCGTTCGTGCTCGGGGGAATCGGGTTGGGGTGGATCTCCTTGTGGGTGCCACGTCGCACGGTGGCTGGCAGTGCCATGCTCCGGCGGGCCCTGGGCTTCCGCCGGTTCATCTTCACGGCGGAGCAGCAGCGCGCGACGCTCGTCGAGCAGCAGGGGTTCTTCTCGGAACTCCTGCCCTACGCCATCGCCTTCGGTGCCGAGGACAAGTGGGCGCGCGTGTTCTTGGGAATCCCCACCCAGGCGCTCACCCGCACGCCCTACGGCCTCTGGTTCACCGGGGCCACGAGCGGCGCCTTCCTCAGTGTGGCCGCGCTCTCGTCCGCCCTGAGTGACTTCGGTTCGAACGTCGGCGGCTCGTTGGCCAGCACTCCCAGCTCGACGGGGTTTGGCTCGGGCGCCTCCGGGTTCGGCGGAGGGGGCGGCTCCTCGGGCGGAGGTGGTGGCGGAGGTGGTGGCGGAGGCTGGTAGGCACTCCTCCAGCACGTTCCCCGAGGGCCTTCCGGGGCCCTACAGATACGTCGCGGCCCGCCGCAAGGCGCTGGCCGCCTCACCGCCGCTCGCGACCTTCTCGTGCGAGACGATGAGTCGGACGAGGTCCGGAATCGCCGCGAGTCGCTCCAGCTCGGCGCGGAGTGCCTTGCGGTCCTTGACGTACAGGAGTTTCACCAGGCGGGAGACGCGCGGCCCGGGCGCCGAGCCCAGCACCGTGGTGAAGAACCAGCCGAGCGGGTCCTTCTTCCGGTCCATGTTGAAGACCACGTCGTTGAGCACCACCGTCGTCCCGTCGCTCGAACGCACGAGCATCACCCCCTCCTCTTCAGCCACGCCCTCGAGCGTCTCGAGCCGGACCGTGTCATTGTCCGGGAAGTCCTCGTACGTGCCGTCGACGGGCACGGCCTCCTCGACGCCCTTGCGACCCCCTCGGGGAGCGAACACGCGCAGGGCGGGGTAGCGCTTCTTGTAGGCAGGCGCATCGAGCCGGTGGCCCCGGTTGGGAACGAGGAGCAGTGAAGGAGTGCCCAGGGCTTCGAGCTTGCGCTGCTCCTCCTCGGCGAGGGCGATGGCACTGTGGATGACGAGCGAGCCGTCGCCCGAGCGCGCGACCGTCATCACGCGCTTGAGTGACATGCCCTTCAGCGACCCCTCCACGCGCCAGAGGTTCTCGGAGAGCTGCTCGATGGGACCATGTGGCAGCACCTGCCACGCGTCGGAAATCTTGGAGGCCATTCGCGTCGATTAGAAGCTCAAGCCGAGGCCGGCGAACGGGCCACCCATGCTGTCCCGGTGCCGCTCTCCGCTCGGGTAGCCCCGATCATCCAGCAGCAGCTTGCGCCAGCCACCGCGCAGGGTCAGCATGCCCAGGTGGACCGCCAGGCCGAGCTGTCCATCCAGTTGCAGGTGGGGGAAGGGCACCCACTGGACCCGGCCCTCCAGGTCCAGCACGCCGCACAGGCACCGCTCGAAGGACAGGGCCATGTTCGGGCCGATGAAGATGACGTCCGGTGCGTGGACCCAGGCGACGCCCCCTTCGACCCGCAGTCGGCCGCGCTCGCTCGCGTACGCCGCGAGCGTCACGTTCGCCTCCGCCAGCCGAAGGTGGTCCGTCTCGTCCGAGCCGTCGTCCGCGCGCAGGTTCATCGCCGTGAGTCGCGTGGAGACGCCCCAGCGGCGCCCCTCGATGCCCAGGCCAAACCCCAGCGCCCCGCCTTCTCTCAGGGCGAGCCCCTCCACGCCCATGCGCACCAGCAACGAGCGGTTGGGTTCATCCGCCTCCTGCCTCGTCACCCACCGCGAGCGGCGGGAGTAGGCGCCCGCGAAGGCGGGCACCCACACGGGGCGCGGAAGGATGACGGGCCTCACGGAGTCCGGGTCCGGGTTGCCGCCACCGTTGTTCGAAGGAGCGCCGTCCGGCTCCTGTCCCACCGGCGTGGCGCGGTGCCGACGGCGGGGACTGTCGGTGCGGTGGGCGTGGAACCTCCACCCCGAGGAGCCACTGGAGACGCGGGAGCCACCGGAAGAAGACGCGCCCGCCGAGGTGCTGGAGCCCGTCGAGGAGTTGGAGCCGCTGGAAGAAGACGCGCCGCTGGAGGAGCGGGAGCCTCCCGCCTTGCCGAAGCGGGCTTCCGCCTCGGGGGTGGTGAAGAAGCACCCGGCTGCCAGCACGGCACACAGCATCTGCCTGGGGGTTGGCACGGGGAGGATCTCCTGGGAAAGCGTGCCCTCTCATCCAATCATTTTCTCCACCCGCGTTCCTCCGGCCCCCCCGGCGGGTGACACCTGCCCGACAGGGCGAGCGGCTGGCGGAGCTCGGCCCGTGGTGCCCTCAACGTTTCGCGAGGAGATGCGGGACGTTATCCAATAGTAGACAGCGGGCCCGGGTCGCGCGGCCTTCCATTGTCAGCGGGGACGACGGTATCCGCGGACATTGAGAAAACATCGCGCCTCGGGTCCCCGCTGGCTCGCGCGGCGCGGGTGCTCGTGAGATCATGACCTGTGGCGGTGTCCCCTGGTTCCCTGGACACGCTGGTCGAGAGGCCCGGCGATGACGATTCGCGCCAAGGTGTGGCTGTTCGCGGCGATGGCCGTCGTGCTCGTATGCCTCATGGGCGCCCACCTCTTCGTCGGCGCCCGCGACAGCCGGGTGATTCGCGGGCAGCTCATGGCCACCCAGGGGCAGCTCGACGGCCTGGGCCGGGTGCGTGCCCTGGCCTGGCCCTACCTCAACGAGCTGGTCCAGATGCGGCAGGTGACGGGAAGCACCGAGCGCGTGCGGCTCGAGATGCTGGAGCGGATGGAGGTGGAGCTGGAGGCGCTCGGGGCGAGCATGGGTCGGGAGCGGCAGTGGCTGCCGGAGCGGACGCCCGCTGTCGAGCGGCGCGAGCACGTGGAGCTCCGGACGGACCTGCGGCGATGGGTGGAGCGGGCCGAGGCGCGCGTGAGCGCCATTCCCCGGGGCTCGCCGGTCGGCTCCGCGGTGGAGTGGTCGCTGTACACGGAGTTCTCGCAGACCGTGGGCCGGCGCATCGAGGAGATGCGGCGCGAGGAGCAGGCCGAGATGGAGGTGCTGCACCAACGCTGGGACGAGAGCGAGCGGACCGCCGAGCAGCTCGCCCTGCTCGTCCCCGCCCTCTGCCTCGTGCTCGTGCTGGCGCTCGCCTTCGCCATCCTCGTCCCCCTGCAGCGCGCGCTCCGGGGGCTCACGGGCGTGGCGGAGCGCATCGGACGTGGGGACTTCGACATCCGCACCGCCATGGCGGGCCACGACGAGCTGGGCACGCTGGCGCGCGCCTTCGACCGCATGGCCGGAGAGCTCCGGACGCTGCTCGACGAGCGGCAGCGGCTGGTGCGGGCCGAGGCCGAGGCCTCCGAGCGCGAGGCCCGCCGCCACCAGGCCCTGCTGGAGGGGATGGTGCTCGCGCGCACCGCCGAGCTCGGCGACGCCAACACCCGGTTGCAGGAGAGCCTCCGGCAGCTCCAGGAGGCCCAGGAGCAGCTCCTCTTCGCGGACCGGCTCGCCTCGGTGGGCCGGCTCGCGGCGGGCGTGGCGCATGAGATCAACAACCCGCTCGCCTACATCCTCGGCAACCTGCGCTTCGCCCAGGGCGAGCTGCGGGGCTTGATGGGCGCGCCCTCCGAGGAGGACCGGCAGGAGTTGCTGTCGGCGCTGGGCGAGGCGCACGAGGGCGCCGAGCGGGTGCGCTTCATCGTGCAGGACCTCAAGATGCTGTCGCGCCCGGATGACATGGCGCTCGACGCGGTGAGCCTGGACACGGTGGTGCGCAGCGCGGCCAAGATGGCGCACCACGAGGTGCGTGACCGCGCGCGGCTGGTGCACGAGTGCGACGGGGTGCCTGCCGTGCGCGCCAACGCGGCGCGTCTGGGGCAGGTGTTCCTCAACCTCTTCATCAACGCGGCGCACGCCATCGACCCGGGCCGGGTGGGGGAGAACGAGATTCGCGTGGTGGCTCGCATCGCCGCTCCGGGCCAGGTCCTCGTGGAGGTGCGCGACACGGGCTCCGGCATCTCGGCCGAGCACCTCGGGCGCATCTTCGACCCGTTCTTCACCACCAAGCCCGTCGGCGTGGGCACGGGGCTGGGCCTGTCGGTGTGCCACCGCATCATCACCGCGCTCGGCGGGGAGATCCGCGTCGAGAGCGAGGAGGGGCGCGGCACCGCCTTCTTCATCACCCTGCCCGTGGCCGAGGACGCCGGTACTTCCGAACAGTCGGTGGCCTGAGGACGCGCGACGGCGGCCCGCACGTGTTGGGCGTCGGACGCACGGCGGGTGCAAGGGCTTTCCGAGCGCAAACTGTTCAACGCTCGTGCGCGTGAAATTCCCCACGCCCCCAGCGTCGGGAAACCGGCATCCCCATCTTGCCGTCGCAAGCCGTTCAACACATGGAGGTCTCGGATGCCGCCGCGTGGAGTGAAGAACCCGAAGCGAGTGAGGCAGTACCAGAAGATCAAGCAGTCGGCGCGCAAGCAGGGCGCGAGCCTGGAGCGGGCCGAGGAGCTCGCCGCCCGCGTCGTGAACAAGCAGCGCAGCGAGAAGGGTGAGGCGAAGAGCGCCACCAAGCGCTCCTCGAAGAAGACGGCGGCGAAGAAGAGCGCGTCCAGCGCGCGTCGGGCCAAGCCAGCCCGCAGCACGCGCAGCACCGGCGCCAAGTCGCGCACCCGCAAGGCGGCCGGCAAGACGGGTCGCAAGACGGGCACCACGTCGCGCTCCAGCGGCCGCTCCACCTCCTCGCGCAAGTCGAGCAGCTCGTCGCGCGCGCGCAAGTCGGGTTCCTCGTCGCGCTCGAAGAAGTAGCGCCCGCGGCGACTTCGAGGCGCTGGGCCTCGGCCGGGTGCCGCGGTGGTTGAGCGGGCTGGTGGGAGACCGGGATGGGGTGTTCGCCTCGGCGAGCCGGGAGTACCGGCGGTCGATGAACGAGGTGGCACGCCGGGCCCGGGAGCGTGGGTGGATGGACTACGCGGGCGAGGAGTGCGGCTGGGAAATCCGCGCGATACCGAGGCCGGTGCGTCTAGTCTCATCCGGTCTCTCCCCCTGGGAATCCCTCCATGTCCCCTGCCCTGGAGCTGTGTCATGTCTTCGTCTTCGTCGAGCCGGGAGCGCCCGAGGCGGCGCGGTTGGAAGAGGCCGGCCTCCGGGAGAGCTTCCGGCGCCAGCATCCGGGGCAGGGCACAACCAATGTCTGTTACTGCTTCGACAACGCCTATCTCGAGCTTTTCTGGGTGGAGGACGAAGCGGCGGTGACCGGGCCGACGATTGCCCGGACCCGACTCGCCGAGAGGGCCCGGTGGCGGGAGACGGGGGCCTCGCCCCTGGGTATCGCGCTGCGCACCGCGGCGCCCCACCCGTCGCTGCCCTTTCCCACCTGGGATTATCGGCCGCCCTATCTGCCCGCCGGCATGGTCATCCCCGTGGCCCTCGCGAGCGAAGACCCGAGACAGCCCTTCGTGTTCCGCCCACCCAGCAGCAGCAGGCCTGATACGTGGACCGATGGGAGGGCCGGCGACAGGCAGCGGCAGGCGGGGCTGGCGGAACTCCTGGGCATCGAGCTCGAGCTTCCAGCGCGCGTCCCGCCGGGTGATGCGCTGCGACTCCTGGCCGCGACGGGCCTCCTCACGCTCGGTGTTTCCCCCGACGAACAGCAGAGACTGGTGTTGTCGCTGTCGCGAGCGGACGGCGGACCCCCGCGCCGCTTGTCGCTGCCCGAGTTCCGCTGGCTCCTCTAGGCACTGAGAGCTGGGCCCTGAGCAGGCGAGTCGAGCCCACCCCCGCCCCGTCGCCAAGTCCCGACGGGCGGCGCATGTTGAAGACGTGGCTGCTTCGGGTGGTTCCATTCCCTCCCTGGAGGCTCTCTGGCACGGCTGGGTCGTGCCGCGGACGGAGGTCGCGTGCTGGTGGGTGGTGTCACTTGCTCGAGCAGGACGCCTGGCATTCGAGGGCCAGGTCGCCTCGCGGCACGCCGAGCAAGCGAGTCATTCATGGGGCGGCGAGGTCCTGAATGGACATCGGCGTGAACGGCTCCGAGGGTGAGGCGGGCGGCTTTCTCGTGGGCGGGGGCGAGATGGGCGCGCTCGTTCGCTCGCACGACTGGAGTCGGACGGAGCTCGGCCCCATCGAGCGCTGGCCGCAGAGCCTCCTGACGGCGGTCGATGTCTGCCTCAACTCCCGCTTCCCCATGGTGGTGTTCTGGGGACGGAGCCTCATCACCCTCTATAACGATGCGTACCGGCCCTCCTTCGGGGCCAAGCATCCGCGCGTATTGGGTGCTCCGGCGGAGACGCTCTGGCCCGAGGCCTGGCATCTGCTCGGCCCGATGATGAAGCAGGTCGTCGATTCGGGAGTCCCCACCTGGTCGGAGGACCAGATGCTCCTGATGAACCGGAACGGCTTCCCCGAGGAGACCTACTGGACCTTCTCGTACAGCCCCATTCGCGGTGAGCGGGGAAGCGTCGACGGCGTCTTCACCGCCGTCAGCGAGACCACCTCGAGGGTCCTCGGGGAGCGCCGCTTGCGCACGCTGCGGGAGCTCGCCAGTGCCCTCTCCCGCGCGCGCAGCGTGCAGGACACCGCCCGGGTCACCGCGGCCGTGCTGTCGGAGAACCAGAAGGATCTGCCCTTCGCACTCATCTACCTCGGCGACAGGAAACGACTGCTGCTCCGAGGCACGAGTGGCCAGGCCGGGGAGCACTTCCCCGCCCCGGAAGAGGTGACCGCTGCCTCGGCGGAAGGGCTCTTCGAGAGCGTCTTGTTCCGGGTCCTCGAGCGAGGAGAGAGCGCGACGGTCGAGGACGTCCCTGGCGAGCGCGCCCTGGTCCTTCCCATCTCCCTCCCGGGTCAGGAGGGCGCGGCGGGCGTCCTCGTCGTCGGCATCAGCCCCCGCCTCAACTTCGATGAGAGCTACCGCGGGTTCCTGGGCCTCGTTGCCGGGCAGTTGGCGACGGCCATCTCCACGGCGAGGGCCTACGAAGAGGAGAAGAAGCGTGCCGAAGCCCTCGCGGAGATTGATCGCGCGAAGACGGCGTTCTTCAGCAACGTGAGCCATGAGTTCCGCACGCCCCTGACGTTGATGCTCGGGCCGGTGGAGGACGGGCTGGCGGACCAGGAGAACCCGCTGCCTCCGGTCCAGCGCGAGCGCCAGGAGCTCGTCCACCGGAGCGGCCTGCGGCTGTTGAAGCTCGTCAACACGCTGTTGGACTTCAGCCGCATCGAGGCGGGCCGCGTGCAAGCCTCCTACGTACCGACCGACCTCGCCCGCTTCACCGCGGACCTGGCCAGCGCCTTCCGCTCCGCTATCGAGAAGGCCGGCATCCGGCTGACGGTCGACTGCGCGCCCCTCCCGGAGGCCGTCTGGGTGGACCGGGAGATGTGGGAGAAGGTTGTCCTCAACCTCCTCTCCAATGCCTTCAAGTTCACCTTCGAGGGGGAGATCGCCGTTGTCCTGCGGGCGAAGGGCGAGCAGGTGGAGCTCTCGGTCCGGGACACCGGCACGGGCATTCCCGAGGAGGACCTCCCGCGCGTCTTCGAGCGCTTCCACCGGGTGAAGGGCGCCCGGGGGAGAAGCTACGAGGGGAGCGGCATCGGCCTCGCGCTGGTGCAGGAGCTGGTGCGGCTGCACGGAGGGGACGTGCGGGTGGAGAGCACGGTCGGCGAGGGGTCCGCCTTCACCGTCTCCCTGCCCTTCGGGAGCGCGCACCTGCCCCAGGAGCGCCTGGAGGGGACGTGTCGCCTCGCTTCCACCGCCACCGGCGCCACGGCCTATGTCCAGGAAGCGCGCGGGTGGCTGGAGCATCCCCCGGAGCCAGAGGCACTCCCGGCCGCCTCCCGCTCTGGCCGGGCGCGACCGCGCGGCTGCTCGGCGGGCCCCCCGGGCCACATCCTGCTCGCGGACGACAACGCCGACATGCGCGAGTACGTGCGCCGGCTCCTCGAGGGCCCTTATACGGTGGAGGCCGTGGAGAATGGCACCCGGGCGCTCGAGGCCGTGCGGGCCCGGCGGCCGGACCTCGTCCTGTCCGACGTGATGATGCCGGGGTTGGACGGCTTCGGCCTGCTGCGCGAGCTCAAGGGAGACCCGACGACGGCCGACGTGCCCGTCATCCTCCTGTCGGCACGCGCGGGTGAGGAGGCGAAGGTCGAGGGACTCGAGGCGGGGGCGGACGACTACCTGGTGAAGCCCTTTGGCGCCCGTGAGTTGATGGCTCGCGTCGAGGGGACGGTGAAGGCAGCCCAGGCCCGGGCCGAGCGCGAGCGCCTTCACCGGGAGGTGGAGGCCGCGCGCAGCCGCCTGTATGGCCTGTTCGAGAACGCGCCCGCCTTCGTCTGCTCCCTGCGTGGGCACCAGCATGTCTTCGAGCTGGTGAATCCGCTCTGCCAGAGACTCGTCGGGGTGGAGCGGAAGCTGGTGGGCCGGCCCGTCGAGGAGGCTCTCCCGGAAGTGGTGGAGCAGGGCTTCATCGGGCTGTTGGACGGCGTCTTCCGCACGGGAAAGCCCTTCATCGGACAAGAGGCGTTGCTGCGCCTGGGCCGGGGCGGGGATGGCCGCCTGGAGGACACCTTCGTCACCTTCGTCTTTCAGCCGAGACGTGATGCGCGGGGACAGGTGGAAGGCATTGATGTCTTCGGCTTCGAGGTCACGGAGCAGGTCCAGGCACGCCAGAAGGCCGAGGCGCTCGCCAAGGAGCTGCGCCAGCGCGCCGACTTCGAGGAGCAGCTCATCGGCATCGTCAGCCACGACCTGCGCACCCCCGTGAGCGCCATCCTCCTCGGCGCCGTGGCCCTCCAGCGCGGAGATGGGCTGAGCGAGCGACAGACGACGAGCGTGGCGCGCATCCAGTCCTCGGCCGAGCGCGCCAACCGGATGATTCGAGACCTGCTCGACTTCACCCAGGCCCGTCTGGCGGGGGGGCTCCGCATCGAGCGCCGGGCGGCGAACCTTCACGAGCTCATCCAGGGCGTCCTGGAGGAGCTCGAGGCGACTCACGCCCACCGGGAGATTCACTGGGCTCGTGACGGCGACGGGCGCGGCGAGTGGGACCCGGACAGGCTCAGCCAGGTCGTTCAGAATCTCGTGACGAACGCGCTCAAGTACAGCCCCGAAGGCACCCCCATCCGCATCGAGACCCACGCCGAGAAGGGCAGCGTGACCTTGTCCGTCCACAATGAAGGGGCACCCATTCCACCGGAACGACTGGGGAGGATCTTCCAGCCGCTCCAGCGGGCCTCGGGCGAGGTGGACAAGGCGGGCCGCAGCATCGGGCTGGGCCTGTACATCGTGAAGCAGGTGGTGGAAGCGCACGGGGGCAGCGTGTCGGTGGAGTCCACGGCCGAGGCGGGCACCACCTTCACCGTGCGGCTGCCCCGTCACGGCTCGACCGGGACCCAGGCGAGAGCCTGAGCGCGCCGCTCACTGCCCGAGCGATTGGGGCGGCGGCTTCGCACTGAACGCGGGGATGTAGCACTCCCCCTGGTACTCGAAGAGGGTCTCCGGGCACGGGGCCTTGAGTTTGTGAGGCGCCCAGCAGGCGCCGATGAGCTCCACCTCGGTGTAGCGAGTGCAGGGAGGGCGCTTCTGTCCTTTGAAGGGCTCTTTCGGGAGAGGTCGGGCGAGCACGGTTTGCCCCCCGGCGGTGGTGTCCGCGAGCCATGCGTCGAAGTCCGACGTTTCGGCTGTCGCGGGCACCTCGTGGCTGATGGGCGCTGGCGGGGCGCTCGCCAACGGCTCCGGGGCGCTCGGCGGTTGGGACACGGCGCGCAGGAGGACCAGCGCGAAGAGCAGGGCACACACACCGGTGGCGCCCGTCAGCACCAGCCCCAGCCGTTGCCAGGGATTGGGCTCATGGGGCTCAGGCTCAGGGGAGAGGGCGTGGGCCATGTGCCTCACTCCCGCGCGCACCTCCTCGAGTGTGAACACCAGCGACTCCACGGAGTGCCTGTCCTGGGAAACGGACCAGGGGGTGTGCTCCACTTCCATCGCGAGGTAGCCCGGGGACGCCGAGGAGATGCAGCGCACCCGCCAGTCCTTCAGCGGCACCGAGCCGTCCTCGGCGGGCTTGAGCACCAGGGCCATCGCTCCGCTCGTCTCGTGGATGGCGCGGTAGAGGTCCCCTTGGGGATACTTGGGCTGAGGCACCTGCTCCTGGATGCGGTACGGCCCCACCTGCTCCGGGTGCTCCCCGTTCGACTCGGGCTTCTTCTCCGTGTCCACGCGTGCTCCTCGCTGGCCTCCCCACACGCTCGAGGCCCGAGGCTCCGGTGTGCCCTATGTGCAACCCCCGCTCCAGGAGGTGCATGGGTGCATCCGCGTCGCCCTACCCCATGGGTTTGAATGCGGTCGGGGGGACGCTGCCCCGGGTTGTTCGCTAGCGGGTGATTGTCCTGATGGGCCGTGTGAGACGCCGCGGCGCCATGCCAGTGTATGTCTTCGCCGTGGGCAATCCCTGGGATGTGGACATCGAGGCCGGGAGACATCCCGGTGGGGGGAGAGCGAAATGTCTGGTCGATGCTGGATGAAGGCCGTGGTGATGGCCGGGGGACTGCTCCTGGCGTGGGGGTGCATGCAGCCGCCCCCGGAGCCGGACGCGGAGAGCACGCCCGACCGGGCGCAGGTGGCACTGGGGGCGGGCTCGGCCTCGCTGCTCAAGGACATCAACCCCGTGGTGAGGCAGGTGGTGGGCTCGGACCCGCGCGAGCTGGTCCAGCTCGGCGACACCGTGTTCTTCGTGGCCTACGAGGGCACCACGGGCGAAGAGCTGTGGAAGACGGACGGCACCGCCGCGGGCACCGTCCTCGTCAAGGACATCAACCCCCACCTGGACACGGTGGGGCCCGAGTACCTCTTCGCCGCCAATGGGAGTCTCTTCTTCTTCGCGGATGACGGCGCCACGGGCCGCGAGCTGTGGAAGAGCGACGGCACCGCCGCGGGCACCGTCCTCGTCAAGGACATCTCGCCGGGAGCCGGGGACTCCATCTGGCCGGGTGTTGCCTTCGCGAGGTTCGGCTTCACCCTCGTCAAGGGGAGGCTCTTCTTCGTGGCCAATGACGGCGCCACGGGCTTCGAGCTGTGGCAGAGCGATGGCACCACCGCGGGCACCGTCCTCGTCGAGGATCTCGACCCCCTCGACTCCCCGGAGTACTGGTCCAGCTCGGACCCCATCCAGCTCACCGAGCTGAACGGTGTGCTCTACTTCCTGGCGGGCGGCCAGCTCTGGAGGAGCGAGGGCGCCGAGTCCGGCACCTACTCCATCCTCGAGGACTATCCCGAGCAGCTCACGAAGCTGGGCGGCGCCCTCGTCTTCACCCGGCGCGGCAACCTCTACAAGAGCGACGGCACCTGGCCCAACGCGGTCCTCCTCAAGAGCTTCCCCGCCGGTGGTGGCGCGGAAGAGCTCACGCCGGTGGGCAACACGCTCTTCTTCAGCGCGAGCAATGGCTCCACGGGCCGCGAGCTGTGGAAGAGCGACGGCACGCCCTCTGGCACCCTGCTCGTCGAGGATCTCCATCCGGGCGAGCTCGGCTCGGAGCCCACCGGCCTCGTGGACGTGGGGGGCACGCTCTACTTCTCGGCCGATGACGGCACCAGCGGGCACGAGCCGTGGAGGAGCAACGGCACCGAGTCTGGCACGCTCCTGGTCAAGGACCTGGTGGCGGGTCCTGACGGCTCGAATCCCTCGGGCTTCACCGACATGAATGGCGCCATCTACTTCGTGGCCACGACCGACAGCACCGGGACCGAGCTGTGGAAGACGGACGGCACCGCCCCGGGCACCGGGCTCGTCGAGGACCTTTCGCCAGGGCCCACCAGCTCGTCCCCGGACGGGCTGCGGAGCTTCAACGGGACGCTCCTCTTCGCCGCCGAGGGTCCGCTGGGCCGAGAGCCGTGGAAGAGCGATGGCACCGCCCTGGGCACCTCCGTCCTCAAGGACATCCGGCCCCCCGGGTCGGACGCGGCGCCCAACTCCTTCGTGCCTTTCAACGGGAGCGTCCTCTTCGTGGCCGATGATGGCGCCTCCGGCACCGAGCTGTGGAAGACGGATGGCACCCCCCAGGGCACCGTGCTCGTGAAGGACATTCGCCCGGGTGCTTCCAGCTCCTCCCCGCGCCGCTTCACCCGTCCCGTCAATGGCGCCGTGTTCTTCGTGGCCGACGATGGCGTCTCGGGCACCGAGCTGTGGAAGACGGATGGCACCTCCCAGGGCACCGTGCTCCTGAAGGACATCCGCCCGGGTGCTTCCGGCGCCGTGTCCAACTGGCCGGGCGCCGTCACCTTCAAGGGGGCCCTGTTCTTCGTGGCCGACGACGGCAGCTCGGGCACCGAGCTGTGGAAGACGGATGGCACTCCCGAGGGCACCGTGCTCCTGAAGGACATCCGCCCGGGGGCTTCCAGCTCCTACCCGACATGGCTCACGGTCTTCGACGACATGCTCTTCTTCTCCGCCCAGAGCGAGATGGGCAATGCGTTGTGGAAGACGGACGGCACCTCCGAGGGCACCGTCGTCGTCAAGGCCTTGCCCCACAGCTGGTTC
>NZ_DASVSO010000250.1:0-3352 GCF_036388035.1 Archangium sp.
AGCGCTCGGCCAGCACCCGGGCGATGTGGCGGTGGTACTGCCGCCGCGTGCCGCGCGACAGGGACTGGCAGGCCACCTCCTGGATGAGCGCGTGCTGGAACTGGAAGGCGGGCGCTCCCGCCTCGCGCTGCTCCTGGAGGAAGCCCGCCTCCACCAGCCCCTCCAGGTCCCGGTCCAGGGCGGCCTCGTCGCGCCCGGTGAGCGCCACCACCAGGGCCCGCGTGAAGTCGCGCCCCACCATGGCGCACAGCTGCACCAGGGCCCGCTGCCGGGACGGGAGCCGATCGAGCCTCGCCAGCAGCAGCTCGCGCAGGGTGACGGGGATGGAGCTGGGCATCAGCTCGCTGAAGGAGGCGGCCGCGTGCTCCAGCACCATGCGCGTCATCTCCCCGATGAAGAGGGGAATGCCCTCCGTGCGCCGCACCAGCTTGCGCACCGTCTCCTCGGACAGCTCCCGCCCCCGGGCCGCCTCGCGCACGAGCACCGCGGCCTGCTCCGCCGGCAGTCGCTCCAGCGTCAGCCGCTGGAGCCAGGCGCGGCGGGGCCAGGACGGAGGCACCTCGGTGCGCGTGCTGAGGAGCACGAGGATGCGGGAGTGCTCGACACGCTCCAGCAGGAGGCGGAGGAACTCCAGCTCGGTGGAGTCGGCCTGGTGCAGATCCTCCACGACGGCGAGCACCGGGCGCTCCCGGGACAGGTGCGGCACCATGTCCACCATGGCCTGGAGGGCCATCTCCTTGCGCCGCTCGGGGGTGAGCAGGCGCACCGGGGAGTCCTCGTGGACGGGCAGCCGCATCAACAGGTGGAGCAGCTGCGCCTGCTCCTCGGACAGCCCCATGCGCTCCAGCTGCTCCAGCAGGGCCTGGAGGAGCTCGTGCGTGGAGCGGCCCGGGGGCAGCTGGAAGAGCTCCTGGAGGAGCTGGAGGAAGGGGTGCAGGGCGGTGGTGCTGAGGCGGGACCAGCACTGGAAGCGCACGCGGATGGCGGACTCCGGGGGGACGCGCGCGTACAGCTCCAAGAGGAGGCGGGACTTGCCGATGCCGGCCTCGCCGCACACGAGGACGAAGCCGCCCTGCCCCTGCCGGGCCAGCTCCCACAGCTCTTCGAGCCGCCGCAGCTCGCGCTCGCGCCCCACCAGCGGCAGCAGGCCCCGGGTGGCCAGGGCCCAGTCGAAGCGCTCACTGGCCTCGCGCTCGCGCAGCACGAGGTGGACGTCATGGCGCCAGAGGCCCGACAGGCCCTCGAACTGGCGCTGCCCGAGCACCTGCGTCTCGAAGGCCTCGCGCACCATGTGCCACGTGGCGTCCCCGAGCACCACATGCCCGGGCGCGGCCTGCCCGGCGAGCCACGCGGCCACCTTGGGGGCCTCGCCCTGGATGACGAGCCCTCCGCCCCGAGGCCCCGGCGCGCGCTCGTCCAGGGCCACGGTGTCGGTGTGGATGCCCACCTTCACGGCCACCCCGGACAGGGGCAGGTGGGGCACGCGGCGCTGGAGGGCCTCGGTGAAGTCCCGGGCCAGCCGCAGCCCGGCGCGCACCGCGCGCTCCGAGTCGTCCTCGCGCACCTGGGGAAAGCCGAAGCACGCCAGCACCTCGCCGGCCAGGGACAGGGGCACGGCGCCGCCGTGCTGCTCGATGGCCTCGGCGCACGTCTCGTGGAAGGCCAGCTCCAGCTCGCCCTGGTCCTCCACGTCGAGCGGCTCGCCGAAGCGGCCGAGCCCCGTGAGCAGGCACGACACCAGCGTCACCTGCCGGCGCTGGGGCGCGGCGGTGGGCCGGCGGCCCTCGCGCGCCGGGCCGAAGAGCCGCCCGCGCACCTCGCGCAGCTCCTCGCGCAGCTCCAGGGCCGTGCGGAAGCGCCGCGCCGGGTCCTTGTCCAGGGCGGTGGCCAGCAGCGCCTCCAGCTCCCGAGGCACCTCGGGCCGGCGCGCGCGCACCGAGGGCATGGGCTCCTGGGACGTCACCCGCTCGCGCAGCTGCGCGAAGGTGACCTTGGGCCAGGGCACCGTGCCCACGAGCATCTCGTAGAGCACGACGCCCGCGGCCCAGATGTCGGTGCGCGCGTCCTGGGGCTCGCCCCGCCATTGCTCGGGCGCCATATAGGCCGGAGTCCCCCCGGTGGGCAGGTGCGGCACGGGGGTGGTGGTGGTGAAGTGGGACAGGCCGAAGTCGAGCAGCTTCACCGTGCCTTCCCAGGTGAGGAAGACGTTGCGGGGCTTGAGGTCGCGGTGGATGACGTGGCGCTCGTGCGCGTGCACCAGGCCCGCGGCGATGCCGTCCAGGATGTCCAGGGCGCAGCGCACCTCCAGGCGCTCGCGCTTGAGGCGCACGGAGAGCGACTCGCCCTCCAGACACTCCATCACCAGGAAGGGGATGCCCGGCGCCCCGGGCGTGGCGCGCCACTCGGACTCGTCGAAGACGCGGACGATGTTCACGTGGTCGAGCTGGGCGATGGCGCGCGCCTCGCGCAGGGCCTCCTCGACGAAGCCCACGCGGGGCAGGAGGAGCTTGAGCGCCACCTCGCGATGCAGCACCTCGTCCCACGCGCGGAAGACCTGGGCCGTGCCCCCGCTGCCCATGGGGGCGACAATCCTGTACCGCTGGCCGTCCTGCCCGCCCAGTCGCTCTCCAGCCACGGGATGCCGGGGCAGGCTGTCCGCCTCGAGCACCTTCCTCAGGACGGGGTCGCTGAAGTCGGAGCTCTCGGAGTCCTGGGAGCCACCCGAGCCACGGGAGCCACCCGAGGGGGAGCTCCCCTGCTCGACTCCCTGTGCGCCCTGGTCCTCGCCGTCCCCGCTCATGGCGTGCCCCCGGTCCTCTCCCTGGGCCGCGTGGCTTCAGGAAAGGAGCGACTTCCCCTGGAAGTTATGAACGAGACGCGTGACGGACCAACCGTGCCGCCAGACGAGGGAGGGCCGGGGCCCGTGCACTCCCCAGCAAGGCCGCCGCTCGCGGTGGAAGCGCCGTGAAACATTCCGGACGGTGCGGGGCCCTGGGGTGCCAGGGGGGTGCCCGGCAGCGGACACCGTGCCACGCGGTCCGTGGAGCCCTCGCCCCGCGCGAGGGGCGCTCCCGAGGAGAATGAGGGCCCTGGTGGTTTCGTGAGCCCTGGACTGCCCCACGGGGCGGGAGGTCGAGATGAGCGAAGCGATGAGTCAGCACGTCCGCGCACAACCCCCGAGGGAGCCGGTGGCCCGGGCCCCGAGCACCGAGCGACACCGGGTCCTCATCATCGGAGGAGGCACGGCGGGCATCAGCGTGGCGGCGCGCCTGGCGCACGCGGGGCAGAAGGACGTGGCGGTGCTGGAGCCGAGCCGGCACCACTACTACCAGCCGCTCTGGACGCTGGTGGG
>NZ_DASVSO010000251.1:0-3928 GCF_036388035.1 Archangium sp.
GCGCGCTCGGCGGCGTCATCGTGATGCTGCTGTGGATGTGGATCTCCTCGCAGGTCATCCTGCTGGGCGCGGAGATCAACGCCGTGCTCGAGCACCGCTCGCCCGAGGGCAAGGCACCGGGCCAGAAGCGTCCGGGCCAGGGCGGCCCCACGATGACCAAGGGCCAGAAGCGGCGCCAGGAGCAGAAGGAGCTCGAGGAGCGTCTGCTCCCCACGCCTCCGCCTCGGCCCGAGCCGGCCCGCATGTCCCCGCTGGGGGCCGCGGCCACCTGGGCCTCGGGTTTCGGGCTGGGGCTGTTCCTGCTGCGCCGCTCCAACCGGTGAGCACGCGGCTCGAGCGTCCGGCGGGTCTCATGACTCCGCCGGGCGCTCGCACGCGCTAGCGCCGCGGGGCGACGTGGCGCGGGTTCTTCTCGAGGAACTCGGCGAAGTTGCCGTTGAAGTCGTTGATGGGCTTGCCCTCTTCCAGGCTCCAGATGCGGGTGGACACCTCGGAGATGAGCTCCTGGTCGTGCGTCACGACGATGACGGTGCCCTCGTACTTCTGAAGGCCCTCGGCCAGCGCGCTGATGGACTCCAGGTCCAGGTGGTTGGTGGGCTCGTCGAGCACCAGCACGTTGTCCATGTTGAGCATCAGCCGGCACAGCAGCAGGCGCACCGTCTCACCACCGGACAGGGTGTCCGTGGGCTTCATCCGCTCCTCGCCCGAGAAGAGCATCCGGCCCATCACCCCGGAGATCTCCTCGTTGGTGAGCTTGGTGTTGATGTCGCGCAGCCACTCGAAGGCGGTGGTGCCCTTGCGGATGGTGCCGTGGTGGTCCTGCGGCAGGTAGCCCAGCGAGGCCTGGTGGCCCAGGGTGATCGTCCCCTTGTCCGGCTCGAGCTGCCCGGCGAGCATCTTCACCAGCGTGGACTTGCCCACGCCGTTGCGGCCGATGACGCAGATCTTCTCGCCCTTGCACACCAGGCCGCTGAAGGGCTGGACGACCTTCTGGCCGTCGTAGCTCTTGGCGAGCCCCTCGAACTGGAGCGTCTGCTTGCCGCTGGCCTGCTTCTGGTCGAAGCGGATGAAGGGGCGCGCGATGTTCGAGCGCTTGAGGTCATCCGTCTTCAGCTTGTCGATCTGCTTGATGCGGCTCTGCACCTGGGAGGCGCGCGTGCCGGCGTGGAAGCGGGCGACGAAGTCCTGCAGCTGGGCGATCTTCTTCTTCTTCTCGGAGACCTCGGACTCGACCCGGCTGCGCAGCTGGGACTTCTGCCTCACCATGTCATCGTAGCCACCGTTGTACTGGATGATGGTCTCGTAATCGATGTCGGCGATGTGCGTGCAGATGGAGTTGAGGAAGTGCCGGTCGTGGCTGATGGTGATGAGCACGCCCTCGAACGCCATGAGGAACGTCTCCAGCCAGCGGATGGAGTCGATGTCCAGGTTGTTGGTGGGCTCGTCGAGCAGCAGGCCCTGGGGCTTGCCGAAGAGCGCCTGGGCGAGCAGCACGCGCAGCTTGAGGCCGCCGGTGAGCTGCTTCATCGGCCCCTCGTGGCTCTCCGTGGGGATGCCGAGACCCTCGAGCAGCGCGGCCGCCTCGGACTCGGCGCTGTAGCCGTCCTCCTCGGCGATGACCATCTCCAGCTCGCCCAGCCGGTTGCCGTCCTCGTCGCTGATGTCGGGCTTGGCGAGGATGGCGTCCTTCTCCTTCATGACGTCCCACAGGGCCTTGTTGCCCATGAGGACGACGTCGAGGACGCGGTCGTTCTCGTAGCGGAAGTGGTCCTGGCGGAGGATGCCCAGCTTCTTGGGCCGGGAGATGGTGCCCATGTCCGCCTCCTCGTCTCCGGCGAGGATCTTCATGAACGTGGACTTGCCCGCCCCGTTGGGGCCGGTGAGGCCGTAGCGGCGGCCGGGCGAGAAGGCGACGTTGACCTCCTCGAAGAGCTTCTTGGGCCCGTAGGCCTTGGAGACGTTGATGATGGTGAACATGGGGGGCGCTTTCTAGCGGAAGGGGTAGGCGGCCGGAAGGCGCGCGACACGTTGAATTCGCTGAGACAGACGGTGCGGACCCGTTGTAACCGTCGAAAGGACGAATTCATGCCGGCCCGGAGGCCGGAATCGGAGCCTGGGCAGGCGTTGGTGTAGGACTCCCCGTCCGTTCGGACTGGAACCCTCTCCGGGCCACTCCAGGGGCCCCGGGATGCCTGCCTGGTGGGCCGGGAGACAGGGGGAGCCCCGTCCAGGAGGCGTCTCCTGCTCCCCGTGAGTCGCGCTCAGCGCCTCGTGCTTCCTGGCATGGGATGCTGGGGGCAACGCGCGGGAGGAACCATGCCGAAGCCGTTGATCACCACCGTGGGTTGCTGCACCAGCACCACGGCCCGCATCTGCATCACCACGAAGGAGGGCCTGGCCCACGCCCGGCTCGCCTTCCGCGCGGGGGAGGGCGCCTTCCAGGAGCGCACCCTTCGGCTGCACCGGCCCGAGGCCTCCTCCTTCCTCCATGGCGCGTTCGACCTCGAGGGGCTCGCCGAGTCCTCCACGGTCGAGTACGCGGTGGCCGTCGCGACCACGGAGGAGGGGCTGCCCCCGCTCGCGCGGCTCTCCCAGTCCGAGGGACTCCGCCGCTTCCGGCTGCTGCCCGCGCCCGGCCAGCCCCTGCGGGTGGGGCTGGTGAGCTGCAATGGCGGCCACACGGTGAGCGATCACGGCCGGCGCCATGCGATGTGGAAGCGGCTGGGCGAGGTCATCGCCGCGGGGGAGGTGGATCTGCTGCTGCACGTGGGCGATCAGGTCTACGCGGACCACATCCGCGAGGAGTGGCAGCGCCAGGACCTGGACGACCACCTGACGCCGGAGAACGCGGAGCTGATGCCCCGGCTGCGGGAGTCCTTCCGCGACCTGTATTGCGACACGTGGCAGCGGCCGGAGATCGCCGCGGTGCTCGGCTCGGTGCCCTCGCTGATGATGTGGGACGACCATGAGATCTTCGACGGGTGGGGCTCGTTCGACGAGGTGACTCCGGCGGACCGGGCCTTCTTCGAGGCCGCGAGGACGGCCTTCGAGGAGTTCCAGGCGCGCCACAACCCGCCCCGGTTCAGCGACTCCTACGGCTTCGGGTGGGTGAGCAACGACGTCGGCTTCCTGGTGCTCGACGCGCGGACCCACCGGAGCTGGAAGGACCAGACCATCATCGGCCGCCGGCAATGGGACGAGGTGGATGCGTGGCTGGAGTCCCAGGTGTCCGCCGGGCTCAAGCGGCTCTACGTCATCACGGGCATCCCTCCGCTGCACGCGAAGGTGGCGGCGGCCAGCAAGCTCCTCGAGAAGCTCGGGCTCAACTCGCTCCTGGGGGACGTGCGGGACTCGTGGATGGCGCCCAACAATGGCGAGGAGTTGCGCAAGCTGCTCAACCGGCTCTTCGAGTTCCGCAAGCGCTCGCGGGGGACGGAGGTGACGCTCCTGGGCGGAGACGTCCATGTGGGGACGACGGCGCGGCTGCGCTCCCGGATGCCCTTCCACAAGCGGGGGGACCTGGACCAGCCGGAGATCACCCAGGTGGTGTCCAGTGGCATCAGCTCCGAGCCTCCGGACGGTCTCATCCGGAGGATGGTGGAGCTGGGCATCGGTCCCGAGGCGGTCGACATGTACCAGGATCTCTTCACGGGCAGGCTGCTGGAGCTGCCGGGCAATCCGGATGGACTGCTGCTCTTCCGGCGGAACTTCGCCGTGCTGGAGCTCCACGCGAGCAGGACGAAGGGCTGGGATCCCGACCGGAACCTGCGCGTGCGCTTCTTCGCCGAGGACCTGCCGCGCCCCATCGAGCAGACGCTGCTGGCGCTCTGAAGCAACCCGGACTTCGGTCTCGGGATTGCACGGGGCGAGGGCCATGATGAAATCTTCCCTCATGGCCCCCTCCGAGCCCCCGTCCACCGAGCGAAAC
>NZ_DASVSO010000252.1:0-1785 GCF_036388035.1 Archangium sp.
CTCGCGGGTGGCGTGGAACATCGTGGACGGCCGCGTCACCGTGCGCGAGGGGCAGCTGCTCGGCGTGGACGAGGTGCTGCTGGCGCGCGAGGCCTCCCGGGTCCTCTCCGACGTATGGACGCGCGCCCGTGTCCCGGAGGCAGCGGATCCCGAAGGCCCGGTGCGCGGAGGATGAGCCTTGAGTCGCTCGAGGATTTGCTCCGTCAGGCCTGGGAGCGGCGTGCGCCGCTGCGGGAGGACCCGCGCACCACCGCGTACCGGCTCGTCAACGGGGAGGCGGATGGCGTCCCCGACGTGACGGTGGACGTCTTCGAGCACCTCTACGTGGTGAGCCTCTACAGTGACTTCTCCCCGGCCCAGGAGCAGGCGCTGCTCGACGCGGCCGACACTGCCTGGAGGCCTCGGAGCCTGTACCTCAAGCGCAGGCCGAAGGAGGCGCGCCACCTGGCCAACGTGGCCAAGGAGCAGCTCGCCCCCGAGGTGGCCGCGCGCGGCGAGTCGGTGGAGTCCCTGGTGGCGCTGGAGAACGGGCTGCGCTTCCTCATCCGCCCCGGGCAGGGGCTCTCGGTGGGCCTCTACCTGGACATGCGCGACACGCGGGCGTGGCTGGCCGGGGAGGTGCGAGGCCTCACGGTGCTCAACCTCTTCTCGTATACGTGTGGCTTTGGCGTGGCGGCCCTGGCGGGCGGAGCGAAGCGCGTCCTCAACATCGACGCGAGCCGCCGCGTGCTGGACTGGGGCGAGGAGAACGCCCGCCTCAATGGCCAGCCGGTGGACCGGTACGACTACGTGGCGGGAGATGTCTTCGAGTGGTTGGGCCGGCTGGCGAAGAAGGGGGAGCGCTTCGACGTCGTGGTGGCGGATCCTCCGTCCTTCGCGACCACGCGCACGAGCCGCTTCTCCGCCGCGAGGGACTACGCCCACCTCGCCGAGGCCGCCGCCCGGGTGGTGGCGCCCGGAGGCCGGCTGGTGGCCTGCTGCAACCTCGCCACGCTGGCGCTGCGGCGCTTCGAGGCGATGGTGACGGAGGGGGTGTCCCGGGCGGGGCGGAAGGGGAGGGGCTCGCTGAGCCTGGGCCCCTCGCCGGTGGACTTCCCGGCCACGCCCGAGCATCCGGCCGCCCTCAAGGTGCGGGTGCTCGAGCTGCCGTGAAGGCTGTTTCAACCGTGAGCCCGGCTCACGAGATCCAGGTGTCCTCGGCCTCGACCACCTTCCACTGGCCGTCCTTGCGCTCCAGCTTCAGGGTGACCCCGTTGGCGCCGAGATTGCTATAGACGATGGAGGTGTCCGCTTCGGCTCGGTCAGGCGACTTCAACCGCACACGCTCGACGTTGAGGAACATCGCGCGGGCGGGCGTCACGCGGACCCCGGTGCGCTGTCCGTTCGAGACCTCGTCGAGCCTGCTGCTCGCGGGCTCCACTCCACCGTCCCTCCACTTGCAGGACTCCGGACCCGCGACCAGGAACGGGTCGTTCTCGAAGCGCGCGAGGATCCGCTCGCTGGGGACGCCATCGGGGACGACGACGCAGTAGAGCGTCAGCTCCTTGTCGTCTCTTCCGAAGTGCTCGAGGGTCCCGCGGACGGCGGCGGCGTACAGCTCCTCATCGAGCGCCGCCTGCGCCGTCTGCTCGGGGCGGGCGCGGACGTCGTGTGCACAGGCGGAAACGAGCCACAGGGCCGCGATCCCACACCACGCTTGGCGGACTCCCCTCATGCGCATCCTCTTTTTTCGGCTTTCGGGTGAAAGTGGCACTCACTTGTAGACGTCTACAAGAGGTGTGTGTG
>NZ_DASVSO010000253.1:0-3440 GCF_036388035.1 Archangium sp.
ACGGTCTTCCAGTTGGCCTCGCCCTCGGAGATGAGGTCGAGCTTCTCCTCCATGCCGGCGGTGAAGGCGACGTCCAGCTCGTGGGGGAAGTGCTTGACGAGCAGCTCGTTGCAGATGACGCCCAGGTCCGTGGGACGGAAGCGCCCTTCGATCTTCTCCACGTACTTCTTGTCCTGGATGGTGGAGAGGATGGCGGCGTAGGTGGACGGACGGCCGATGCCCCGCTCCTCGAGTTCCTTGACCAGGGTGGCTTCGGAGAAGCGCGGAGGCGGCTGGGTGAAGTGCTGCTCGTTGAGGAGCTTCTGCAGGCTGAGGGTGTTGCCCTCGTCGAGCACGGGCAGTTCGCCCACGGCGTCCTCGTCGGACTCCTCGCCGGAGGCACGCGCCTTCTCCTGGGCGGACTCCTCCTCGGGGGTGAGGCCCGCGCCGTACACGGCCAGGTAGCCGGGGAACTTCAGCGTGGAGCCCGAGGCCCGGAAGGTGACCCGGCCCGCGGAGATGTCCGCGCTCGTCTGGTCATACACGGCCGGCTTCATCTGACAGGCCACGAAGCGCCGCCAGATGAGCTCGTAGAGGCGGTACATGTCCGCGGCCATGTCGTCGTTCATCGAGTCGAAGAACGGCTTGACCTTCTCGGGCGGGTACTCGAGCGAGGTGGGGCGGATGGCCTCGTGCGCGTCCTGGGCGCCCTTCTTGGTGCGGTACACCACCGGGGCCTCGGGCAGGTAGTCCGCGCCGAAGGTGGCACCGATGAAGTCGCGCACCCCCGCCACCGCCTGATCCGACAGACGGGTGGAGTCCGTACGCATGTACGTGATGAGCGCCGTCTGGCCCTCCTCACCGAGCGGCACGCCCTCGTAGAGCCGCTGGGCGAGCGCCATCGTCTTCTTGGCGGTGTAGTGCAGCCGGTTGGCGGCCTCCTGCTGCAGCTTGGAGGTGATGAACGGAGCGGGCGCGTTGCGGCGCCGCTCCTTCTTGTCCACCTTGGACACCACGAAGGAGGCGCTCTGGAGCTCCGCCACGAGCGCGTCCGTGGTGGCCTTGTCCTTCAGCTCCACCTTCTTGCCGTCCACCTTGGACAGCTTGGCCTTGAAGGGCGGCGGCCCGGCCGGCCCCTCGAAGAGCGCGTCCAGGGTCCAGTACTCCTGCGGGACGAAGACCTTGATCTCCCCCTCGCGCTCGCAGACGAGGCGCACGGCCACCGACTGCACGCGACCCGCGGACAGGCCCCGGCGCACCTTCTTCCAGAGGATGGGAGAGATCTGATAGCCCACGAGCCGGTCCAGGATGCGCCGCGTCTGCTGGGAGTCGTAGTTCTCCTGGCTGAGCTGGCGCGGGTGGGCAATCGCCTCCTGGATGGCCGACTTGGTGATCTCGTTGAACATCACCCGGTAGGCGTTGTCGTGGCCGAGCTGGTTGTGGATGTGCCAGGCGATGGCCTCGCCCTCGCGGTCGGGGTCCGTCGCGAGGAAGACCTTGTCCACGCCCTGGGCGGCCTTCTTCAGCTCGCCGAGCACCTTCTCCTTGCCCTTGATGACCTCGTACTGGGGCTCGAAGTCGTGCTCGATGTCCACGCCCATCTTGCTCTTGGGCAGATCCAGGATGTGGCCCACCGAGGCCTTCACCGTGTAGCCGGAGCCCAGATACTTCTTGATGGTCTTCGCCTTGGCGGGCGACTCGACCACCACGAGGTAGTGCGGTCCCTTGCCACGGCGGGGAGTCTCGGACGCCTCGGCGTCCTCCGCGGAGGCCTCCACGGTGGCCAGCTCATCGCCCTTGCGGCGCGCGGCGGCCTTCTTGGCGGTCGTCTTCTTGGCGGCCGTCTTCTTCTTGGCCGTCTTCTTCTTCGCGGCCGTCTTCTTGCGCGCCGCCGGCTTCTTGGCTGCCTGCTCAGGGGCCGCAGTCTCCTCGACCTCCATCTCGCCTGCCGTTGCCGTCTTCTTCGTGCGCGTCGCCATGATTCTCCTCAAACCTTCTCGTACAACCTTCCAGGATGCTGAATGACGAGTCCCGACAATTCGAGCTCCACCAGAGCGCTCGTGAGCGCCCCGGGCGAGAGCCGACTGCCGGCCAGCACCTCATCAAATGACCTGGGAACCCTGTCCAACACCTGGTAGGCCCCCCTCGCTTCCGCTGAGAGCTCGTCCCACGAGCAGCCCTCCCCTGGCGGCACGGTCCGGTCGGGATGAATCCCCACCGCCCGCCAGACTTCCTCTACCGAGAGACAGGCCCGGGCCTGTCCGTCCCGGATGAGTGCGTTGCACCCGGCCGCCCCCTCGTTCATCACATCCCCGGGCAGGGCCAGCACGGGCCGTCCCTGCGCTCGTCCTGCCTCCGCCGTGTACAGGCTGCCAGAGGCCGCCCCGGCACGAAGGACCAATACCGCGTCCGATGCACCGGCGATGAGCCGGTTGCGTCGGGGAAACGTCGTTGTGCTCGCCCGGACCCCAGGCGGAAGCTCACTGAAGAACACCCCGCCCCGAGCCAGGAAGTGCGGCAGCAGCTTCGCCTGGGCGGGATCCAGCTCGTCCAGCGCCGAGCCGAGGAAGGCCCACGTCTCCCCGCTCGCGTCCAACGCCCCCCAGTGGCAGGCCCGATCCACCCCCGCAGCAGCCCCCGACACCACCCCCACCCCACCCTCCGCCACCTGCCGGGCGAAGGTCCGCGCGAAGGGAAGGAAGCCCTGGTCCGGGTGCCGGCTGCCCACCATGGCCACCCGGCGCCGCGGCGGCCCCACCTGTCCCCGGTAGAAGAGGAGTGGGGGTGCGTCCCCCGTCTCCGCCAGCCGGGCCGGGTACGCCCGCTCACCCTGGAAGGCCACGCCCATGGCCACCGCCGCGCAGCGCTCCAACACGCGCTCGGCCAGCCACTCCAACTCCGCCACCTCCGCCAGCTTGCGCCGCACCGGCGTGGGCAGGGGGGCCTCGACCACCCACTCCCTCACCGGGCAGGCAGCCAGGCGAGCGACACTTCCCCCGGCGTAGGCACGCAGGCCCTCCAGCGTCCTCGGGCCCAGCCCGGGAACCGCCCAGAGCGCCAGAAGCGCCCGTTGCTCCGCCGTGTACCTGTTCGTCGCGTCCGCCATACCCGACCCCCTCCTGAGCCCACCTATATAGAAGATGGGTCCGACGGCGAGGGGCGGGACACATAAACACCGGACTGGCGGTGGTCAAGCGGCACGTCCCCTGCAGTAGGGGTCAACCGAGCCGATCCCAGGGGTTCCCTCCCCCGGGCGGTGGCTCGTCCGGTCCCGTGCCCGGGTGCATCAACGCCGGGCGGAGGGCTGCGTGTTCACCTTCATCACCGCCCGATCCCCGGGGCCAATCTCCTGCAGGGACAGGGTGAGGACGCAGTTGGAGGTGCGGTCCTTCACCTCGGTGACCATGCAGATGCCGATGTTCTCCGTGGGCAGCGGCGCCGCCTTGGACTTGCGGGTGGGC
>NZ_DASVSO010000254.1:0-8388 GCF_036388035.1 Archangium sp.
CCCCTGCGCGTGCGCTTCGCCCGGCTGCCCACGAACCCGCAGGAAGTGGAGGCGCGCAAGGAGCGGATGCAGGAACGGGTGAACGAGCTGGACCGCGATGCCTTCCGGCTGGGCTACGAGCTGCAGAGCATGACGGCCATCGCCACCGCGGTGCGCAAGTGGGTGGAGGACACGCGCTCGGAGCGCCAGAACACTCCCGAGGAGGAGCGGGAGTTCCTCACCCAGCTCGGCAACGAGGAGCGGAGGGTGGAGACACTCCAGGCCGAGCTGCAGCAGCTCCGCTCGCGCCTGGCGGACGAGCGCGGGTCCGCCAACGCCTTCGTCGCCGGAGAGGACGTCATCCGCGCGAGGTACCGCGAGGTGCTCCAGCGCGAGCACGCCCTGTTGGCCGCCGCCGAGGGTCGGCTGTCCGGGGAGGACGCGGCGCTGGTGGGGCGCACCCACGAGGCGCGCCAGCGGGCCAACGCCCTGCGCGCGCGGGTGGAGCTGTCCCGGCAGGTGCTGCGCGCCCAGGTGGAGCGGCGCGGCAAGCTCATCCGGGAGAAGGTGCTGGTCGAGCAGCAGCTCCTCCAGGGCTACCACCAGGAGGTGGTCGCCGTGGCCGGCGACGCGCGCAACCTGGTGGGCCGCATCGCCTACGAGAGCTTCAAGAAGGTGCGCCAGCAGTTCTACGACCTCGTGCTGAAGGGGGACGTGGGACTGGTGGACGTGGCCTTCACCCGCAAGCAGGACAAGACGACGGAGATTCAGAAGCTGTCCTCGCAGAAGGACGAGGAGCTGCACTCGCTGGAAGTGGAGTTCAAGGAAGTCCTCGAGGACACCCACTAGATGCGCCGCCCCCTGCTGCTCACCCTCCTGACGCTGGCCACCGCGAGCGCCGCCGCGCGGGACACGGCACATCCGGAGTCAGCGGCTGAGGCCCCCGCGCAACAGGTGCGCTCGCGCTTCGCGGGCCTGGGTCGCACGCCCGAGCAGGAGAAGCTGCTGGAGGAGCTGAGCGAGGCCGTCCAGCGCTACGAGGAGGAGTCTCGCGAGTACAAGCGCTCGGTGCAGCGCCTCATCGAGAAGAAGTACCAGGAGCGGCGCGAGCGGCTGTCCGGGTCGTACGAGAAGGCCCTCTCCACCCTGGAGGAGCAGGAGCGCCAGGAGCGCCAGGAGGCCATCGCGCGCTTCGAGGAGTTCCTCCGGCGCTACCCCGAGGAGCCGCGCTACTCGCCGGACGTGATGTTCCGCCTGGCGGAGCTGTACTACGAGCGCTCCAGCGACACGCACCTGGTGGCCATGCGCGGGTTCGAGGAGAAGCTGCGCACCCTCCCCGAGAGCGCCGAGCCCCCTGCCGAGCCGCAGCCGGACTTCAACCCGTCCATCACCCTCTACCGCAAGCTCCTCGCGAGCTTCCCGGAGTACCGGCTCAACGACGGCGCGTACTACCTGCTCGGCTACTGCCTGGAGAAGCAGAACGCCTTCGAGGAGAGCCGCGCCACCTACCAGCAGCTCATCGCCCGCTACCCCACCAGCCGCTTCACCACCGAGGCGTGGGTCCGCATCGGCGAGTACTACTTCGACTCCTACGACGAGGTGGATGCGCTCACCCGGGCGGCCGAGGCCTACGAGGCGGCCGTGCGCGACACCTCGCACCCGCTCTACGACAAGGCGCTCTACAAGCTGGGTTGGACGTACTACCGCATGGACCGCTACGACGAGGCCGTCACCCGCTTCGTCGCGCTCGTGGACTTCTACGAGGCCCAGCGCGCCGCCCGGGGCGAGGAGGCCGGCGGCGGCGACCTGCGCGCGGAAGCGCTCCAGTACACGGCCATCTCCTTCTCCGACGAGGCCTGGGGCGGCCTCGACAAGGTCCAGGCGTTCTTCGCGAGGCTTGGCTCCCGGCCCTACGAGGCCGAGGTGTACCGGCGCCTGGGTGACGTCTACTTCGACCAGACCCAACACGAGGCGGCCATCACCGCCTACCGGCTGGTGCTTCAGAAGGACCCGCTCGCCCCGGACGCGCCCCAGCTTCAACAGAAGATCGTCCAGGCGTACGAGCGCGACCGCAAGCTGACCGAGTCCTCCACCGAGTCCCAGAAGCTCTCCGAGCTCTACTCGCCCGGCTCCCCGTGGTACCAGAAGCACCAGAACGATCCGGACGCGCTCGCCACCGCGAACGACCTGACCGAGAAGAGCCTCTACTCCAGCGCCATCTACCACCACCAGCAGGCGCTCGTGTTCAAGCAGGAGGGCCGGTTCGACCAGGCCAAGGCGAGCTTCGAGCTGGGCGCCACCTCCTACGGCAAGTACCTGGAGCGCTTCCCGCGCGGCAAGAACGCCTACGAGATGGAGTTCTATTACGCGGAGTGCCTCTACAACTCGCTGCGGTTCGGCGCGGCGGCGAAGCATTACGAGGGGGTGCGCGACTCATCCCTGGGCAACAAGTACTTCGCTGAGTCCGCCTTCAGTGCGGTACTCGCCTGGCAGAAGCAGCTCGAGGCGGACATCAAGGCGGGCACCCTCCCCCCGCGCTCCCCGCTGCGCTCCAACGAGCGCCCCGAGGGCCAGAAGGTCCAGCCCACCCCGCTCTCCGCGTTGGAGACGAAGCTGGTGGCCGCCTCGGACCTCCACGTGGCGAAGCTCCCCCAGAGCGAGCGCTCGCCCGGCATCGCCTACAAGGCAGCGGAGCTGTACTACGCCCACGACGACTTCCCCGAGGCCCGCAGGCGCTTCGAGGCCCTCGTGAAGGCCTACCCCCAGAACGAGGTGGCCCGCTTCTCCACCAACCTCATCGTCGAGACCTTCCTCATCGACCAGGACTGGAAGAGCGTCGAGGCCGTCAGCGGCACGCTCGCCTCCAACAAGGAGGTCATCGACCCCCACAGCGACCTGCACAAGGACCTGGTCCGCTTCAAGCTCGCCGGCCGCTTCAAGCTCGCCGACCAGCTCCTCGCCGAGGGCAAGTACGACGAGGCCGCCACCAAGTACATCGAGCTCGTCAACGAGGCCCCTCGCCACGAGTTCGCCGACAAGGCCCTCAACAACGCCGCCGTCGCCTCCGAGAAGACGCGCCGCTTCGACTCGGCCCTCCAGCTCTACGAGCGCCTCTACCGCGAGTACCCCGCCTCGCCCCTGGCCGATGGGGCCCTCTTCCGCGTGGCCGTCAACGCGGAGAACTCGTACGACTTCGACCGGGCGGTGGTGAGCTACCAGAAGCTCGTGAAGGACTACCCCGCCTCGAAGGATCGCGAGGCCGCCCTCTTCAACGCCGCGCGCCTGCTCGAGGGCCAGCAGCGCTACGCCGAGGCCGCCTCCGCCTTCCAGCGCTACGCCGACCTCTTCCCCACCGCCCAGGACGCGCCGCGCAACCAGTTCCGCGCCGCCCTCATCCTCGAGAAGCGCGAGGACTGGAAGGGGGAGATCCGCGCCCTGGAGGCCTTCGTGCGCAAGTTCGCCACCCAGCCCGCCCAGGCGGAGCTGGTGGTGGACGCCAGGCGCCGCATCGGCGATGCGTGGCGCAAGCTCGGCAACGAGCGCTCGGCCCTCCAGTCCTACGAGGCTTCCGCCGGCGAGTTCGACCGCCGCAAGCTCCAGCCGGACACCCAGCCCATCGCCGCGGACGCCGCCGCCTACAGCCGCTTCCAGCTCGCCGAGGCCGAGTTCCGCAAGTTCGACACGCTCAAGATTGGTGGCAAGGGCAAGGCGCTGGAGCGCGGCTTCACCGCCAAGCGCACCGCGGTGAAGTCCGTCAACGACGCCTACTCCCGCGTCTTCACCTACAAGCGCCTGGAGTGGACGCTGGCCGCGCTCTACCGCCGGGGTTACGCCCTGGAGCGCTTCGCCAACACCATCATCGAGACCCCCATCCCCCCGGACGTGAAGCGACTCGGCGAGGAGGCGGTGGTGGCCTACCAGGACTTGCTCGCCCAGCAGACGGCGACGCTCGAGGACGCGGCCGTGGAGAGCTACGCCGCCACCCTCCAGGAGGCGCGCAAGAACCGCATCTCCAACGAGTGGACCCGCCGCACGCTCGAGTCGCTCCACCGCTTCCGGCCCAAGGAGTACCCGGTGCTCAAGGAGCCGAAGGACGCCATCGCCTCGGAACCGCTCTACCCCGAAGGCCTCCTGGGAGATGGGACATGAGCCCGCGCCGACTGCTCGTTCCAGGCCTGCTGCTGCTCGCCTCGGCCTGCGCCACCACGCCCAAGGCGGGCCCGGAGACCCAGCCCGCCGCCGTGACCGCCCCCGCCACTCCGAAGGAGGACACCCCGGCCGCGGACCCGAAGCCACAGGCCACCAAAGCCCCCGCGGATGCACTGAAGGACGACACCGCGTGGACGAACCTCGGCATCGTCCAGGAGCGCCTGGGCAAGAATGACGAGGCCGAGCGCGCCTACCGCCAGGCCCTGGAGCTGAAGCCCGAGCAGCAGGCCGCCTGGGACAACCTCACCCGCCTCCAGTGCCGCACCGCCCGCGCCGCCCAGGCCGAGGCCCAGCTGCGCGAGCGGCTCCAGGCCAACGCCGAGGCCCTGGCTCCCCGCACCGCGCTCGTGCTGGCGCTGCTGTGCCAGAAGAAGCTCGACGCCGCCGCCACCGAGGCCAAGCGCGTCCTCAAGGCGGACGAGCGCAACGTGCGCGCCATGCAGCTGCTCGCCCAGGTGTACTACCGCGAGCGCAAGCTCGAGCTGGCCAAGATGGTGCTGGAGAACGCCCGCGCCATCGCCCCGGACGAGCCCGCCACGCACAACACCCTGGGGCTGGTGCAGCTCGCGCTCGGCACGAAGCCCGCCGCCCTGGAGTCCTTCAAGAAGGCCTCGGAGCTCCAGCCGGACTTCGCCGAGGCGCGCAACAACTTCGGCGCCCTGCTCAACGAGGCCCAGGACTACCCCGCCGCCGTCCGCGAGCTGGAGGCCGCCGTGCGGGCCGCTCCGGACTTCGTCTCCGCCCGGCTCAACCTCGGCAACGCCTACCGGGGCCAGGGTGACTTCGCCCGCGCCCTCGCCGAGTACCAGCAGGTGCTGCGCCTCGCCCCGAGCCTGCCGGACACCTACTTCAACCTCGCCATCCTCCACCTCGACGCCGAGCCCCAGGAGCTGGACACCCTCGTCCGGCTCCAGGCCTGCCTCTCCTTCTTCGACCAGTACCGCGCCAGGGGCGGCCGCGACGAGCGCGTGGACGACTACGTCAAGGACGCCAGGAAGGGCCTCGAGAAGGAGGAGCGGCGGCGCGAGCGCGAGAAGCGGGAGCAGCTCCGCAAGGCCCAGCAGGCCGAGGCCCCCCCTTCCGACGCGTCTCCTCCACCTGCCTCCCCGGAAGGCACGCCCCCTGCCCGCCCCGCCTCCGGCTCGGGTAGAGTCGCCTCGGACAAGAAGTGAGCCTGCCCATGCGCCCTGCCCTCGCCCTCGTGCTCCTGCTCGCCGCCGCGCCCGTGCTCGCGGAGGACAGCGCCACGTCCGCCCCCCCGGCCACGGACAAGGCCAAGGACAAGGAGCCCGCCAAGAAGAAGAAGGTCATCCGCCTGGAGGCCATCACCGTCGAGGGGCGCATCCAGAAGCCGCAGGCCTTCTACATCCTCCAGCGCTCCAACCTGGACTTCGACGAGATCAACAAGGCCGAGAGCTTCGTGCCCAAGGTCGTCAAGAGCGTGGAGAAGGAACCTTTCTAGGTTCCCAGGGACGAGACATGGCTTCCACCCAGCAGAGCCGAATCCTCCGCGTCGGCCTCCTCCAGGACGGGCGCATCCTCGAGGAGCGCCACCTGCGCCGGCCCGGGGACCTCACCGTCGGCCGCGACGCGAAGAGCACCCTCGTGCTGCCGCTGTCGGAGGACCTGCCGGCCCGCTTCACCGTCTTCGAGTACCGCGCCAACCAGTACAACCTCGTCTTCAGCGCGGGCATGAAGGGCCGCGTCCACCTCGGCTCCTCGGACGTGGACTTCGAGGCCCTGCGCGCCGACGGCATGGCCATGCAGCGCGGCCACCAGTACGTGCTGCCCCTGCAGGAGAGCGCCCGCGGGCTGGTGGAGCTCGACGGCGACCTGAGCCTCTTCTTCCAGTTCGTCCCCCCGCCGCCCGCGGCCGAGAAGCCCCAGCTTCCCCCCGACCTCCGGGGCGGCCTGTGGCGGACCATGGACCGGGTCTTCTTCGGCATCCTGGCCGCCTCGCTGCTGCTCCACTTCTCCGGCGCGGCGATCATCATCGCCTCCGAGCCTCCGCCCGAGCCCGAGCTGTCCCTCGACGAGCTGCCCGACCGCTTCGCCCGGGTGCTCATCCCCCCAAAGCCCGAGGAGCCCAAGCCGCGGGCCGCCGAGACGGCCCAGGCCGCCGCGGCCACCGAGGAGAAGCCCCAGTCGAATGACGCGCAGGACAAGCCCGCCGAGGCCACCAGGCCCGCCAACGCCCAGGAGGCGGCCGCCCGGCGCGCCGAGGTGGTGAAGAAGGTGGAGGGCAAGGGCCTCCTGAAGATCCTCGGCTCCTCGGGCAGCGGCGGTGGGGGCGCGTTCGCGGACGTGCTCGGCGGCAGCACCGGGGGTGGGGAGATCGCCGCGGCGCTGGCCGGCGCGGGCGGCGTGGGCATCGCCACCGAGGCCTCGGTGGGTGCCACCGGCCCTCGCGGGGGCGGCACTGGCAACGTCGCCGGCATCGGCGAGCTGGGCACCAGCGGCGCCGGCAAGGTGGACCTGGGCTCCTCCAAGAAGGAGGTCGAGGTCTCCGGCCGCGTCACCAGCTCCACCCCCGAGGTGGAGAGCTCGGACGTGGACCGCGAGGCGCTCGCCCGCTACGTCAAGGTCCGCCTCAAGGCCATCCAGAACTGCTACGAGAAGGAGCTCAAGCGCAACCCGAGCCTCAAGGGCAAGGTGATGGTGCGCTTCAGCATCCTGCCCTCCGGTCGCACCGGGGACATCGAAATCGAGGAAAACACCCTGGGCAACGACGCGGTGGGCAGTTGTATCCGCACCGTCATCCGCAGCTGGGTGTTCCCCTTCAAACCAGACGACGAAGTCCCGGTGGCATACCCGTTCGTCTTCTCGCCAGCGGGGTAGAATCGGCTCGGCAGTCCGCATCCCGGGGGGTCGGGGACATGGAGAAGCTGGCCGTCATTTCGTCGTCACCGCTGTTCGAGATGCTCTCCAGCACGGAGCTGGCGCACCTGGCCGAGCTGGCCGAGCAACGGCGCTATGCCTCTGGGGACATCGTCTTCGAGGAGGGAGCGCTGGGCGACAGCCTCTACGTCATCGTCCGCGGGGAGGTGGAGGTGCTGCGGCGCGACGGCGGCGGGGAGCCCCGGGTCCTCACGGTGCTCACCGCCCCGGACTTCTTCGGGGAGATGAGCCTCCTGGACAAGGAGTACCGCTCCGCCACGGTGCGGGCGCGCTCGGAGGCGGTGCTGCTGCGGCTCACCACCCAGCACCTGGCCACCTTCCGCCAGACGCACCGCGAGGGCTTCACCTTCGTCGTCATCAACATCGCCCGCATCCTGTCGGCGCGGGTGCGCGAGGCCAACGCCCGGCTCGCGGCCAGGCAAGCGTGAGCACCCTCGCGTTGACACCCCCGCCCCACCTCTCTAGCGTCGGGGCCATGCGCCGCGGCCCCCGAGCACAGGACATGCGCCACATCGGACTGCTGGCGGTGGTGCTCGCGAGCGGGCTCACCCTGGCACAGCCCCCTTCACGTCCCGCCCCCGCCCCCGCCGCCTCGCCCTTCCTGGAGAAGGCCAGCGACGTGCCGGACCCGCAAAAGCTCGAGCGGGGCACCAAGGCCCTCACCACCATGCGCGAGGTGCTCCGGGACATGCTGGGCAAGCTGGAGGAGGCCCGGCGCGCCAAGGACGTGGTGAGGCTCAACTGCGTCAACGAGAAGCTCACTCGAATCAAGGGCCTGCTGCGCATCTCCGAGCAGGCGGACGTGGCGCTCCAGGAGGCCGTGGCCCGCCGCGAGTCCACCTCCAGCGAGCACGAGTACACCAAGCTGATGATCGCCCAGCAGAAGGTGGCCCAGCTGCGCGCCGAGGCCGAGGCCTGCATCGGGCAGCTCGCCTTCCGCACGGACGAGAATCTTTCGGTGGAGGTGGAGGAGCCCAAGAACCTCCCCGGGGGAGACCCGACCCACCCCAAGCCGGTGGAGAACATCATCGTCCGCCCGCCCCCCGCCAGCTCCGTCCGCTAGCGTCTCTCCGCCTCCTCACCCGGCTTGCGAGCGCCCCTGTGTGGCCGCCGGGAGCAGGGCAAAGTCTTCGGGCCCACGGGATGTGCGTGGTATGACTCCAGGCCTGGAGTCCCCAACCGTTTCATGACGCAGCCTGCCAACAAGTGGAGGGCCTGGTGCCTGCTGGCCATGGTGGCGTTGTGGCCCGCGCTCGGGCATGCCCAACAGGTGGGTGGCAATGGCGTCAAGGTGGGTGAGGG
>NZ_DASVSO010000255.1:0-10610 GCF_036388035.1 Archangium sp.
GCGCCATACGCGGTGAAGAGCTGCGCGTAGCCCTGCAGCGTCAGCCTCGGCGTCACCACCCACTGCTGCCGCAGCGTCAGCGACAGCGTGTCCGACAGCAGGGGGCTGAGCAGGAAGCGGTTGTCGTCCAGGGCGTCGATGAAGCGCGGTCCCGTGGGGGTGCGGTCCAGGAAGAACTCCAGCCGCGTCTCCAGCGCCGGGTGCGGCCGCGCCGTTCCATAGAGGTTCGCCTGCCAGCCCCAGCTCGGTGCCACCGGCCCCATCCCGAAGTGGTTCGCCACCGCCAGGTAGCCGCCCGCGGCCACCCGCCGGTTCTCGTTGGTGTCCGCGATGAGCACCAGGAAGGCCGAGTTCGGGTTCTGCAGCGGCACGCCCGAGCCATTCAGCTGGCGCACGTCCCAGCCGCCCACGTCCGCGCCCACCTCCAGCGCGACGCTGTCGAAGCTCGGCAGCTGCGCCGTCGTGTTGAAGTTGATCCAGCTGCCCCGGTTGAGGCCCCGGCCGTCCGTCGTCCACTGCGAGCCCACGGTGAAGTTGGCGAAGTAGGCCTTGAGCGGCCCCATCCCGTTGGGGCGCTGGTAGCGCAGCGACAGGCGCGGCGCGTGCTCGTTCTGCGTGCGCTGGAAGCCGATGGCGTTGAGGTCCAGCGTGGGCGTGGAGAAGGCGTCCGCCACGTCCCAGCGGAAGCCCTCGCCGCCGAACTTCCCCGCGCGCAGGTAGCCGCCGAAGCCCGTGGCGCCCCGGCGCAGCACGGTGCCGTCGCGCAGCGTGCGCTCGGGCAGCCCGCCCACCGTCTGCGAGCCGTCGAGCTGCCCCATCAGCCCGTACTGCCCGTCCGCCGTCTTCAGGTCGAAGTCCACCGCCGCGGCGTTGCCCGCCCGCGCCAGGCACGGCACCGGTCGCAGCTCCTCGTCGAGCGCCGCGTCCTCCTCCGAGCAGCGGCCGGTGAGGGGCGTGGCCATCGTCACCATGCCCCCCACGCGCGAGCTCCCGCCCACCTTCCCGCGCACCACCGCCGCCAGGTAGTTCATGGGCACCGCCGGGTCCGTGGGCAGCGCGTTGTTGGGGCCCACGTGCAGCGGACGCGTCAGGTGCAGGCCCACGTTCCGGTCCGGCCGCTCCTCGTCCACGTTCCGCTGCCACGGCCCGGTGACGACCGCGTCCAGCAGGCCCACCTCCACGCCCTCCGTCACCGTGCCCGTGAGCTTCACTGCCCCGAGGATGGGCGTCTCCAGGCCGATGCGCCGCGAGTAGAAGAGCGTCTGCGGCCCGCCCTGTCCGCCCACCGGGTTGAACAGCTCCATGCCCTGGGTGAAGAAGGGGCGCTTCTCCGGGAAGAAGGCCTCGAAGGTGGACAGGTTGAGGATGAGCTGGTCCGCCTCCACCTGGCCGAAGTCCGGGTTGAGCGTGCCCGTCAGCGCGAGGTTGCTGCTCAGGGCCGCCTTGAAATCCAGGCCCACGTCCAGCGACGGGTCCATCAGCCGAGGCGCGGGCCTCGCCGCGTCCGAGAACTGGGGCCGGGCCACCGTGCGCGCCGCGAGGTAGGGCACCAGCTCCACCGCCCGCTGCGGCCGCAGGTTCTCCAGGCCCGTGAGGTGGCCCAGCCGCGACACCACCGCGTTGCTGGTGCGCGGGTTGTCCACCGTCTCCAGCTCCTCGTTCCTGCGGGCGATGTCCCGGCGCACCGAGAAGCCCCACGTCTGCACCGGCGCCTCGGGGAAGCGCAGCAGGGACAGGGGAATGGCGAACTCGGCCACCCAGCCGCCCTCGATGCGGCCCGCCGCCGCGTCCCACACCCCGTCCCAGTCCGCGCTGTACTGCTGGTCGTCGTAGTAGAGGCCGTCCGACTGCACCCCGCCCGCGTTCACCGTGAAGGAGTAGCCCGTGCGGTGGTCATGCGTCGTGTCCAGCAGCACCCGCACCCGGTCCGAGTACACGTCACTGTCGCGGCGCCCCAGGTTGCGGTTGATGAGCGCCGGCTGCGAGTCGTGGCTGGTGACGGCGACGTAGACGTTGCGGTCGTCATAGAGGACGCGCAGCTCGGTACGCTCGCTGGGGGCCTTGCCCGCGTCCGGGAAACGCTGCACGAAGCCGTCGAAGACGGGGGCGCGGGCCCACGTGTCCTCGTCCAGCTTGCCGTCCACCACCACCGGGCCGCTCGCCCTCGCCGCGCGGAGGAACTGGGTACGACCGGGACCCTCGACCGCCGCGACCGACACCCCCGCCCACAGCAGTCCCGCCGTCAGTACCCAGTCGCGCAGCATGTGAAGATCCCCTCGCGGCCCTACCTACTTCTTGTCCTGCTTCTTATTCCCGGACAGGGAACGAACATACTTCGAGTCGATTGCGTGGATGCGCATCTCCACGAGCTGCTCGAACGTGACGTCCGGGTAGCCGGCTTCCCGCATCTCCCGGACGTACTCCGGGGTGACGCGGTGGATTCGCATGGCCATCAAATTTTCCAGGGAGAGCTCGCCGAGCCCCAGGCCCCGGGCCTCGCGGACGAACTTCGCCGTGACGCCGTGGATGCGCGTGGCCATCAGGTCGTCCAGGTCGAGGTTGCGCAGGCCCACCTCGGCGAGCTCGCGGATGTGCTCGGGCGTCACCTGGAAGATGGCCACCTGGAGCAGCTCGTCGTGGGGAATCTTCGTGTAGCCGAGCTCCGCCAGGGCCTTCACCCGCGCCGGCCCCAGGTCGAAGAGCGCGAACTGGAACTGCTCCTCCGGGGAAACCTTCGTGTAGCCGAGCTTCGCCATCTCCTGGAGCCAGGCGGCATTGGGCTCGAACTGGTAGTGACCCGCGCCCTCACCGGCGGCGAAGCGGCCCTGGAAGTTCACGGTGCCCGCCTCGCGGACGAGCTGGAACTTCGTGTCCGCGCCGTCCGTGGGGTTCAGCCCCTGGAAGGCCGAGCGCGGGAGGCCGAGGCCCAGCTGCCCATGCTCCTTGAACTGGAAGTGGAGCTGGAGGCGCTCCTCCTGGACCTTGCCAGTCCACGTGCTGGAGAGCGGCGCGGCCAGCGCGGAGACGGCACACAGCAGCACGGCGGCGAAGAGGGGAGACAGCAGGCGCTGGATTCTCATGGTTTGGCTCCTTCGAGGGACCGCGGGTTACTTCTTGCGCAGCTCGCGGATGAAGTCCGCGTCCACGCCACTGCCGCGCAGGCGGATCAGCTCCTCCACCGAGAGCTTGTCCAGGCCCTGGTCGCGCAGCTTGCGGATGAAGTCCGCGTCCACGCCCAGGGCGCGCAGCTGCACCACGTCCTCCGCGGGGAGCTTGTCCAGGCCCGCCTCGCGCAGGGAGCGCAGGTACTCGGGGGAGACGCCGAGCGCCTTGAACTGCTGCAGGTCGTCCGCCGAGAGCTTGTCGTAGCCGGCCGCCTTCATCGCCTGGACGTACGCTCCACTCACGCCGACGGCGCGCAGGCCGACGAGCTCGTCGAAGGGCAGCTTGTCGTAGCCGGCGGACTTCAGCTCGGCGATGAAGCGCTCGTCCACGCCGACGGCCGCGGCCTGCGTGAGGTCGTCCGCCGAGAGCTTGCCGTAGCCGGCCGCCTCGAGCGCCTGCACCCGCTCGGGCGTCACGCCCACGTGCTTCATCTCCATCAGCTCCTCGGCGGTGGGCTTGCGGCCGAGCGCGCCCGTCATCTCCTTCACGTACTCGGGCGTCATGTCCGCGTGGCCGAAGCGCACCAGGTTGCCCACTGTGGGCTCGTAGCCGAGCGACTCCAGCTGCTTCACCCGCTCGGGGGTGACGCCGGCCACCTTGAGCGCGACGAGCTGGTCCACCGAGAGCTTCTGGGTGGTGTCCACGCGGGTGGTGTCCTCGTCCTCGTCGTAGTCCGAGTCCCTGTCCCGCTGTCCGGCGAGCACGGGCTTCGGATTGGGCACCGGGCCGGGAGTGGGCACCGGGGCCACGACCGGCGCCTGGGCGATGACCGGTGCCGGGACGCTCGGGGCGGGAGGGCTCGGGGGCGCGGGAGGCAGGGGCGCCTGGGCCACCGCCGCGGGAGGCGCGGGCAGGACGAGGGCCGCCAGGGGCGCCGCCACCGCCATGCCGCTCATCAGGGTGAGGACCGAGGCCCCCGCCACCCACCGCGAGGAGCAGCGGGCCGCGGGCGCCCCCACCAACCGGCGCACGCGCACCGTGAGCGAGCCACCCAGGGCGGACATGGCCGGGCTCGCCTCGCCGAGCGGCATCACGCGCAGGGCCTCCAGCGCGGTGAGGGCCCGGGCGTACGAGACCGCGCTGCCGCTGGTGCCCACCGCGATGTCATCGCAGCAGTGCTCGCGCTCGACGCGGATGACGCGCGACATCCACCACACGGCCGGGTGGTAGAAGAGGAGCGTCTCCACGAGCGTCTGCACCAGGTTCACCGCGAAGTCATGACGGCGGATGTGGGCCAGCTCGTGCGCCAGCACCATCTCGAGCTGCCGCGCCGACAGCCCGGTGAGCGCGGAGACGGGCAGCAGCACCACGGGCCGCAGCCAGCCCACCGCCGCGGGCACGTCCAGCGCCGCCGAGCGCAGCAGCCGCACCGGGCGCGTCATCCCCAGGCGCCGCGCCAGCGTCTCCAGCGTCTCCTGCCACTCGGCGGGAGCGGGGCCCGCCTCCTGGACGAGCCGGCGCAGCCGCAGCCACCCCGAGAGCAGCCGCAGCGAGGACACCGTCACGCCCAGCCCCCACGCGAGCACCAGCCAGGGCATGTGCTCGCCCAGCAGCGCCAGGGCCCGCTCCAACGGGGGCGTCGGCTCGGGAGCGCGCGGGGCGGCGAGGTGCCGGGCCCCCGGGTGCGCCAGCGTCGGGGCGGGAGTCGACGCCGCCTCGAGTGCCGTCACCGGGGAGGACTCCGGGAGGGGGGCCCTCTTCACGGAGGCGAAGTGACGCCAGCCGGTGAGGGCGGGCAGCACGAGCATCAGCGCGAGCGCGCCACAGGCCAGCAGATAGCGCGGGGCGGCCGACCGGCGGTCGAGCACGCGCAGGGCCACCGCCAGTGCCGCCGCCACGAGGGCGCCCTGCCACAGCAGGTGCAGCAACGCCCAGCCCAGGGACTGCAACACGGTCGCGCTCATGGCGTCTCCTCCCCCTCCAGGGTGTCCAGCAGCTTGCGCAGCTCGGCCAGCTCCTCGGCCGAGGCCTTCTTCGTCGACAGGGCCTGCATGGCCAGTTGCGCCGGCGAGCCTCCAAAGGCCCGGTCCAACAGGTCCGTCACGAGCTGCCGCTGCGTCTTCTGCTGCGTGGCGCTCGCCCGGTAGACGTGGGCGCGCTGGGACTCGTCGCGCTCCACGTGCCCTTTTTCGGTCATGATCTGCATCAGCTTGAGCACCGTGGTGTAGCCGGTGCCCGCGGCGTCCTTGTTGAGGACCTCGTGCACCTCGCGCACCGTGCTCGGGCCGCGCTCCCACAGCACCTGGAGGATGGCCAGCTCCGCGTCCGTCGGGCGCGGCGGCTTCGGTTCACTCATCGCTCTCCCTCCCGTCAGCTTCTCCCCCCAAGTATACGAAGGGGTTCGTAGATGTCAACGAAGGCCTTCGTAGATGGCGAGGGGAGCGGGTGGCTCGGCACCAGGTGGGCAGCGGATGGGACGACTGTCCGCCTGCTCGCACCCATCCCCCACCAGGAGGGGGACTACCAGCCCGTCGGGGCACTCCCCACCTTCCGGGGAGATCGACTGTGAAGCAGGAGGCCGCGATGGCGGACAAGCGCAAGGCAGGAACGGGGCAGTCGAAGCGCCCCACGGTGAGGCGGCCCAAGAAGACGGGCGGCACGGCGGGGCGCATCGCGGTGCGCCGGGACACGGCCGCGTACCGTCGGGCCGCGATGGACGAGCACTCCGTGCAGGTGCGGGATCAGATCGATGCGGCGCTCGCCGAGGGCCGGCGGATGCGCGAGGAGATCGAGCAGCGCATCGAGCAGCTCCTGCAGGAAGAGGATCCAGGCAATGCCAACGCCAGCATCATCACGAGGCTGACGGCCGCGGCGCGCCTGCACCCGGTGAAGCCCCTGAGCGTCGAGAGCCACAAGGGTGCCTCCGGCGCGAGCCGCTCCCGGTCCTCGAAGTAGGCGGCGCGAGCGCGCCGGGTGGGAGGCTCCGGGGATGACCCGGGGCCTCTGGCCATTGCTGGTGGACACCGCGTCTGTTCCTCCATGGACCAAACGCGAGGAGGTCCAGGGGCTTCCCGTCGTCCATCGCGCAGACGGAGGGCTCGAAGTACAGGGGGACCGTTCGCCAATACCCCCGCCGTGAGCATGTGGTGCGGCTCACGGAGGAAGTGCGTTGGCCAAGAACGACCCACAGAAGCTGAGCATCCACGAACGCAGCAAGGACGAGGCGCTCGCGCCGGAGCGCGCGGACCCCGCGGGCAGCCGGATGACGACGGACCAGGGCATTGGTGTCTCGCACACCGATGACTCCCTGCGCATCGGAGCCCGAGGGCCCACGCTGCTCGAGGACTTCCACTTCCGCGAGAAGATGACGCGCTTCGACCACGAGCGCATTCCCGAGCGCGTCGTCCACGCGCGGGGCTCGGCGGCGCACGGCTACTTCCAGCCCTACGAGTCCATGGCCGAGTACACCCGGGCCCGCTTCCTCCAGGACCCGTCGGTGAAGACGCCCGTCTTCGTGCGCTTCTCCACCGTGGTGGGCTCGCGCGGGTCGGCGGACACGGTGCGGGACGTGCGCGGCTTCGCGGTGAAGTTCTACACGGAGGAGGGCAACTTCGACCTGGTGGGCAACAACATCCCCGTCTTCTTCATCCAGGATGGCATCAAGTTCCCGGACGTGGTGCACGCGGCCAAGCCGCAGCCGCACCACGAGATGCCCCAGGGCGCCACCGCGCACGACAACTTCTGGGACTTCGTCTCGCTCGTCCCCGAGTCGGCGCACATGGTGATGTGGAGCATGTCCGACCGGACCCTGCCGCGCAGCTACCGGATGATGGAGGGCTTTGGCGTCCACACCTTCCGGCTGGTGAACGCGAAGGGCGTGTCGCGCTTCGTCAAGTTCCACTGGAAGCCGCTGCTGGGCACGCACGCGCTCGTGTGGGACGAGGCGCAGAAGCTCGCCGGCAAGGACCCGGACTTCCACCGCAGGGACCTCTGGGAGGCCATCGAGAACGGTGACTTCCCCGAGTACGAGCTGGGGGTGCAGATCATCGAGGAGGCGGACGCGGAGAAGCTCGGCATCGAGCTGTTGGATCCGACGAAGCTCGTCCCGGAGGAGCTGGTCCCGGTGCGCCGCATCGGGAAGCTCACGCTCAACCGCAACCCGACCAACTTCTTCGCCGAGACGGAGCAGGTGGCCTTCTGCGTCGCCAACCTCGTGCCGGGCATCGACGTCACGAATGATCCGCTGATGCAGGCGCGCCTCTTCTCCTACCTCGACACGCAGCTGTCGCGGCTGGGCGGGCCGAACTTCGCGGAGATTCCCATCAACCGCCCGCTCGTGCCGGTGCGCAACCACCAGCAGGACGGGTTCAAGCGGCACACCCTCAACGCCAGCCGGGTCAACTACCACCCGAACTCGCTCGGAGGGGGCTGCCCGATGCTCTCGGCCGGCAACCAGGGCGGGTTCGTGCACTACCCGGAGAAGGCGGGAGGCGAGAAGGCGCGCGTGCGGAGCGAGAGCTTCTCGGACCACTTCAGCCAGGCCGGTCTGTTCTTCCGCAGCCTCACGGCCCCCGAGCAGGAGCACCTCACCCAGGCCTTCCTCTTCGAGCTGGGCAAGGTGGAGACGAAGGAGATCCGCCAGCGCGTGGTGGAGCAGCTCCTCGCGAAGATCGACGAGGGGCTCGCGAAGACGGTGGCCGCGGGGCTCGGCCTGCCGGAGCCGAAGGTGGCCGTGGTGCAGGGGACCCTCGACAAGTCGCCGGCCCTGAGCATGGAGAACACGAAGAAGGACTCCATCAAGACGCGGCGCATCGCGGTGCTCGTCGCCGAGGGCGTGGATGTCGGCGAGCTCCAGACCGTGCGCAAGGCGCTGGAGAAGGCGGGGGCCCAGGTGAAGGTCATCGCGAAGTTCCTCGGCACGGTGAAGGGCGAGGGCGGCAAGTCCGTGGAGGTGGACAAGAGCGCGCCCACCACGGACTCGCTCGAGTACGACGCCGTCCTCATTCCGGGCGGGTCCGCGAGCGTGGCGGCGCTGAAGAAGGACGGGGACGCGCGGCACTTCGTCCAGGAGGCGTACCGCCACTGCAAGACCCTCGGGGCGACGAAGGAGGGCGTCGAGCTCCTCCGGGCCTGCGGGCTCGACGTCGCCGCGCCGGGCATCGTCACGAGCGAGGCGAGCGGGATGAGCAAGTTCCCCGAGGCGTTCATCGCGGCCATCGCGCAGCACCGGCACTGGAGCCGGGCCGACAAGGAGCAGGTCCCGGCCTGAGGCGACGGGCGGGGGAAGGCGCGCTAGGCTCCTCCCCATGGAGCGCCTTCGAGCCATCACCCCCGCCCCTTCCGAGGAGAGCACCCTCCCGGGACTGGACTCCCTGGAGTCCGGCCCGAGGGCGCTCCCGCTACGGGAGTGGGTGGAGACGGTGAGCGCTCCCGGGGTGACGCTCGGGGACGTGGAGGGGCTCCTGGCGGGCCTCTCGGGGCCGCTCGCGGAGGGGGAGTCCCCGCGCGAGCGAGCCGATCAATTGCTGCGCCTCCTGTCGGATGAGGCGCTCGGGGAGCTCTACGGCAAGGACGGGCAGCCGGTGCGCCCGGCGGCGTTGGAGGCGCTGCTGGCGCTCGGCTACCCCTATGCGCTCGAGGTGCCCCCGGAGGTGCTGGAGCGGATGCACCGGCTCCCGCCGCGGGCGCTGTCCCGCTCGTCACGCTGGGGCGTGGGGCTGGCCGCGGTGAGCGCCGTCGTGCCGGGCCTGGTGTTCGCGCTGGTCAGCACGCGCACCTGGACGCGCTACCTCGACGAGTTGGCGATCCTCACGGGGAGCCTGTTCCTGCCGGCGGTCCTCTCGGCGCTGGCGGAGCGCTACCGCCTCCGGTGGCTGAAGTCCCTCGCCAATGGGGCGCTCGGACTGATGGGGGGGCTCGCCCTCTTCTTCTTCTGGGTGCTGTGGAGTCAGCGTTCGCGGGAGTCCTATCCCTGCCTGGTGATGGGCGTCGCGATGCTGGCGAGCGCCGTCTGCCTCCGGCACCGTGATGAATTCGAGGATTGAGCAGGACCGGGGAGCCCGCCCCCCGCACGCCTGCCACGGCCCTCGAGACCTACCGGCCTCCCGGGCGCGCTCGTCACGAACCTGTCCACTAAGTGTACAGGTTGCGCCGAACCGAGCCCGGAGGGTCCCCCTGGTTTGGAGCTGTATTCGACACCCGGGAGCGCGTGTCCGGGAGGGTGCTCAGCCCGTCACCTTGGTGGACTCGGGCCGCGGGGCGGGAGCCGGTGCGTCCGAGTCCTCCTGGCCCAGCGAGGCCAGCTTGCGCGCGAGCTGCGCCGCCTGCGCGCCCTTCGCTCCCAGGTCACCGCCCTGGACGCCCACGAGCGACACCCGCGCCCGCTCCAGCAGCGCCACCTGCGCGTGCAGCTGCGCGAGCAGTCGCTCCCGCTTGCGGCCCAGCGCGTCCAGGTGGTTGAGCTCCTCGCCCAGCGACGAGGCCGCCAGCTCGAGCTGCCGCCGCGCCACCCCATCCGTCGTCGCGGCCGCCTTGGCGCGCAGCTCCTTCACCTGCGCGTCCACGTCTCCCTGCTCCACCGCCTCGAGCTGGGCCTCCAGCGCCGCGTGCGACTCGGCCAGGTTGAACACCTCGCGCGTCATCTTCTCCAGCACGCCCACCAGCTCCGTACGCCCGGGCCCCGCCTCCAGCTTCTCCGTCACCTTCCGGCACTGGCGGTACAGCGCCACCGCACGAGCCAGCAGTCCCTGGGCCTCGCCCGAGAGCTGCTTCTCCAGCAACGTGCCTCGCGCCTCCACCGCGTCCCCGTGCACCTGCACGTGAGCCGCCAGCATCCCCACGCCCCAGAAGAGCGCCACCGCCGCGAAGCCCAGCACCGCCCCCACCGCGCCCAGCCGTCCGTCGAACAGCCGCACGTCCATCACCTGCTTCACGAACAGGCCCAGCGGCACCAGCGCCCCCGCGCCCACCGCTCCGGCGAGCACCTGCAACGGCTTGGGCCGCCAGCTCGTCCCCAGCCAGCCCACCACGCCGGCCGCGAGCGTCCCCATGCAGGCCTCGGCCAGCGGCGTCGGCACGTTCAGCACGTCGGGAATGTTCAGCAGCACCGGCAGGCCCACCAGCATCCCCAGCCGCACCTTCCAGTCCACCCGGGCGCTGGCCAGCGCCGCCCCCGCCACCGCGAAGAAGCCCGTGTCCACGTGGACATGCAGCCGCGAGGCCGCTACCGCCAGGAGGCCCGCGGCCGCCCCACCGCCCAGCGCACGCAGCGTGCGCATCTCGAAGTCCTCGCGTTCCTGGAGCTGCACCGACAGGGCCATGGCGGGCCTTTCAATAGGAGTTGTTCTGGCCGAACGTCTTCAGCGACTTGCGATGAAGCTGTAACGCCTCACGCCGCACGGCGGTTTCATCCTGCGCGTTGAGATAGGCTGCCCGGGTCCGGTCCACGTCCGCAAGCTCCCCCGCCAGCGCCTCCGCCGAGGAGCCGAACAGCCGGCGTGCGTTGT
>NZ_DASVSO010000256.1:0-4977 GCF_036388035.1 Archangium sp.
GGTGCCGGTCATCGGACCCGTGAGGCTCCAGGTGTTCGTGGCCGGGTCGTACAGCTCCGTCGCCGAGGTGCTCTGGCTCCCTCCCGCCACGAGCACCTTGCCGGAGGGCAGCAGCAGCGCCGTGGCCCCGGTCTGGATGTACCGTAAGTCCGCCGCGGCGCTCCAGGTGGCCGTGGTCGGATCGTACAGCTCCGCCTTGTTGAGGTACGCGCTGTCGTTCTTGCCCCCCACCACGAGCACCTTGCCCGAGGGCAACAGCACCGCCGAGTGGCTGGTGCGAGCGGTGATCATGTCCCCCGTGGAGGACCAGGCCGGGTCGATGACCACGGGGCCCGTCAGGCCCTCCAGCGAGACCGTCAGCTCGACCACCACCCTGCGAGCGGACGGGCTCTCCAGGGGGGTGGACCCGAGCAGCTTCATCTGTCCCTCGCGCGAGAGGCCCGCACGGTCCCGGACCACCAGTGAGTGCATCCGCACCACCGGCCGCTCGGAGGCGTCCAGGAACTCCAGGTGGCTGCCAGCATCGCGCACCCGCACCACACCTTCTGGCACCGTGATCTCATAACGCGCGCGGTGCTCTCCCCGCGCCTGCGCGAGGATGAGGAACTCCTCCGCCCGCCGCGTCCGCCACCGCCGCTCCCCCTCCAGCCGGCTCGCGCCGACGGGCTTCCAGAAGCGCGAGGAGCCATAGAAGGCCGCGCCTCCACTCGCGCGCGCCGCCGGACCCCGCTCGCTCCCGTCCTCACGCACCTGGAAGAGGTAGCCCCGGGTGGAGATCTCCATCACACCGCCCGCCTCGGCCGGCAGCGTCACCTGGAGTGCCGTCTCATCCAGACGCGTTGCCTCCGTGCCTGGCGCCTCCGCCTGGAAGAACTCCGGGAAGTACGCCTCGGCCAGCTCGAGGGTGGCCTCATCGTTCGGAGTGGCTTGCCATGCCTCCGCGGCCAAGCCACGCGAGGACGTGGCCTCTCTTCCGGCTCCCAGGGCCTGGCTTTCCTGGACCGTGGCGGGGGCTTCCTGGCTCTCGGGAGCAGGAGGGGACTCGCCACATGCGAGCAGTCCCAGGAGGGGAATCAAGGCCAGGAACCCGGCCCCGAGGGAGGGGGAATGCCAACGAGCGGCAGCCCGCTCTGACCTGACCCGCGCATGCGTTTGGAAGTACATGGCGGCATCTGTAGCAAGTGCCTCTTGCCTCGCGATGTACCACTAAAGGAGTACGGACTCGCGGTGCATCCGCCTGCCCCTGAGGGCTCACGCGGGGCGGTAGGGAAGCTCCAGCGTGAAGGTGGCGCCACGCCCCGGCCCGTCGCTGTGGACGGACAGCGAGCCATCCAGCTCCTGGGCCGCGAGGGCACTGGAGTGCAGGCCGAAGCCGTGCCCCTCCTCGCGGGTGGTGAAGCCGTACTGGAAGATGCGCGTGAGCAGCTCCGGCGCGATGCCCACCCCGTTGTCGTGGATGTCGATGCGGACCCGGTCCTCGGGGAGGCGCTCCAGCTTCACGCTCAGGCGCCGCTCGTCCGGAGGCAGCTCGTCCATGGCGTACTTGGCGTTGCTGATCAGGTTGACCAGGATCATCAGCAGCTTGTGCTTGTCGGTCAGCACCGGAGGGAGGGGCTCCAGGTGTCGCTCCACCTTCACCCGATGGCGGGCGAGCCCGGCCGCGTTGATGCGCAGCGCGTCCTCCACCGAATCCAACAGGCGCACGGACTCGTGCAGCCGGGGAATCCTCGCGTAGTTCTGCTGCATCTTGACGATGTCGCCGATGTGCTCGGTGTACCGGCCCACTTCGTCGAGCAGCCCTTGGAGCGTCTTGCGCTCGTTGAGCAGGTTCTGCGCGAGCTTGTGGAGGAAGGGCCTCAGATGCCGGCCCCGCGCGTCCTGGGTGAGGAAGGGGCCGAGGTCGGCCTGGTGCTCATCGAGCATGGTCGCCACCCGCTGCACCTGCTCGAGCCGCATCCCCTCCACCCGCTCCCTGGCGAGCTGGGCGGAGGTGTAGACGCTGTTGAGCACGTTGCCCACGTTGTGCAGCACGTTGGTGGCGATCTCCGCCATGCCGGCCCGGCGCGCCGTCTGGAGGAGCTGTTGGTGGATGTCCCCCAGCTCGCGCGTGCGTGCCTCCACACGCTGCTCCAGGGTGTCGTTGGCCTGACGCAGGGACTCCTCGCGCCGCTGCACCTCATCGGCCATGAGCCGGAAGGAGCGAGCCAGTTGTCCCAGCTCATCCTCTCGCGAGGTGTCCAGCTCGACGCGGAAGTCCTTGCCCGAGGCCACCCGGTCGGTGGCCTGGCTGAAGGCCAGCAGCGGGCGGGTGACCTGTTGGCGCAGCACCCAGGACATGATGGCCAGCTCCAGGACCAGCGAGAGCACTCCGAGCAGCAGCACGATGTGCGCGGCCTGGATGGCGGGGCGGGACACCTCGCTCTCGGGGAGCACCGTGACGAAGTTCCAGCCCGGGCCCGTCAGCCGTGCCACCGCGAAGTACTCGTGGTGCTCCGGGAGCTCCAGCACCGTCTCGCCGGGCGCGCGGTGCTTCACCCGCTCGAAGATGCTCCGCAGGTGAGCCATCCACTCCGGGTTCTCGGTCGGCGTGGCGGCAGCCGCCTCCTTCATGCCGGGATGGGCGATGAGCTGGCCGTCGTCGCGGAGGAGGACGTTGTACGCGCCCGGCAGGTGGTCGCTGAGGGTGCGCTTCATCAGCTCCTCGAGGAGCACGTCATGGCCTACCGTCATGACATGGCGGCCCTCCAGGTCCACCGGGGTGGCCGCGGTGATCATCCTGCCGTGGCTGACAGGCTCCTCGTAGATGGCGGTCCAGCTCGTCTGCCTGCGGGGGTTGTTCTCCGGCAGGCTGGAGACCATGTACTCGAGGGAGGAGAACACCTCGTCGGGTCCGGCGTCGTGGGAGTAGGTGGGGCTGTCGGGCCAGTAGATGATGTTCGGCCCCTCGGGCAACGTGATGAAGGTGTCCGCGAAGCGCGTGCGGAAGGCGGGCCCGTACTGGGAGAGCACGTCGTAGGCGGCGAGGATGCGCCGGCGCAGATCCAGGTCGAGGCTCACGCTGCGGGGGACATAGACACTCGCCACCTTCGTGCCATCGAAACCCTCGAGGCGGGAGCGGACCGAGCCGTCGGGCATTCGCGTGAACAGGCGGTTGAAGCGGGCCTCCACCTCCTCCGGCTGGAGCGCGCGGAGCTTCTCCTGGAGGGCTTTGGCCACGGCGGCGTGGTTGTCCTGCGCCAGCACGAAGATGGCTTCCTCGCGCTCGGCCCGCTCGGAGACATGCTGCTCCAACTGCGCGAGTGCCTGGGTGCGCAGGGTGCGGAGCATGTGCAGGTAGCTGAAGAGCGTGGTCAGCGTGATGATCACCGCGATGCGCACGCCCATCTGGATGAGCGTCGATCGGGCAAGGGGGGCGCGGGGGGAGGACGTGGGCCGCATGGGCGCCTCGAGTCTAGACCAGGCCCCGCGCGAGCCGCGGGTAGGAGCGACATGGACCGCGGGAGCCGTCGGCCCGGGACTTGCGAATGAGCCACCGTCGACGGAGGAACGGATGGGCATTCGCGCAGGCACGGTAGGCGCAGCACTCACGGTCATTTCATTGCTCGCGGTGGGTTGCGGTGACCGGGCCAAGACAATCGACCCGCGGGTGGAGCAGGAGCCCGGCCCATCGGAGGGAAATGAAGTTCCCTCGGACACCCCTCCCGTTCCCTCCGAGGATGCCGGCACTCCTCCGCCCTCCATTCCGGACGAGGCGGACGAGGATGCGGGGACGCCGCCTGATACCGGCACGCCACCGGACGCGGGAACGCCACCTGATACCGGCACGCCACCGGATGCGGGCCCGTGGCCGGTGGACGCGGTGCTCGACTACACGCGGTCGTTTGGCGTCGGCACACCGCGCAGCGTTGGACTCGATGAAGGGCTCAACCTCTGGCTCCTCGACGGCAACCGCATCGGCGTGCTGCGCCCGGGCGATACGGCTCCGAGGTGGACCACGGGCATCGGTCAGGCTCGCCAGCCGTTTGGCCGGGATTCGCTCGCCATCGACTCGACGGTCATCTGCGGCGGTGAGGCCGGGCGCGCGTACGTGGGGTATCGCGCCGCCGAGATGCAGCGGGCGGACGGAATCCGGCAGCGCACGTACATTCCCGGACCGGGCGAGGCGAACTACACGCCCGAGCGCTACGCCGAGTACCAGAAGGGAGACCTCGATGCGGTCCGCCTCCAGCCGGATGGGACCGTCGCGCTCGAGGAGCACATCTGGCGCACCACCGGCTCGTCGAACGCGGGCAAGCAGATCGGCATCCACAACACGAACGACTTTCACTACGAGGAGGATCGCAGCGTCCTGAACTGCGCCCGTGTGACGCGCGGCGCGTATCGCGGCGACCTCTACATCACGACGAACCACGGGGTGACCCGCATCCAGGGACTCACGTACAACAGCCACCGTCATCCGGGCTGGTACCTCGTCACCACGAATCCGGACGGCTCCAGGGACGAGTCGCTCCAATGCCCGCCGATGTACGGGCTGGGCCTCGCGCGGAATGGAGACGTCCTCGTCGCGAACCAGCAGATGCTCGGAGTGCTCATCCCGAGTGGAAAGCTCGAGGAGTGGGACCGCGAGCAGACCTGGGCAGGCCCCACGCCCTGGCGTTTCAAGGGCTTCAATGAAGTGCTCAATGGACAGGCGGCGGATGATTTCTGGCGCGCCTTCGAGCAGACCACCTCGGGCCGCTACTACCTGGGGAGCGCGGAGTTCGGCGTCTGGGCGATGACGCCGAAGACACGCTCCTCTGGGAACTGGTCGAAGCTGGCCGGGCTGCCGACGAATCGGATCCTCGCGCTCAAGGCGACGGACGATGGCGCGCTCTACATTGGCACGGAGGGCGCGGGCCTCTGGCGGCTGGAGCCGGACGGCCTGACGCTGAATCCGGTGCGGCAGGTGCCCGGCCAGCGCGTCTTGCAACTCGTCTA
>NZ_DASVSO010000257.1:0-7635 GCF_036388035.1 Archangium sp.
GTAGGGATGTCCGTGGGGCGCTGGGTCCACCAGTTCATCACCAGCGTCACGCGCAGCCGCGAGGTGCCCGGCAGCTTCCCGTTGGGAATCTGGTTGTGGGCGTCCAGCACGCCGTGGGTGAGGTCCCCTCGGAAGTAGACGAAGCGGTTGGGCTTGGGCCTCGCGAGGTCGAAGTCGCTCGTGTTCGGGGCGAGGGATGGGTTTTCCTCGCAGGGCAGGGCCTTGGTCACCGCGAGCGCCCCACCCCGGACGCTGTTCATGAACAGCAGGGAGGTGAAGCGCGGGTGGACGAGCGGGCCCCCGCGCAGGGCGAGCTTCTCGTCCCGGTCCTGGTGGAAGTCCACCTGCACGTTCGTGGTACGCATCCGCGAGAACCACCACTCGACGCCGACGATGCCCCGGCGCAGCGGCACGCGCGGGCGCAGCTCGAGGATGACCTGCTCCACGAGGTTGGTGGGCTCGCCGAGGCCGAACCAGAACGTCGTCTGGTACGTCTGGCGCAGGCGCTCGGTGCCCAGCGCGCGGACCTTGCGCCACAGACGGGAGAAGTCCGCCTCGGGCAGGGCGTGGTCGTGGATGTGGACGAGGGGGGCTCGGGGCGGCATGGCGGAGCGCGACTCTATGCCAGCCCGCCGCTCAGTAGGTCCAGAGGCCGAGGAGGAACCCGTGCGTCACCTTGTGGTTGAGCCACAGGGTGAGGGCGGCCAGGGTCCACCGTGCCCAGGCCGGTCGCGTGGCGAGCCAGTCGCCCAGCCAGAACAGCATGGGGAAGAGCACCGCGCCGAACCGAAACGCGTTCATGAAGTCGCCCTGCGGCAGCATCACGACCAGCGAGAGCAAACCGTAGAGGCCCAGGGGCTTGCTCCGCCGGAGCAGCGCCAGCGAGGCCACGAGCAGCACGGCGAAGAAGACGCCGCGCAGGAGCGACCAGCCCGCGGGCACCTGACCGGGGTTGCCGTACCACAGGGTGCGCAGCGCGCCCCACGCGGAGTCGACGTGCTGCCAGTGCGACTGGGCATGGAGGTGCGCCAGTGGATCTCCCGACGCGAGCCACTCGAAGACAATCAGCCCGCCATACGCCGCGAGCGACAGCGCGCCGAGTCCGGTGAAGCGCAGGAGCCGCTCCCGCCCCGTCTCCGCGCGCTCGGCCAGCAGGAGCGCCGAGGCGATCGCCACGAACACGCCCTGGTTGCGAGACCACACGCACAGCCCGGCGAACACCGCCGTCCGCCAGAAGCGCCCGTCCCAGGCGGAGGCGAACGCGCCGAGCGACAGCAGCAGGAACAGCCCCTCGGTGTGGTGCGAGTGCAGCGCGTAGCTGGCCGGGCTGAAGAGGCAGAAGAACCACCCCCACGCGGTCCGGGGCGAGAGCGGAGAGGGCCCCCCGGGCTCCGCGCCTCGCCGGTGGGCCCAGACGACGAACGCCAGCAGGAAGAGCGTGGACAGCGCGCAGCCCAGCACCTGCGGAGGCACCGCGTCCCCGAGGAGCGTGCGCACGAGCCCCACCACCAGCGGGTAGAGCGGCAGGAACGCCCAGAGCGGATTCGAGTAGCCCCGCGTCACGATGGCGCTGTAGTGCTCGGAGTCCCAGCGCTCCAGGCCCTCGAGCAGCGGAATGCCGCGATGGAACGCCGTCCACCCCCACAGTCCGAAGTGGTGCACCAGCAGGAGCGCGGCGAGCCCCAGCACGAGCCGGAGCTCCGGCCGCTCTCCCCACGCCATGCGCGCGCTCACGGGGACGGGGCCGCGCCCACGGGCTCGGCGTCCTCGGGTTGGGGCTCCCGAGCCGCGGCCGCCTCGAGCTGGTCCACCCGCCACAGCTCGGGGAAGAGCCAGGCCCAGAGCGCCACCACCCCCAGCGTCCCCACCGCGCCCGCCACCACCGCGGGCACCGCACCCAGGTGCTCGGCGAACGCACCGGCGCGGAACTCGCCCAGCTCGTTGGAGGCGCCCACGCACATCATGTTCACCGCGCCCACGCGGCCCCGCATGTCATCCGGCGTGGCCACCAGCTCCAACGTGTGCCGCACCACCACGCTCACCATGTCCGCGGCCCCCGCCACCGCCAGGGCGACGATCGACAGCGGCAGCGAGTGGCTCACCCCGAAGACGAGCGTGGCCGCGCCGAAGATGGCCACCGAGGCGAACATCTTCCACCCCGCCCGGCCTCCCAGGGGACGCAAGGCGAGCAGCACGGCCACCACCGCCGCGCCCGCCGCCGGTGCGCTGCGCAGCAGGCCCAGGCCCCAGGGCCCGGTGTGCAGCACGTCGCGCGCGTAGATGGGCAGCAGCGCCACCGCTCCGCCCAGCAGCACCGCGAACAGGTCCATCGTGATGCTGCCCAGCAACAACTTCTGCCGGCGCACGAAGCGCAACCCCGCGAGCACGGTGGAGAGGGAGAAGCGCTCGCTGGAGGCGCGGCCCGTCCGCACCTTCAAGGAGAGGATCCACACCACGGTGAGCGCGCACAGAGAGGCCGAGCCGACGTAGGCCCCGGTGGCGCCCGCCCACCCGTAGAGAATGCCGCCCACGGCGGGGCCGGCGATGGTGGCCACCTGCCACGTGGTGGAGTTGATGGCCACCGCGCGCGAGAGCTCCTCGGGGGGCACCAGGCGGGGCGTGAGGGCGGAGCCCGCGGGCGAGTAGAAGGCCCGCGCCGTCCCGAAGAGCACCAGCACCCCGTACACGAAGCGCACGTCCCGGATGTGGCCCAGCGAGAAGACGAGCAGCAACAAGCTGCACAGCAACATCACCGACTGGCACACCGCGAGGATGATGCGCCGGTCCACGCGGTCGGCCACCTGCCCGCCAATGAGGCAGAAGGCGAGGAAGGGCAGGAACTGCGCCAGCCCCGTGTAGCCCAGGGCCAGGGCGCTGCCGGTCATCTCGTACACCTGCCAGCCGATGGCCACCGACTCGATCTGCACGGCGAGCACCGCGCACAGACGCGTCAGCTGGTACAGCCGGAAGTCGCGGTGACGGAAGATGGACGGGCGGGGGGCGTCGGGAGAAGCCATGCGAAAGGCGGCTCTAACGCAAGCCCCGCCCTCCCGCCAGCCACGGGACGAGCGGGCAGGCCGGGGGCGTCAGGTCCGCTCATGGAGGGAGCGAGCTAGCCTGGAGCGGGGCCGCGCACCTCGATGAGGACCGGCGCCGTCGGCCTGGCCGCCGCGATCTTCTCGCACGCCGTGCCGGTGAAGCGCACGCCCTCGCCCGTCAGGCTCCACGAGTCCGGTCCCGGGGCCACAACCGTCCCGTCCAGGGAGACCTGGAGCGACTCCTCCCAAGGCGAATCCCCCGAGGTCTCGAGCCGGACGAGGCAGGAGTCCTTCGTCAGCTTCTCGCGGATGCGCTGGAGCGTGGAGACGAGCTCGGCGCCGTTGCTGGCCAGATAGAACTGACGCTGGCACGAGCCCCTGAAACCGTCACAGCTGTCCCCCGCGCCGCAGTCCGTATCGGACTGGCACTGGCGCACGATGCCACCCGCAGTGGCCATGGCATGGAGCGCTCTGGGCGTTGGGGACGAGTACGACATGGCCTCCGGGCCAAAGCCCACCACGAAGGTGCGGATGCCCTGGCTCCTCATTTCCTGGATCGCGCTGACCGAGGTGTCCTGGTCCATGCAGCCCAGCTTGTCGTACGGAGAGATCGTGCAAACCACGGAATCGCCCAACGTGCAGTAGCACTGGGCACTCGGGTAGGGATTCGGGTTGTTGGGGTTGCAGTTGGGCGCACCATCCGTCAGCAGCAGCACGAAGTCCGCGCGCTCGGCCGTCCGCAGCTCCGGAAGCGAGCCCACGTAACGCAGACTCGGGCCCGTGGGAGTGCCCCCTTCCGGCATGCCAGTCCCCCCATTGGGGATGCTCTGGAGGGCGGCATTCACCTCCGAGGTCTTGGCCACCAGCGTCGCGTCATCCTCCGCCCCCGCGCCCGGCAACGCGACGCGAAGGCTGGAGCTGGCACCACAGGCGACACCCGAGACGGGCTTCGAGATATCCGGGTAGGTGCCGAGCCCCAGGCGCGCCAGCGTGGCGTTCTGGGGGAGGAAGGTGCCCATCGCCCCCTGCACTTCGCTCCAGCGCGTGGGGCACCGGGACGTGTCGCAGGGCGAGTCATAGCCACACACCCCACCATCGGCCTGCTTGCAGGACGCGCTCGATGGATTGATCGGAGCCGTCATGGAGCCGGACGTGTCCACCAGGAGCAGCACATTCGGTTTGTGGTTGAGCACCTCCACCCGCGCCAGCACCGTCATACCCGCGTCCGGCCCGTTCGACCCCCCGTCGGGCATGATCGTCCCCGAGTCCGGCTGAGTCGTCCCCGAGTCCGGCCGGGTCGTACCGCCATCGGACACAGTCGTGCCCGAGTCCGGACTCCCTCCCGGGGGAAGCTCACTCGGTTGACAGCCCGTGGAGAGCACCCCCCCGACGAGCAGACCCACTGCCAGCGCACAGACGAGACGCGACGCGGTCATTCCGTTCATGCGCGCGATGATAGGTGCCGAACCCTCTCGGCTCTACCCGGAACGCACCCGGCGTCTCGCGCTGAACCCCAGCAGGCCCAGCACCCCAAGACTCACGAGCGATAGCAGCGCGCCCACGCGAAAGGACTGGGGCCGGTAGTGCAGTTCCACCCGGCGCTCGGTGCCCTGTAAGGGAATGGCGCGCAGGCCGTCGGCCTCGAGCAGCGGCACCGGCGCTCCGTCCGCCTCCGCCTCCCATCCGGGGAACCACGCATCCCGCACGAGGAGCCGCTCGCCCCCCCGCGGAAGCACGAAGGCGAGCCGTGAAGGCATGGCCACCTCGGGCTCCAGCTCCAGCCGCTCGCCTCCCGACTCCAGCACCGCGCGCCCCTTCCGGCCCAGCCGCAGCGCGAGGTAGCTCCGATTCTGGAAGAGCACCTCGCCCGGGTACGCCGCGCGCTTCGCCTCGTCGTCGATGACCACCACCGAGGCCCCGAGGTGCTCCGCCGCCCGCACGGGCTCGTCGCGCACGAGCTGCTTCACATAGGCAGGCGCCGGCACCACGAAGCCCTCCAGCGCATCGAAGCCCCCGGCCATGTTGACGTTGGGCACGCCCACCTCGCACGCATCCGCCCGGTGCGCGACGTCCACGCGCATCCAGTCGATGTCATAGGCCACGCGGCCCTCGGGGCGGAACTCCGGCGAGGGCCGGCACGGCGCCGCTCCGCTCAGGCTCCACAGCGTCCCCACGCCCTGCTGGAAGACGGCGCACTCGATGACCATCACCGCCGCCACCATCCACGCCCGCCGGCTGGGAACCGCGGCGCGAGCGGCCAGCAACGCCCCTCCCGCCAGCCCCACCCAAGCCACGCTCACCGCCCAGTGAGCCCCCGCGCCCGCCACCGCGAGGGCACACGCCCCCAGCAGGGCCACCACCGCGAACACCGCGCCCGAGCGCCGCGAGTGGGGCCGGGGCCCTCGCTCCCACGCGGTGAAACCGAAGGCCACCGCCAGCGCCAGCAGCACTGGCAGCGCCGAGAGGAACTTGATGGGAAAGCGGAAGAGGCTGGCGCCGGGCACCCACGCATACAACCAGGTGAAGAGCCACCCCGAGTCCCCCAGGGCCAGCAGGACGAGCACCCCGCACAGCACGGCGAGCCGCTTGCGCCGCCACAGCCCCCAGGCCGCGAGCACCAGGAGGCTCGCGCCCACGAAGAGCACCGACTGGAAGGTCTGCATCCCGGAACGATCCGCGCCGAAGCGGACGAAGGGCAGCGCGAGGTCCACCACCTCCCGAGGGGACAGGGCGAACTGCGTGGCATCCCCCACGCCGAGCCCCCCGCTCCGGTCCGAGCGCACGAGCAGCTCGAGGAAGGGAATCCACGTGACGGCCGAGAGCCCGGCCCCGAGCGCCAGCGCTCCCAGCGTCCAGCGCGTGCGCTTCCACAGGCACCTCGCGAGCCCCGCCAGCGCGAGCAGCGTCAGCTCCGGAGAGCCCGCGAGCACGCTGCACGCCACCTGCACGCCGAGCAGTGCCATGCCGGCCCGGGTGGGACGGCGCGTCAGGAGCTGCCCCGAGCCCCACACCCATGGCACCCAGCTCAGCCCGCACAGCATGTTGGGGTGGGCATAGTGCTCGACGGCGAGCGGACTGAGCCCCGCGGCCAGCCCCGCAAGCATGGCGGCGCGGCGACTCGCCCCCGAGTACCGCGCCAGCCGCCACGTCCCCAGCGCCAGCCACACCAGGTGCGCGAAGAGGAAGGGGCCCAGGACACGCTCGGGGGGGGCCAGCAAGAAGAGGAGGCTCGGCGGGTAGAGCACCTGCGTCTGCAACTCCGCCAGGAAGGGGTGGCCGGCGAGCAGGTGCGGGTTCCACAGCGGCAGCGCGCCTTGCAGCAACTGCTCGCGCAGGAAGGCGGCGTTGGGCAGGAAGAGGAAGAGGATGTCCGGCGACACCGGCTGGCGCACGAGCATCGTCCCGTGGCTGATGAGCACGGCGATTATCAGGACGATCCACGGCAGCTTCCGGTGCACGGCACCTCCAGGCCCGCATACCTACTCGCCGGAGTGGGGGCCTGAACAGGGGCGAGCCCGAGCCGTCACCCGGTGGACGCCAGCCCCGCGACACCTTCAAGAGATGCCGAGCGTCCGCTTGCGCTCTGGGTAGAGTCGTCCCCCCTATGGCGCACCTGACCGACGACAAGAACTTCCGACTCCCCCTCTCCATCCGTCCCCGGCGGTACGCGGCGACGCTGACGCTCGACCTGGAGGCCAAGAGCTTCACGGGCCAGCAGACCATCGAGCTGGACCTCGAGAAGCCCTCGAATGAGATCATCCTGCACGCCATCGCGTTGCAGCTCGGCGAGGTGACCTTCCGGGGCGGCAACGGCAAGAGCCTCAAGCCCACCGAGCTGCGCGTGGTACAGGTGAGCGAGACGGTGGTGCTGCGCTTCGGCGAGCAGCTCCCCTCGGGCGCGGGAGCGCTGGACGTGGCGTGGACGGGCCGCTTCACCGAGGGCCTGCGGGGCATGTACCTGGCGGGCAAGGTGGCGGCCACGCAGTTCGAGGCGGCGGACGCGCGGCGGCTCTTCCCGTGCTTCGACGAGCCGGCCTTCAAGGCTCGCTGGGCGCTCACGGTGCGGGTGCCGCCGGGGCTGACGACACTGGCCAACGGGGCGCTGGTGAAGGACGAGGCGGACGGCCACCTGCGCAAGCTGACCTTCCAGGAGACGGAGGTGCTCAGCTCGTACCTGGTGGCGCTGGTGTGCGGCCCGCTGGTGGGCACGCCCGAGGAGAAGGTGCAGGGGATTCCGGTGCGCACGTGGGCGCTGCCGGAGAAGCAGCACCTGACGCGCTTTGGCCAGGACGCGGCGCTGGCGGCGCTGCCCCGGCTGCAGGACTACTTCGGGCTGCCCTACGCCTTCGGCAAGGTGGACCAGGTGGGCATCCCCGACTTCGAGGCCGGCGCGATGGAGAACGCGGGCCTCATCACCTACCGCGAAATCGCCCTGCTGCTGGACCCGGCCACCGCGCCCCTGTCGGTGCAGAAGCGGGTGGCCGAGGTGGTGACGCATGAGCTGGCGCACCAGTGGTTCGGCAACTGGGTGACGATGGTGTGGTGGGACGACCTCAGGCTGAACGAGGCCTTCGCCACGTGGATGGCGTACAAGATC
>NZ_DASVSO010000258.1:0-19033 GCF_036388035.1 Archangium sp.
CGGCGGATGCGGCGGACGGCGAACAGCAGCTTGGCGAGCCCGATGGGCAGGCCGAACGTGGTGAGCCGGCCATTGGCCACCTTGAGGGCCTCGTTGGCGTCGGGAATCGTGAGCGCGAAGCCCACGGGCTGACCCTTCACCTCGGCCACCAGCGCGAGCTCCGGCCGCACCATCTGCTTCAGCTCGCGCGCCAGGTGGTCGAACTCGTGCTCCGTCATGGGCACGAAGCCCCAGTTCTTCTCCCACGCCGCGTTGTACATGGCCTTCACCTTGGCCACCTCGGCGTCGAACTCCTTCATGTTCACCGGGCGCACGGTGACGCCCTCGCGCTGGCGGATCTTCTCCGCGATGCGCGCCACCTTCTCCGGCGGCGGGGTGGAGGAGGACAGCTCCCAGGCGTACAGGTCCTTGGCCTTGGTGAAGCCACACGCCTCGATGAGCGCGGGGTACCAGGTGGGGTTGTACGTCGTCATGATGGCCGGCGGGGTGGAGAACCCCTCGATGAGCGTGCCCACCTCGCCGTTGGTGGAGTAGCTCATCGGCCCGAGCACCGAGACGAAGCCCTTGGCGCGCAGCCACGTGGCGGCCGTCTCGAAGAGCGCACGGGCCACGCCCACGTCATTCACGCACTCGAAGAGGCCGAAGAAGCCGACGTTGGTGCCCTGGAACTCGTTGTAGCGGGGGTTGCTCACCGCGGCGATCCGCCCCACCACCTGGCCCTCACGGCGCGCGAGGTAGAACTCCACCTCGCCGAACTCGAAGAAGGGGTGCTTCTTCGGGTTCATCAAGTCCCGGCGCTCCATCTCCAGGTGGGCCACCCAGTTCGGGTCGCCCTGGTAGATGGAGTAGGGGAGGCGGATGAAGGCCGTGCGATCCGCCGAGGTGCGGACGGGAGTCACCTCCACGTTGGTGGGGAGGGGGGGCTGCTTCGACTCGGGGCTCTGCTTCTCGGCGGTCACGGCCATGTTCCGTTCAGCTCCTGTCCTCGCGCCCGTTGCGGATGAAGAGGTTGGCGCCCTTCTCCAGCAGCATACCCGGGATGTTGGCCCGCTTCTCCCAGAGCTTCATCGGCATCTGGCCCAGCTTGCGGAGGTCGTCCGGCTGGAGGTTGGCGGCGCGGTAGGTGAGCGTCTCCACCGCGTCGAACAGCTTGCCGGCCACCTCGCGCGAGGACATGCGCGAGAGCTGATCCAGCGAGAAGCCGTTGTAGCCGAGCTGGCCCGCGCTCGCCGCGGCCCACTTCTCCGAGGCCTTGTTGTTGAGCACGAAGGTGCCCGGGCGGGCGATCTGCACGGGGGTGAACGTGGAGGGCCGCGTCTGGGGGATGATGTCCAGCTTCTTGCCAATCTGCTCGAAGGTGTCGAGCACCCGGTCGAGCTGCGCGTCCGTGTGCGTGGCCATGTAGCTGGTGCGGATGAGGGCGTGGCCCGGCTCCACCGCCGGCGGCACCACGGGGTTGGCGAACACGCCCGCCTCGTGCAGCGCCTTCCAGAAGCGGAAGCACTTCACCTGATCGCCGATGTGCACCGGCACCACCGGCGTCACCGACACGCCCGTGTCGAAGCCCATGGCGCGGAAGCCGTTGTGCATCTTCTCGGCGATGTCCAGCAGGCGCGCGCGCCGCTGCGGCTCGGCCTCGATGATCTCCAGCGACTTGAGCGCCGAGGCGATGGACGCCGGCGTCATGGACGCGGAGAAGATGACCGAGCGCGACTTGTGGCGCATGTAGTTGATGACGTCCGCGGGGCCCGACAGCACGCCGCCCAGGGACGCGAAGCTCTTGGAGAACGTCCCCATGACGAGGTCCGTCTCCGCCTCCAGCCCGAAGTACTCGGAGGTGCCACGGCCCTTCTCGCCCAGCACGCCCATGGAGTGGGCGTCATCCGTCATCACCCGCGCGTTGTACTTCTTGGACAGCTCCACGATGCGGGGCAGGTTGCACAGGTCGCCCTCCATCGAGAACACGCCGTCGGTGATGATGATCTTCCCCGCCTTGGGATCCTTCTCCTCGGCCTGCTGCAGCAGCTGCTCGAGGTGCTCCAGGTCGTTGTGGCGGAACTTGCGCTCGGTGGCGAAGGACAGCCGGATGCCGTCCACCAGCGAGGCGTGGTTCTGCCGGTCCGAGAAGACGATGTCGTGGCGGCCCAGGATGGAGGAGAGCGCCAGGTTCGTCTGGAAGCCGGTGGAGATGACGAGCGCGGCCTCGCGGTTGAGGAACTTCGCCAGCCGGTGCTCCAGCTCCTCGTGCAGCGCCAGGGTGCCGTTGAGCAGGCGCGAGCCGGAGCACGTGGTGCCAAAGCGCTCCACCGCCTTGATCGCCGCTTCCTTCACCCGCGGATCCGCGCTCAGGCCCAGGTAGTTGTTGGAGCCCACCATGATGACCCGGCGGCCCTCGATCTGGACCTCGGTGGCACCGAACGACTCCTCGATCGCCCGGAAGTACGGGTAGAGGCCCGTGGCCTTGGCGATGCGATAGTCCTTCCAACTCCGGCACTTCTCGAACACGTCACTCATGGCGTTCTTCTCTTCGTCGGGGGAGATCCGAGCGGATCCGGGGGCGCGCGTCCCTGCAGTGTTCGTACCGACCCGGGGCCCTGCAGCACGCGTCCTCCTCGGGGGGGTAGGCGTCGGCGTGAATAAAGAGTCACCTCTCGGGTGTCAAGGCGCCGACTGTTCCGGGGAGGGCACCCGGGGCCTGGAAACCTCCGAGGGCGGATTGACACGCCCGAGTATTCCCGTTCCAGGGCAGGCGAGTGAGCAGCCGGCTGCACAGTCGGGGCACTCCTGCCCTGGTTCACTCGGAGTGGGGGCCCTGGGAGGGCTTCCAGGCGGGGGTGGAAGGCTTCCGGCTCCGGTGGTGTTGGAACCCGAATTCAGAGGTCCGTGACACACCGCGCGAAGTTTGCTTTCTGCGGGCCTTCTCTCCACTGGGGTCAAGCTTGGCTGAGTCTCTTCGACGTCGTTGGTCCGAGGCCTTCATCCGGGGCACGCTGGCGCGGCCCTGGCGGGTCGTCCTCCTCTTCACGGTGCTGGCCCTCGTCGGCACGGTGATGGCCTCGCGCCTGGAGTTCCGCGGCTCCTTCGTGGAACTGCTGCCCCAGGAGGCGCGCGAGGTGAGGGACCTGACGCGCGTGGCGCAGAAGGCCGGCGGCGACGGCTACCTCGTGGTGCGCGCGCAGGGGCTGAAGCCCGAGGCGCTGCGGACCTTCGCCGACGCCCTGGCCAGGAAGCTCGAGACGCTGCCCGAGGTGCGCTACGTCGAGCACCACTTCGACGTGGGCTTCTTCCAGGATCGCGGCCTGCTGCTGCTGCCCACCGAGAAGCTCAAGGAGCTGCGCCAGGACGTGGACGCGCGGCTGCGCTTCGAGAAGCAGAAGGCCAACCCGCTCTTCGTGGACCTGGAGGCGGGCGAGGAGCCGGCGGACTTCGAGCACCTCGTCAAGAAGTACAGCCCGGACGCGCCCATGCGCGAGTACCTCGGGAGCGCGGACGGCTCCGAGCTGTACCTGATGGTGAAGCCGGGCGGCACCGCTGGAGACCTGGTCTTCGCGCAGCAGCTCGTGGACGACGTGAAGCGCGCGGCCGACGAGGTGGCCCAGGGCTCGCCCGGCGTGAAGCTGGACTACGCGGGGGCCTTCCAGGCGCGTCTGGAGGAGGACAAGGTGATGCGCAAGGACCTGTCGCGCGCCGCCATCCTCTCGGCGGTGATGGCCATTGGCATCATCCTGCTGGCCACGCGGCGGCTGTGGGCGCTGGCGGTGGTGGGCGTGCCCGTCATCTTCGGCGTGTCGCTGACGTTCGCCGTGGCGGAGCTGGCCATCGGCCACCTCAACGTCGTCACGGGCTTCCTGGTGGCCATCCTCATCGGCCTGGGCCTGGAGTACGGCATCCACCTGTCCATGCGCTATTGGGAGGAGCGGCGCGAGCACCCGGCCGCCGAGGCGCTGGCCAACACCGTGCGCGGCACCTTCGCTGGCGCCCTCACCTCGGCGCTGACGAACGCGGCGGCCTTCTTCGTGCTCCTCTTCGCCCAGTTCGAGGCCTTCAAGCAGTTCGGTCTGCTGGCCGGCGTGGGCGTCATCATGGCCGTGCTGGTGGCGTACGGGCTGGGCCCGGCGCTGCTCGTGCTCGCCGAGCGTCTGCGTCCGGGTCGCGCGCCGGCCGCCGCTCATGCGCCCGAGGCTCGGACGGCGTCGACGCCGCGGCTGCCCGGCAGGCGCATGCCCACGACGGTCATCGTCACCCTCCTGCTGTCGGTGCTCGGCTTCGCGGGCTACTCGCTCTACGTGTCGCCGCGCGTGGGCTTCGAGACGAACCTGCGCAACCTCCAGGGCAACTCGCCCTCGGTGCGCCTGGATGAGCACATCGTCGAGCAGACCGGCTCGCCGCTCAACCCGGCCATCCTCCTGGTGGACGACCTGAAGCAGGCCCAGGTGGTGCAGGACGTCATCACCGAGGTGAAGGCCCGCCACGGCACCGACTCGACGTTCAAGCAGTCCGCCTCGCTCAATGATCTGCTGCCCCAAGACGTGCCGGCCCGCCAGGAGCAGCTCGCCGGGCTGCGCCAGACGCTGGAGAAGCTGCCCGAGAGCGCGAAGCAGGATGCGCGGCTGGCCACCGTGAAGAAGATGCTGGAGGCCCAGCCCTACGGAGCGGAGCAGGTGCCCATGGAGGTGCGGCGCCGCTTCCAGGCGCTGGATGGCGAGGGCACCTTCCTCCTGCTGTTCCCCTCGGTGTCCAACCACGACACCCGGGAGCTGTCGGCGTGGGCCTCGCAGATCGACGAGGTGATTGCCGGGGCCAAGGCCCGGGGTGTGGACCTCGCGGTGTTGGATAGCAACCGGATCGCCGCCCGCATCTTCTCGATGGTGCGCGCGGATGGCCCGTTCATCCTCTGGGCGGCCGCGGCGGTGGTCTTCTTGACGATCCTCATCAGCCTGCGCAGCTTCAAGAACGCCTGCCTGGTGGCCGGGCCCCTGTTCCTGGGCATGCTGTGCCTGGCAGGCGGGATGTACCTCTTCGACGTCCAGCTCAACTTCATCAACGCCGTGGTGCTGCCCAACCTGCTCGCGATCGCCGTGGACAACTCGGTCCACCTCTTCCACCGGTATGAGGAGGAGGGCCCGGGCTCGCTGGGTCACGTCGTGCGCCACACGGGTCTGGCTGCCGTGGTGGCGACCCTGTCCAACGCGGCCGGCTACGGCGCTCTGTTGATCTCACATCACGCGGGCCTGAAGTCTATCGGACAGATTGCACTTCTCGGAGTCATGTGCACCTTCCTCGGCACGACGGTCTTCTTCCCGGCGATGCTCGCGCTGCTCGAGCGGTGGAAGGGCCGGAAGGCGGAGGGGGGCAAGGTGACGAGTCTGGAGATCGGCAAGCCCGGTGAGGTGGTAACGCAACCGGGGGAGCGTAAATCGGCGTGAACCCGTGGACCTCGTATGACCCCCGCGAAGGCGGGGTCGGTCAGGACGTACACCTTCGAGCCGTGGACATCATCATCCTGGTGTCCTGCTCGTTGGCGGCCCTGGCACTCGTGGGTCCGGCCAGTTGGGTTCCCGGTGCCGCGAGGTCCGCCGTCTACTTCTCCGTGTTCGCGCTCGGACCGCTCGTCCTGCGCACCCTGGAGTCCTACTTCCCGAGGCACCGGCTGTTGGCCTTCGTGGCCTCCTTCTGGCTGCTGCCGGTGTTGAGCCTCAGCCATGGGCTGCTCAATCCCCTGGTGACCGCCGCCGGGGTGGGCCTGCGCGACGCCCAGCTCGCGGCCATGGATCAGCAACTGCTCGGAGCGCAGGCCTCGGTGGTGCTCGGGCAGCTCGTGCCGCCCTGGCTCACGGAAATCCTGATGGTCTGCTACTACGGCCACTTCGTCTGGCCGCTGGCGCTGGGCGTGGTGCTGTACTTCACCGGGCGCCGGGAGGCCTTCGACGAGTACCTGGTCGCGCTGAGCCTCTTCTTCGCGGCCAACTACGTCTTCTACGCGCTGGTGCCGGCCATCGGCCCGCGCTACTACCTCTCCCACATGTTCCCCCAGCCGTTGCAGGGGCTGTGGGTGACGTCCTTCCTGGACTCGGTGATGCGCGAGCCGCCCTTCGCGCGGGACTGCTTCCCGTCGGGGCACACGGGCACCTCGCTGCTCGTGCTGGTGTACGCCTTCCGGTTCGTGCCGCGCTTCTTCCGCATCATGCTGGTGCCGGCCATCGGCCTCATCGCGGCCACCCTGGTGGGGCGCTTCCACTACCTGACGGACCTGCTGTGCGCGGTGCCGCTCATGCTGGTGGTAGTGGGGCTGTCCATGGCCTTGAGCCGGGCCACCGCGCGGCGCGAAGCAGTGGCGCGCCCGGTCCGAATGGACGCTATCGTACGCCCGTAAAGGAGCGTACGCATGAGCAGGCCGATCCTCGCGGGCCGTGTGGCCCATCTGGGCACCACCGTCTTCTCCGAGTTCAGCGCCCTGGCCCTGAAGCACGGGGCCATGAACCTGGGCCAGGGCTTCCCGGACTTCGACGGGCCCGAGGCCGTGAAGGAGGCCGCTCGCAAGGCCATCACCGATGGGGTGAACCAGTACGCCCCCAGTCCGGGCCTGCGCGACTTGCGCGTGGCCATCGCCGAGCACGGCGCGCGCTTCCACGGCCACACCGGCATTGATCCGGACACCATGGTGACGGTCACCAGCGGGGCCACCGAGGCCATCCTCTGCGTGCTGCTCGGCCTGGTGGACCCGGGGGACGAGGCCGTCGTCTTCGAGCCCTTCTATGACTCGTATGACGCCAACCTCGGCTTCATCGGGGCCAGGGCGCGCTACGTGCCGCTGCGTCCGCCGGATGCCTCGCACGCCGCGTGGTGGTTCGATCGGGACGAGGTGCGCGCGGCCTTCGGCCCCCGGACCCGGGTGCTCATCCTCAACACGCCCCACAACCCCACCGGCAAGGTGTTCACCCGCGAGGAGCTCGAGTTCCTCGGCACGCTGTGCGCCGAGCACGACGTGAAGGTGCTCTCCGACGAGGTGTACGAGCACATCCTCTTTGGCCCGGCGCGTCATGTGCGTCCCGCCACGCTGCCCTCGCTGGCGGAGCGGACGGTGACGGTGAGCAGCGGGGGCAAGAGCTTCAGCCTCACCGGGTGGAAGGTGGGGTGGATCATCGCTCCGCCGGCGCTGCGTGACGCGGTGCAGCGTGCCCACCAGTTCGTCACGTTCGCCACGGCGTCGCCCCTCCAGGCGGCCATGGCGGCGGCGCTGCGACTGCCGGACGCGTACTTCCAGGAGCTGAGCGCCCTCTACCTGGGGAAGCGAGAGCGGCTGCTCGCCGGGCTCGCCGAGGCGGGGCTCCGGGCGTACGTGCCCGAGGGCAGCTACTTCATCATGGCGGATATCGCCGGGCGGGGCTTCGCGGACGACGTGGCCTTCTGCCGACACCTGGTGACGGAGGTGGGAGTGGCGGCCATTCCCCCGAGCGTCTTCTACGCCCCGGAGCACAAGCACCTGGGGCGGGGAATGGCGCGCTTCGCCTTCTGTAAGACGGAGGCGGTGCTGGACGAGGCGGTGCGCCGGCTGAAGTCGGGGCTCACGCGAGGGCGCTGACGCTGGGCTTCCCGGGTGGGGGGCGGCTTGCGACCCCTACACCCGGGTGCTACATCCCCGCGCAACATGCCCGCGCGTTCCCAGTCCGTCTCCCAGAGGCTCACCGCTCCCCGTTCGACCGAGTCCGCCAAGAAGGCCGGCCGGACCCCGTCCAAGGCGTCGAAGGCCAGCAAGCCGGCCAAGGCCCCCCAGAAGGCCCTGACCAAGGCCCCGACGAAGACGGCCAAGGCCGTGGCCAAGGCGACCAAGGCCGTGAAGGCCGCGACGAAGGCCGTGAAGGCCGTCGCCAAGAAGGTCGCCAAGGCGGCTCCTCGCAAGAAGGCCGTGGCGCTGCGCTCCTATGACGCGGCCTCGGTGAAGGCGGTGGCCAAGGCCAACGAGAAGTGGGCCCAGGACGATCTGGCCGCGGTGACGCAGAAGATGCCGCTGCGCCGCAAGTCGTTCGTCACCGACTCGGGCATCCCGATTCCCGACGTGGTCACGCTCGCCGAGCGCCGCACCGAGTCCCCGGACAGCATCGGCCTGCCGGGCCAGTTCCCGTTCACCCGCGGCCCGCAGCCCACCATGTACCGCGGCCGTCTCTGGACGATGCGCCAGTTCGCCGGCTTCGGCACGCCCGAGGACACCAACAAGCGCTTCAAGTACCTCATCAGCCACGGCATGACGGGCCTGTCCACGGCCTTCGACATGCCCGCGCTCATGGGCTACGACTGCGACCACTCCATGAGCCGCGGCGAGGTGGGCAAGGAGGGCGTGAGCGTCTCCTCGCTGCGCGACTTCGAGGTCCTCTTCGACGGCATCCAGCTCGACAAGGTCACCACCTCGATGACGATCAATGCGAGCGCCATCGTCGCGCTCTGCATGTACATCGCGGTGGGTGAGAAGCAGGGCGTTCCGATGGCGAAGCTCGCGGGCACCATCCAGAACGACATGCTCAAGGAGTACATCGCGCAGAAGGAGTGGATCGTCGGCCCCCGCCCCGCGGTGCGGATCGTCACCGACATGATCGAGTTCTGCACCAAGCACATGCCGAAGTGGTACCCGGTCTCCGTCAGCGGCTACCACATCCGCGAGGCCGGAGCGACGGCGGTGCAGGAGCTGGCCTTCACGCTCGCCGACGGCATCGGCTACGTCGAGGAGTGCGTCAAGCGCGGCCTGAGCGTGGACGAGGTGGCCCCGCAGCTGTCGTTCTTCTGGGACGTGCACAACGACTTCTTCGAGGAGGTCGCCAAGTTCCGCGCCGCCCGCCGCATCTGGGCCCACACGATGCGCGATCGCTTCGGCGCGAAGAACCCGCGCTCCATGCAGCTCAAGACGCACGCGCAGACGGCCGGCGTGTCCCTCACCGCGCAGCAGCCCTACAACAATGTGGTGCGCACCGCGCTGCAGGCCTTCGCCGCGGTGCTCGGCGGCACCCAGTCGCTGCACACCAACTCGCTGGACGAGACGTACGCGCTGCCCACCGAGGAGTCGGTGACGATCGCGCTGCGCACCCAGCAGCTCATCGCCCACGAGTCCGGCGCGGACCGCGTGGTGGATCCGCTCGCGGGCAGCTACTTCGTCGAGTACCTCACCGACGAGATGGAGAAGCGGGCGCTCGAGTACATCCGCCGCATCGACGAGATGGGCGGCATCATCCGGGCGGTGGAGGAGCAGTACCCGCAGAAGGAGATCGGCGAGAGCGCCTACCGCTTCCAGCGCGAGGTGGAGCAGGGGGATCGGCTCATCGTCGGCGTCAACGCCTTCAAGTCGGAGGGGGCCACGCCCATCGAGCTGCTGCACATCGACGAGAAGGTGCAGGAGGCGCAGATCGCCCGGCTCCAGCAGGTGAAGTCCGAGCGCGACCAGGTGGCGGTGGACGCGGCGCTGGCGAAGGTGGAGGCGGCGACGCGTGGCACGGACAACCTGATGCCGCCGGTGCTCGAGGCGGTGAAAGCCTACGCGACGCTGGGCGAGGTCTCCGACGTGTTCCGCAAGGTGTGGGGCGCGTACCGCGAGGGTGGCGCGTTCTAGGCGCCCTCCCGTGAGCTTCTTCGGCGAGCTGTACCTGCGCTCCACGCTGCCGTTCCTCTCCGAGGACACGACAGCGAAGGAGGTGGCGTACCTCGCCGGGAGCTTCGAGGATCTCCAGGTGCCCGGCCCGGTGGTGGACCTGGGCTGTGGCCATGGCCGGCACGCGGCGCGTCTCAACGCCGCGGGCCCCCTGGCCGGTCGCGTTGTCGGCCTGGAGCTGGATGCCCTTTCACTCCAGGAGCGGCTCCCGGGTTTTCCGGCGGTGCGAGCGGATCTCCGCTCGCTCCCATTCCGCACGGGCTCGCTGGCGGGGGCCTATGCCTGGTACTCCACGCTGTTCGTCTTCTCGGACGAGGAGCATGTGACCGTGCTGCGGGACGTGGCGCGGTGCCTCAAACCGGGTGGCCGGCTGGTGCTGCACTCGGTGCCGTACGATCGGCTCGCGTCACAGCCGGAGGCCTCCTTCTCCACCCGATTGCCGGACGGGAGCCTGCTGGAGGAGGAGAGCCGCTTCGACGCGGTGCGTGGTCGGGACGAGGGGCACAGGCGACTGACGCGGCCCGATGGGCGCGTTCTTTCCGGGCGGTATGCCATCCGTTACTATCCCCTTGCGGATTTGACGCAACTGTTGGAATTCACGGGATTTTCGATGCGCTGGGTTCATGGCGGGCTGGAGGGGGAGCCGCCGTCCGGCGCATCAACGGATCTCATCGTGGGAGCTGAGCTGCGACATGGCTGAGAGGAAGCTGCGAATTCTGGTGGCCAAGCCGGGCCTGGATGGTCACGACCGTGGGGCGAAGATCATCGCTCGCGCCTTGCGCGACGCGGGCATGGAGGTCATCTACACGGGGTTGCACCAGACGCCCGAGATGATCGTCAACGCCGCCATCCAGGAGGACGTCGACGCCATCGGCATGTCCATCATGTCGGGGGCGCACATGACGCTCTTCCCGGCGGTGATCGATCTGCTGAAGAAGAGCAACGCGATCGACATCGCGGTGTTCGGCGGAGGCATCATCCCGGACGACGACATCCCCAAGCTGAAGACCCTGGGGGTGACGGAGATCTTCACACCCGGAAGCTCGACGCAGGACATCGTCCAGTGGATTCGAACCAACATCGCGGCCCGCGCCTGACCGGGCTCGGAAGACTGCCGGAGCGGGTGGACCTCTACGAGGTCGGCCCGCGCGACGGCTTGCAGAACGAGTTGCGCACGCTCCCCACGCGCGACAAGGCCCGGCTCATCGAGGCGTTGATCGCGGCGGGGGAGAAGCGCATCGAAGTCACCTCGTTCGTATCCCCGAAGTGGATTCCCCAGCTCGCGGACGCGGAGGAGTTGCTGCGTCTGGTGGGCCGGCGCGAGGGCGTCACCTTCTCCGCGCTGGTGCCCAACCTCAAGGGCCTGGCGCGCGCCAAGGAGGCGGGTCTGGAGGAGGCGGCGATCTTCATCTCCGCGTCCGAGGCCCACTCGAAGAAGAACATCAACAAGAGCATCGAAGAGGCCGTGGCCGAGGCCCGGCACACCGCCGAGGAGGCCCTGAAGGCGGGCCTGCGGGTGCGCGGCTACCTGTCCACGGTGTGGGGCTGCCCGTACGAGGGCCATGTGCCGGTGGAGCGGGTGGTGGACATCTGCCGCAAGCTGGTGGACATGGGCATCTACCAGCTCAGCCTGGGAGACACGATCGGGGTGGGGACGCCGAGGCAGACGGACGCCATCCTCTCCGCGCTGCTGGAGCACATCCCGGTGGAGAAGCTCGCGCTGCACCTGCACGACACGCGCGGCACCGCGCTGGCCAACGCCCTGGTGGGCCTGCAGATGGGCGTGACGACGTTCGACGCCAGCATCGGCGGGCTCGGCGGCTGCCCCTACGCTCCGGGCGCGGCGGGCAACCTGGCCACCGAGGACATCGTCTACATGCTCCACGGCATGGGCGTGCAGACGGGCATCAACCTGGACAAGCTCGTCGAGGCGGGCATGGTCGCGCAGGAGCTCATCGGCCGGAAGCTGGCGGGCAAGTTCCTCCAGGCCGCGCTGGGCGAGCGCGAGAAGAAGGCCAATCGCCGGGTTCAGACCTGAGCGAAACCGCTCCAGACGCTCGCGGTTGAGCGTCTAGCGCGACGCCGACGCCGACCGCACCGGCGAGACAGCGGCCGAGGTCTGGGTGCTCGCCGGCGAGCCCTGCACCGCGGGCGCCTGCTGCTGGGGCTCGGACGGTGGCTGCGGCTGCGTCTCCGTCGAGGTGTCGGCACCCGCTGGCGCACTGCCGCCCGTGTGCTCCTGCGGCGCGGCCACGGCGGGCTGCTGCTCGGGGGCGGGCGCCTGCTGGGCGGCCACGGCCGGCTGCGACTCCGAGGCCACGGGGACCTGCTGCGCGGGGGCGGGGGACGGCTGCGGGGTGGCCAGGGCCGGCGCCTGCTCGAAGCCGGGCGGCAGCCGCCGAGGCGGAACGACCACGGCCGGAGGAATCGGGCAGCGGGTGCAGGGGCCCCGCAGGGGCACCGCGAGCACCTGCCCGATGCGGAGCAGGATGCTGCGCATCCGGTTGGTCTTCTTGATGCCGGTGATGCTGGAGCCGTAGCGCAGGGCGATGCCGCCGAGCGTGTCGCCCGAGCGCACCCGGTGCATCATGATGTTCTTGTCGGGCTGCAGCGCGAGCAGCGGGGCGACGCGGCGACCCAGCTCCTGAGCGCGCGGGTTGAAGAAGCGCACGTGGAAGTGGTCCCGGTGGCGCTTGGCGTGCTTGACGAGCGACTGCGCCCCGGCGTTGAAGATCGAGTCCAGCCACTCCTTGTTCTCGCCCTTGCTCAGCGCGTAGTCGTGCAGGACCTTGATGACGCGCTTGTCCACGAGGATCATCTGCACGTCGGAGTGCGTGGCCAGGGACTTGATGAGCGCCCAGTTCAGCTCGAGGTTGATGTAGCGCTCGCGCTCGCGGACGCGGATGGGCTCGGCGGTGGGGTAGTAGAAGCCCAGGTCCACGTCCCGGCCATTCTGGTGGCTCTTGTGCGGGCGCAGGTAGCCGCCGTCGCGGGAGCTGAGCTGGTTCACGCGGAGCGGAGGCGCGTTCGGGTACTGCGCGCGCACCTCGCGGATGGCCTTGGTGAGGTACTCGACCGTCTCCTGGGTGCCATAGGCCAGCTCGGGCGACACCACGATCCAATCATCGCTCTCGGGGACGCGGACCGAGTTCACCATCCGGCCGCTCTCGACGAACCCCACCGAGATGGAGCCGAGGGACTTCGGCTCGTTCTTCCACAGCTCGGTGAGCTGCTCGTCCGACAGCTCGGCGGTGTACAGGGGGCCGTTGGGCACGGCGCTGGTGGGGGCCTCCTGGGCCTCGCCCTCGTCGGCGGAGTCCGCCGAGTCGTCGTCCTCCTCGTCGTCCGCCGCGGCCACGGCCTCCTCATCCACTCCGTCGGGGATGGTGGCGGCGGCGGCGGCCTGCGCGTCCGCGTCGCTCGGCTCGGCGGCCTGGGCCACGAGGGCCTCCAGGGGCTTCTCGGGCACCGGGCACGCTTCGCCCGTCGGCGTCGCCACGGGCTGGGCGACGACGGTGCCAGCGGCCTCCGACGCCTGCGCCGTCACCTTCGACGGGGGGAGGGTGGGAGCCACATGCGCGGTGCAGCCTGCGCACAGCAACAGGATGATCCAGGATGTAGAACGCACTCGGCGCGCAGAATGGCCTGAAATCGTCCCGCGCCAAAGTAAAGCGTCCGGGCTGCCCGGGACACCTGCCAGGCAACCAGGGCCGACTTGACGCGTGGGGCAGGGGACGCCAGACCCGTCACGGCACGCTGATTCCCGAGTCAAACCGGGCACTTCGCGCGCTCACCTCATGCCCGGCAAGGACGGAGCGGTCACCTCGTGGCCGTACACCGGAGTCCGGGGCGTCTCGAGCACACAAATGCGGGACACCCGCATCAACGAGGACGCGTGCCGGCCCTGGTACTCGGGGGGCGGCTCCCAGGAGGACACGACGCCACGCACGATGACCTCCCGCAGCGGGACGGTGCGTTGCAGGGCCTCCTGCGTGCAATCCATCACCACCCACCCTCGGGGAATGGAGGACGTCTCCTTGTCGAGCACGATGACCGCCCCGGCCGGGACTCGCGGGGCGGACACATACCAACTCCAGCCGTGGCAGGAGTTGCAGCAGCGCGAGGGAGCCTCTCCGCCTTCCGTGATGCAGGAGCCCGTGTTGCAGGGGCCTGGCATGACGGCGAGGAACCCACGCACGGTGCGCTCCTCGTTCTCCACGTTCACACCGGTGGGAAGCGTGAGCCGACCGACCTCCTCGGCGCGGGCGATGTCCTCGCTGTCGCAGCGGGGGCGTGTTTCGTGGATGCGCTGGAATCGCGTCAGTTCCTCCCGGACCCGCTCATCCTTCATCGTGTTCGGGGAGGAGCCAGCACAGGCGGCGAGGAGCAGGGCGGGGACAACCACGGGAGCGACACGGCGAGGGAAGGGAAGGGTCCAAGGCATCGTGTCGTCATACGCACTTCCCGGCGCGAGGGCGCGGACGGCGAACTCACCCTCCGTATCGAGGAGTCGGACCGCCAACGACCATGACCCGTTGCGTCAATGCCTGGGGGAACCGCTCCAGCGGGTGCGGTGGCGGTTGACGACCGGAGGGGGGAGCGGGAGAAGTACCCCCCGGAAACAGCAACCTCACGTCACTCCGGGAAGCACATGACCCGTCTCCGTACGACCTCGAGATTCCTCGGCGCCCTCCTGCTGTCCGCGGGCGCGCTCCACGCCGGGCCCGCCCGGGCCGCGCAGGTGCCCGTGGCCAATGCCGGCTTCGAGTCGCTCGCCTCCTCGGGGCAGCCCTCGGGCTGGACCGTGACGGGCGGGGGCAAGGTGGCCGCCAGCGCGGACGGTCGCTCCGAGGGCAGCCGGGGGCTCGCCATCGAGAACCCCGCCGGTGGCTCCGAGACCACCGTGCAGTCCGAGCCCGTGAAGCTCCAGGTGGGCCGCCTCTACCGCCTCAGCGCGTGGGTGCGCACCCGCGGCGTGAAGGCGGACCCCGTGGCGCGCTATCCCACGGCGCTCGGCGCCTGCGTGTCGATGAAGAGCTTCCCCTTCACCAACTGCTCGCCCTCGCAGGGCGCGGACCAGGACGGCCGCCTCTCGGTCCTCTTCTTCGCCACCCAGGGCTCGGACCGCGTGCAGCTCCACCTGGGCCGCAACGGCAAGGCCACCGGCTCGGCGTGGGTGGATGACGTGCGCGTGGAGGAGGTGGACGACATCACCGCCTACATCCCCATGGAGTCCGTGCGCTGGGCCGGCAAGGGCTTCCGCTACGACGACGGCGGGTGGAAGTACATCCACATCGAGGGCGAGCCCTACGAGCGCGGCCGGCAGTACGGCGAGCTCGTGGCCGACGACATCGTCCGCTACATGGAGAAGCTGGGCACCCTGAAGAATCGCCAGGACCTGGCCAATGGCTGGGCCCAGGTCCGGCTGCTCACCGACTCGCTCTTCCTGCGCAAGTTCGAGCCCGAGTACCTCGAGGAGATGAAGGGCATCGCCGACGGCGCCAACAAGGCCGGCGTGAAGTTCAAGGATCGCGAGCTGGACGTGCTGGACATCGCGGCCCTCAACTCGGCGGTGGACCTGGGGCAGCTCGAGGACGCCAACAAGGTGAGCGCCACGCCGCTGTCCGGGCGCCTCTTCCTCAAGGGCGAGGACGAGCAGGGTCGGGCCGGGGAGGGTGACCACTGCTCGTCCTTCGTGGCCACGAAGTCCGCCACGAAGGATGGCCAGTTCGTCATGGGGCAGCTCTTCATGTGGAACGGCTACACCGGCGTCCACTGGGACGTGGTGCTGGACGTGCAGCCCACCAAGGGCCACCGCTTCGTGATGCAGACCTTTCCGGGCGGCATCCACAGCGGCGCGGACTGGTTCATCAACGACGCGGGCATCGTCATCGGTGAGACGACGGTGGGCCAGACGCCCTTCCAGCCCGACGGCACGCCCCAGAGCAACCGCATCCGCAAGGCGGCCCAGTACGCCTCCTCCATCGACGAGGTGGCGCAGATCCTCGCCAAGCAGAACAACGGCCTCTACACCAACGACTGGACGCTGGCGGACGCCAAGACGGACGAGGGCGCCTGCTTCCTGCTGGGCACCCAGAAGACGAAGCTGTGGCGCACCGGCAGCAAGGGCAAGGCCGCGGAGACGCCGGGCAACCTCAAGGACTTCATCTGGGCCAACAACAACACGCGGGACCTGGAGGTGCGCAAGGAGTACGTGCCCAACCCGCAGAACGCCCCGGTGGACCTGGCCTTCAACACCTGGAACCGCGACATCGCCTTCCAGAAGTACTTCCAGCAGCACGGCCAGGGCGGCATCGACGTGGACAACGCCATCCGCATGCTGGCCTCCAGCCCCATCAACCGGCCCCACGCCTGTGACGGCAAGGTCACCACCAGCGAGATGGCCCGCGAGCTCATGTTCCTCGCGCACTACGGCAAGACGACCCTGCGCGAGAAGATGGTCGGTGGGCGCCACATCCAGGACCTGCCCGGTGCCACGCCCCACCTGACGCTCGGCTACACCACCTTCAGCCCCATCTACGTCGCCGACAAGCTGAAGGAGGCCCGCGCCAGGGCCGCCCAGGAGACGAAGACCCCGGAGGCCAGGCGGGACGTCGCCAAGGTGAAGGAGGCCTTTGGCTTCGACAAGAAGCTCCTGTGGAGCAACACGGTGTTCCCCGCGACCGATGGGGAGAACTGGCTGGTGAGCGGCTCGGCCGCCTACTGGGGAATGCTGCAGAAGCTGCCGGACTCGGCGGACAAGGCTTTCGAGCAGCAGCGCGATGCCCTGGCGGACCTCAACGCCCGCTACCTCTACCTCACCGCGCGCGAGGGGGACGTGGTGCCCGTGGCCGCGCGCACCTCGTACGACCGTTATGGCACCTACGCGGTGCCGCGCGTGAAGGGCACCTTCGTGCTGCACCAGCTCCGGCTGCTGCTGGGCAACAAGTCCTTCTCGAAGGTGATGGGCACCGTCCACGAGCGCTACGCCAACAAGAACATCACCACGGCCGACTTCATCCGCACCGCGTCGCAGGCCGCGGGCCGGGAGCTCCAGCCCTTCGTCTCGCAGTGGGTGGAGCGCGGGGGCCTGCCCGAGCCGCGCCTCCAGGCCAGCACCACGAAGGCCAAGGACGGCTACGACGTGACGGTGAAGGTGGAGCAGGGCGGCAAGCCCTACCACTTCGTCACCACCGTGGAACTGGTGACGGCGAAGGGCTCGACGCTGGAGCGGGTGGAGGTGAAGGGCGCGAGCGACACCTTCTCCTTCCACACGGCGGACAAGCCGGTGCGCGTGGTGTTCAACCCCTCCAACGACATCCCCGTGCCGCGCGAGCGCTACCAGATCATCTCCAACGCCACGGATGACTTCGAGCGCCTGCTCTACGTGTACGGCACGGCCCGCGAGGTGGAGGCGGAGCGCACGCTGACCCAGAACTTCCGCGACGCGCTGGCGGACGCCTTCACGGAGGTGCTCGCCCCCGTCAAGCCGGACGCCGAGGTGACGGAGCAGGAGTTGGCGGAGCGCGACCTGTTCGTCCTCGGGAGCGCGGAGAACAACGCGCTGGTGGCGCGGCTGGCGGCGGAGAAGAAGCTTCCGGTGGAGATCGGCCGGCGCTTCTTCCGCTGGCAGGGCAAGACGTATGGCCGGCCGGATGACGGGCTCGCGGTGGCCCTGGCCAACCCGTGGAATCCGAAGCGGATGCTCTACCTCTACCTGGCCAACAGCGGCCCGCAGCTGTGGCAGATGACGCGCTCGCTGCAGCCGGGCCTGAAGGGCTGGGCGCTCTTCCGCGGCGGAGAGGTGGGCGCCAAGGGCTTCCACGACCTCGACGCGCTGGCGGTGGATCTGACCGAGTCCCCGGCGCCCACCGTCCAGCCGCTCGGCTCGGCGGCTGGCGCCAACTGAGGCCAGGGTTCGGAGAACACGAGGCCAGGGGAGACAGGTTCAAATCCTGTCTCCCGGACTCGATGGGGGCCTGGGCCGTCCCGTCAGGCCCAGTCACTTCCTTGACCGCCCGAGGTGTCAGACAACTCGTAGGGGGCGAGGTGTCGGAACGACTCCTTTGACACCTTCCACGGGAACCAACGCCGCCCCCAGGGCTACCTGGATGGCATCCCAAGCGGGTTGAATCACTTCTTCCCCAACCAATACGAGCGCCCCTTGCTGCGCAGCACCTCCTCCAGGAACTCGGAGAAGGAACTGGCGATCTGCTCGCAGTAGGCCGGGTCCGGCCAGGTCTCGTGGTCGCCGTCGAAGAGGGGGTAACGATCGTTCTGTTGCCGGGCCACGTCCACCACCACGTAGTTGCCGTCCTGCACATCGCAGAGGGCGTACATCGAGGCCGGGCCCCACTGGTCGTCATCCTCTCGACGAATGGCCACCCTCGCCCGGACGATCTCGGACAGGGGGAGCAGCTGGTAGGGGGCATCCGGCAGTCGCTTGAACAGCTCCGCTCCGTTGCAATGCAGGTAGAAGGCCCGCTGGTCCGGGTCCAGCTTCCAGCCCACCCGCTGCTCGAATGCTTCGATCTCCTCGGGCGTGGCGGGCGGATAGGGAAAGTGGTCGCGCGAGACCTCTTCGAGCAAGCGGCTCATGGGCGTGGCCATCGTCAGTTGTCCGTATAGGGCAGGTTGGGTCCCGAGGTATTCCAGGGGGCCTGACCGGCATAGCAGGCGGGGTATGCCTTGTTGTAGATGTCGTGAACGAACGGCTCGGCGGGAAAGACGTTGTTAGGGTCCATCGGGTCACCCCCGTGCCAGAGATCCCGGATGTGGTGGCCGGGCCAGTATCTGCCACCCTCGGAGAGCCATTCTCCGAACCTCTTGCTCCAGTCCCGGCGGAAGGACTCCCTCACGCTTTCCCAGGCATCACGCAGGGGTTTCTTCTCCGTTGGCTCCAACGTGCGGTAGTCGCAGCAGCAGTAGTAGATCGTTGTCTTCATCCGCCCAGACGCCGGATGCGTGGAACAGGTCGAGCTCTACGCGGACGGGGCGCTGCTCGGCACGGACACCAGCGCGCCCTACAGCCTGAGCTGGAACACCGTGGGGGTGGGGGAGGGGGCCCATACGCTCTCGGTGAAGGCCCATGACGGCATTGGCAATGTGCGCACCTCGGCCGGGTAGAACCAAGCGGGCTGTCGCCGCCCGCCGTTGGACTTGAACGCCGGGTTCTGAAACCCGCCTCCGAGCAGCAGGCCCCAGGGACGCGCGAGGAATCTTTGCAGTAAGTTCCGGCGGGAACGGTGTTCCCCGGAGGAGTCCCGATGCGAGTCCTGCCCCTGCTCTTGTGCCTCTTGCCCGGCCTCGCGCTGGCGCAAGGGGCGGTGGTGGAAGCACGGGCGGTGGTGTGGACGGGGGGCCGCTCGCCCGACGAGGCCATGCAACACCGCGAGCGCT
>NZ_DASVSO010000259.1:0-3388 GCF_036388035.1 Archangium sp.
CGGAACTACAAGGTCAGCACGCGGGCGACCACGCTCCGAGCGGCCATGGAACAGCTCAAGCGGTTCGAGACGGACCCGGAGCATTACAACCCGGCGGGCTCGTCTCACGAGGAGCCCATCCACCTCGATGCGCCGCTCGCGGCTGAATTCCTCGCCTACTCGCGCGACGTGGACAAGAACAGCTCCACCTGGGTGAAGAAGCAGCAGGGCTACCTCGCGTGGTGGGCCGACCAGCTCAAGGGCCGGAGTCTGAGGAAGCTCACGCTCCTCGATGACATCCTCCCCGCCATGGAGTGAGCGAAGGCCCAAGGTCATCGGATCGCGGTCCTCAAGCGGTCTACTCCTGGCTGCGCAAGGTGAAGCACGCCCTCTCTGTGGCCGAGGACCCTACCTTCGGACAGCTCACCGTCCCCAGGCCCGGCCCGGGCAGTGGAAGCGGGACAAGGTGATTCCCCGGGAGCACTACCCCCTCGCTCACGAGCACCTCGCGCCTCCCTGGCGCGACAGGATGGACGTGCAGGCGGGCACCGGCTGGCACGTCGGGACGGTTCCGGCACTCGTCGCCACATGGGCCATCGAGAACGAAGCGGACCAAGTACCGCTTGAAAGAGCGGAACGGACAGCCCGAGCCCCTCAAGATTGAACTTCTCGGAACGAGGGTACCTCTGGAGGAGATCGACAAGGTCATCACCGACTACACGCACCGCTATGACGGAAAGGAAGAAGTATTCACAGCCGAGATCGCTATCAGAATGCGGCCACTGATCGACAACCTGTACGACCTCTTTGATGCCCTCCGTCTCGCTGGACTCCGCCTACAAGTGGAGGTGCATCAACGCGGTGTTCAAGGCGGCTGAACGTCCATCCTATTGAGGCCCTGGGCTCGGCCGGGCGTTGATCGCCGCAGTGTCACACTCATTGTGATAGCCACACTGCATGGCCGAGCTGCTCGCCTGCGGATGGGCCTCACGCAGGCGACGGGGTCTGAAGGAATGCCCGAGAGATCTCATTCCCCCAGCCAGTAGAGGCTACGCCGGGTGCGCAGCACCTGCTCCAAGAACTCCGAGAACGAGCTGGCGACCTGCTTGCAATAGGCCGGGTCCGGCCACGCCTCATGATCTCCGTCGAAGAGAGGATAACGACCATTCTCCTCTCGGCTCACATCCACCAGCACGTAATTGCCGTCCTGCACGTCACAGAGGGCGTACACCGAAGCTGGGCCCCACTTGTCGTCGTCCTCGCCGTAGATGGCCACTCGCGCCCGAACGATCTCGGACAAGGGAAGCATTTGGTAGGGCGAGTCGGGTAGCCGTTCGATCAACTCGGCGCCGTTGCAATGCAAGTAGAAGGCGCGCAGGTCCAGGTCCAACTTCCACCCCACCCGCCGCTCGAACTCCTCGATCTCCGCGGGTGTGGCTGGGGGATAGGGGAAGTGCTCGCGAGAGACTTCTTCCAGCAGGCGGCTCATGGGCATGGCCACGGTCTCATTCCCCCAGCCAGTAGAGGCTACGCCGGGTGCGCAGCACCTGCTCCAAGAACTCCGAGAACGAGCTGGCGATCTGCGTGCAGTATTCCGGGTTGGGCCAGGTCTCGCGGTCCCCATCAATGAGCGGGTACCGCCCGTCTACCTGTCGGCTCACGTCCAAGACGACATAGTTGCCATCGCGCACGTAGCAGAAGGCGTACATCGAGGCCGGGCCCCACCTGTCGTCATCCTCACCGCAGATGGCCACCCGTGCCCGGACGATCTTCGACAGAGGCAGGAGTTCATAGGGCGAATCCGGCCATCGAAGCAGAGCGGCCCCATTGCAATGCAGGTAGAAGGCCCGGAGGTCCGGGTCCAGCTTCCAGCCCACCCGCCGCTCGAACTCCTCAACTTCCTCGGGCGTGGCGGGGGGATGCGGAAAGGGCTCGCGGGAGACCTCTTCGAGCAGGTCGCTCATGAGCGTGGCCATCGTCAGTTGTCCGAGTAGGGCAGGTCGGGTCCTACCGTGTTCCAGGGCGCTTGCCCAGCGTAGCAGGCAGGGTAGGCCCTGGTGAATTCGTCATGAATGCTGGGCTGCACGGGGATGATGTTGTTGGGATCCACCGGGTTCCCACCGTGCCAGAGGTCCCGGATGTGATGGCCCGGCCAGGATATGCCTCCGTCGACGGGCCACTCTCCGAACTTCTTGCTCCAGTCGTCCCGGAAGGAGTCCCGGATCTTTTCCCACCTCTTGCGCTCAACCTCCTTCACCGCCTTCGGCAAAGTGGGGTAATTGCAGCAGCAGTAATAGATGCCGTAGCGGCTCCCGGCCTTCACGGGAACGGGTAGGACGACGAGGCTTCCCACCCAGTCCAGTTTGATGTCGGCCAGCCACATGCAGCCCATGAGCGTGTGGCCCTCGCTGGCGCACTCCCGCTGGCACCCATTCATGAACTCCCGGCGGCACTGCCACGGGCCGTAGAAGAGCGTCGTCTTCATCTGCCCGCCCGGCACGCTCAACCACGGCAGTTCCTTCTTCGTCGCGGGTTGGACTCCTGGTGGTGGGCGTGAAGGGCCAGACCCACCCGTTCCCTGGGTCGTCGCGCATCCGGTGAGGAGCACCAACAGCACCACCGCTCCGGCCAGCTTCATGGGAAGTCCCCGTGGTGATGGCCGCCCCCTGATGGGTTGCCAGTTCCAGGGAATAGCCGGTGGGACTGACAACTCCGGGGCTCGCCGTTCTCGGCGGTGTCATTCGAGGGGATCACCAAGGCGAGTACCTCTTCGAGTTGCGCCTGCCACGCTTCCCCTCCGAGACTCGCCCCACCAAGCCGGTGGATGACGCCTACGCGTGAGACAGCCAGGGAGACAGGGCCGCCAGATGAAGGGGAAGACCGTAGTCGTGACCGGTGCGAATTCGGGTGTGGGGCTCGCCACCGCGACGGAGCTGGCCCGAAGGGGTGCCACCGTCATCATGGCGTGCCGCGATGCCGGGCGGGGTGAGCAGGCGCTGAAGGAGGCCCTCCAGCGCAGCGGCTCGGACACGCTCGAGCTCATGTTGTGCGACCTCGGCTCGCTCGAGAGCGTCCGGAACTTCGCTCGCGAGTTCCAGAGCCGACACCCGACGCTGGATGTGTTGATCAACAACGCGGGCGTCATCACCGTGAAGCGGGAGACGACACGGGACGGGTTCGAGTCCCAGCTGGGGGTCAATCACCTGGGCCACTTCCTGCTGACGAACCTGCTGTTGGAGCCGTTGCGGCGGGCGCCCCAGGGGCGGATCATCAACGTGTCCTCGGGCGCGCACAAGACGGGGTCCATCCACTGGGAGGATCCGCACCTGACGCGGAGCTTTGGCGTGTGGAGGGCCTATTCGCAGTCCAAGCTCGCCAACATCCTGTTCACCAAGGCGCTCGCGGAGCG
>NZ_DASVSO010000260.1:0-5831 GCF_036388035.1 Archangium sp.
TGGAGTCCATGGCCGGCCCCCTGCCGCGCGAGGCCACCGAGGCGGTGGTGCGCCTGTCCGAGGGCAATCCCTTCATGGCCTCGGCGGTGATGCACGGGCTGGTGGAGGATGGGGCCCTGGTGCCCGGTGCCCAGGGCTGGCAGGTGGAGCCCGAGGCCATGGCCCACGTGCGCTCCTCGCGCCAGGCGGCCTCCTTCCTGGTGCGCCGCCTCAAGCTGCTGCCGCCCGAGGCGCTGCGCCTGCTGTCGGTGGGCGCGGTGCTGGGCAAGCACTTCGACCTGGAGCGGGTGGTGGCCCTCTCGGGCACGCCGCGCGAGCAGGTGGCCGCCGCGCTCGTGGAGCCGCGGCGACGACACATGCTGTGGGAGGGCTCCGGCGGCCGCTACACCTTCGTCCACGACAAGCTGCGCGAGGCCCTGCTGGGGCTGCTGCTGCCCGAGGAGCGCCGGGAGCTGCACCGGCTGGCCGCCCGCAGCATCGCGGCCAATCCCCCGGCGGACCCCTTCGAGCTCGCCTACCACTTCGATGCGGCGGGAGAGCACACCCAGGCCCTCCCGCACGCCCTGGTGGCCGCCGAGCGGGCCCGCCAGCAGTTCGCCCTCGAGACGGCCGAGTTCAACTACCGCATCGCCGAGCGCGGCGCGGCCCGGGCCGATGCCAGTACGCGCTTCCGTGTCTCCGCCGGCTTGGGCGACGTCCTCATGCTGCGTGGGCGCTATGACGAGGCCCAGCGGCAGCTCGAGCTGGCCCAGACACTGGCCCGCGACAAGCTGGAGCAGGCCCGAATCTGGTCCAAGCTGGGCGAGCTGACGTTCAAGCTCTACAACAAGGAGGAGGCGGACGCGGCCCTGAAGCGGGGGCTGACGCTGCTGGGCCGGTGGGTCCCCCGCTCCTCGGCGGCCTTCGCGCTGGGCGCCCTCTGGGAGCTGGGCGTGCAGGCCGGACACTCGTTGATGCCCAACCTGCTCACGGGGCGCCGCTCGCTCGAGCACAGCGAGGAAGACCTGCTCGCGGTGCACTTCTACAGCCGCCTCACCTACAGCAGCTGGTACTTCGGCAGCCCCATCGCCACCTTCTGGACCCACCTGCGCGAGGTGAACACGGCCGAGCGCTACCCGCCCACCCTCGAGCTCGCCCAGGCCTACTCCGAGCACGCGCCGATGCTCACCATGGTGCCCTGGTTCAGCCGGGCCACCGCCTACGCGGAGAAGTCGCTCGCCATCCGCCGGGAGCTGGGCGACGTCTGGGGCCAGGGCCAGTCCCTGCACTTCTACGGACTGGGCCTCTACGCCGCGGGCCGCTTCGAGGAGTCCATCGAGAAGTGCAGCGAGGCGGTGCGGCTGCTGCAGCGAACGGGAGACCAGTGGGAGGTCAACAACGCCCACTACCAGTACGCCCTGGCCCACTACCGGCTGGGCCGGCTGAAGGAGGCGCTGGAGTCCGCGCGGCGGCTGCACACGGCGGCGCTCGCCATCGGCGACGGGTACGCGGTGCGTCTGGCCCTGGAGGTCTGGTCGAAGGCGACCCGGGGCCGCATCCCCTTCAGCCTGCTGGAGGGCTCGCTGGCCAACCCCGGCCAGGACACGCAGACGCACGCCAACCTCCTGCTGGCCGAGGCGCTCCGCCGGCTGCACGAGGGAGACACCTCGGGCGCGGTGGAGATGCTGGAGAAGGCGGACAAGCTGGTGGAGCACGCCCACCTGCGGCACGAGTACGTGGCCCCCGTCGTCCCCTGGCTGCTCACGGCGCTGCGCACGCGGGCCGAGAACAGCTCTCCGCTCGCCCCGGGTGTGCGGGCCGAGTCGTTGAAGCGGGCCGAGAAGCTGGCGCGGCGGGCCCACCGGCTGGCGCGCAGCTACCGCAACAACCTCGCCCACGTGCTGCGCGAGCGCGGGCTGCTGGCCGCCCTCTCCGGCCACCCACGCCGGGCCCGCCGCTGGCTGGAGGAGAGCCTGGAGGTCGCCGAGGAGCTGAAGATGCGCTACGAGCGCGCCCAGACGCTCCAGACGCTCGGCCGCGTGGGCAAGGAAGTCGGCTGGCCGGAGGCCACCGCCTGGACGGAGGAGGCCTCGCGCGAGCTCCAGGAGATGGAGCAGGACCTGGACATCGAGCCCCAAGTGGCCACGGAGCTGCCGGAGCGCCCGGGCACCCTGTCGCTGGTGGACCGCTTCCCCCGGGTGCTGGACGCGGGCCGCCGCATCGCCTCGGCCCTCTCGCGCCAGGCGGTGTTCGACGCCGCGCGCCAGTCCATGATGGAGCTGCTGCGCGCCGAGCACTGCGTGGTGTTCGACCCGGAGGCGCTGCTGCCCGAGGACGAGCTGGCGGCGGCCGGCGTGGGCCACACCGCCATCACCCGGGCCCTGGAGACGGGACGCCCGACGGTGATGGGCCAGGGCATGCCCGGCGGGGTGAGCGAGAGCATGGAGCTGCTCGGGGTGCGCTCGCTGCTGTGCGCCCCCATCCAGGTGCGCGGCAAGACGGTGGCCTGTGTGTGCGTCAGCCACCGGCAGGTGGGCGAGCTCTTCGGCGAGGACGAGGAGCGGCTGGCCTCCTTCGTCTGCATCCTCGCCGGTGCCGCGCTGGAGAACGCCGAGGGCTTCGAACGCATGGCGGCGCTCTCCGAGGAGCGCGGCCGGCTCTACCGCGAGGAGCAGGAGGCGGTGCGGCGCCGCGACGACTTCCTCTCCATCGCCGCGCACGAGCTGAAGACGCCCCTCACCTCGCTCCAGCTCCACATCCAGGGCCTCATGTCCCAGGTGCGTCAGGGCCTGGAGCGGCTGCCCCCGGAGCGGCTCGGCGCCAAGCTGGAGTCGGCCAACCTCCAGACGCAGCGCCTGGGCAAGCTGGTGAACGAGCTGCTGGACATCTCGCGCATCGCCCAGGGGCAGCTCCTGGGCCATCTCGAGAACGTGGACCTGGTGCAGGTGGTGCGCGGGGTGGTGGAGCGCTCGCGCGAGGCGCTGGCGCGCGCCGAGTGCTCGCTGCGGTTGAACCTGCCGCCCTCCCTGGTGGGCCACTGGGACGCCATCCGCCTGGAGCAGGTGGTGCTCAACCTGCTCACCAACGCGTCGAAGTACGGGGCGGGCCGGCCCATTGAGATCACCGTGGACGGCGACGAGACCCAGGCGCGGCTGCGGGTGCGCGACGAGGGCATCGGCATCGCCGAGGAGGACGCCGCGCGCATCTTCGAGCGCTTCGAGCGCGCCGTGTCCGTGCGCCACTACGGTGGCTTCGGCATCGGGCTGTGGATTGTCCGGGAAATCGTCCAGGCGCTCGGCGGCGCCATCGCGGTGGAGAGCGCACCGGGACAGGGCGCCACCTTCACCATCACCCTGCCCCGCCGCGGCCCCGAGGAACCTCGGGGCGACAACGGCCCCCACTGAGGAAGCCGAGGAGGGCCCCCACCGTGGGAGCCCCTGCCTCTAGCGGCGGGTCAGCGCCATGTAGATGACGTTCTGCGTGCTGTCGCGGAACATGTCCACGGAGGCGAGCTGCGCCGGCTCAATCTCCGAGGCGAAGGCACGCACCTGGTTCTCATCGCGGTAGATGAGCCACCAGTCCATGAAGGCCTCGAGGAAGCCGGCATCCGGGGTGCGGGCGGCGAAGTTGCCCACCAGCAGGCGCCCACCGGGACGCAGCATGCCGAAGAGGAGCCGGGTGAGGCGCGCGGCCACGGACTCGGAGAGGTAGTCGTACAGGCCCGCCGAGTAGATGAAGTCCTGATCCGGGAACGTGGCCTTGCCCAGGAGGATGGAGCGGACCGAGCCACGCACGGGCTGCACGGTCTTCCCCGGGTGCTGCTGGGTCACCACCTCCAGGCTCACCGGATCCTGATCGAACGCGAGGAGCTGGCCGATGCGGCCCTCGACGACGGCGCGGGAGTGCTCGGCTTCACGCAGGTGGCCGCAGGCCACGGAGAGCACGCGGGCCTTCTTCACGCGCTCGGCGACGGCGTCGAGCTCCTGGGCCAGCAACTCCCGCCGCTCGCGCACGCTCCGGGGCCCGGATTGGCGCCACAGGAAGTGGTAGATGTCCCGCCCGAGCGGCGTCGTCCCCTCGGTCTGACGCTCGTTATAGAGGTAGTCGATGAGCACCGCGTCACCCGCGTAGCCCCGAGGCTTCTCGAAGCCGTGACGCGTGTAGGGACACTGGTGGATGACCTCGCGCAACGGGTGGTTGCGGACGATCTCCAGGCAGAAGCGGGTCCACTCCTCCCGGTCCCATTTGCGGTGCAACAGGGCCAGTCCCCTGAACAGGGCTTCCAGCCCCTGATGCAGGTTCCCACCCCTGGCGATCTGCCAGTGGATGTCGTCCAACCAGCTGGCCGCTCGCTCGAGCGCGTTGCTCCAGTCCACCCACTCCATCACTGGTGCAGCCAGCGCATTGCGCAGGGTTTTGACATCGCCAGAAAGGGCAGCATCGCTCGTAGAAGACGCCGAAGAAGAGGAGGGAGGTCCTTCCATCGCCACGAGAACGGAGTGCTTCTCCATTCCCTTCCCTCGTGACGGGTGGCCACCCGAGCGCTCGCCGAAGGGGCTGCCAGCCAGCCAGCCGGCCAGGAAATGTAGGGAGGGAAGCAACTCAGGGAGGCAGGCATGCGACAATCTCCCCGAACCCTTCCTTTCACGGGGACGACCATGACCGTGCACACCATCCAGCGGGGCGAAACCCTCAGCGCCCTGGCTCGCAAGTACAACACCTCGGTCGATGCGCTGGCGAAGGCCAATGACATCCAGGACCCGAACCGTATTCGCACGGGTCAGCAGCTCGTCATCCCCGATGGTTTCGACGCGCCGCGCCGTCCGGTGGCGGCCAACCCGGCCACCTCCCCGGATCGCTTCGAGGCGAGCGCGGCCTCGGGCGGCGGTCCGGCCGCGGGGACCACCAACACCAACGCGTGGATTCCGGTGGACGCCCCGGTGCGGGGAGACCCCTCCAACCGCAACGCGAGCAACTACAACCAGGTCATCGACCAGTTCTCCGTGAACAACAACCCGCGCTACAGCCCGCGCGGCGGCAACACCTACTGCAACATCTTCGCCTGGGACGTGACGCGCGCCATGGGCGCGGAGATTCCGCACTGGGTGGACGGTGCCGGCAACCCCGCCGGAGTGGGTGCCCCGGGAGCCCGGGAACTGGACGCCAACGGGGGCCACCGCTGGCTGGAGCAGCATGGGCCGAGCCGCGGCTGGCGCGAGGTGAGTGCCCAGGAGGCCCAGGCGCTGGCCAACCAGGGCCACCCCGCCGTGGCGAGCTGGAACAACCCGGGCGGCATCGGCCACATCGCCGTGGTGCGTCCGGGCGAGGTGACGGATCGCGGCCCAGCCATCGCCCAGGCCGGCGCGAGCAACTTCAACAACGGCCATGTGAGGGACTCCTTCGGCAACGCGCCGGTGAAGTACTTCGTCAATGATCGCGGCGTGGCCAGCCAGCCCGCTCCAGCGCCCAGCCAGCCCGCCCCCGCTCCGGCGCCCAGCACGCCGGCCCCCGCGCCAGCTCCGGCTCCGGGTGGCTCGTACACGGTGCGGCCGGGTGACACGCTCAGCGGCATCGCCGCCCGCCACGGCAGCACCGTGGATGCCATCGCCCGCGCCAACGGCATCTCCAACCCGGACTTCATCCAGGTCGGCCAGCACCTCTCCATCCCGGGCGCCTCGGGCAGCCCCCCGGCCCCGGCCGCGCGAAACTACACGGTGCAGCCGGGCGACACGCTCAGCGGCATCGCCGCCCGCCACGGCAGCACCGTGGTTGCCATCGCCCTGGCCAACGGCATCTCCAACCCGGACTTCATCCAGGTCGGCCAGCGCCTCTCCATCCCGGGCGCCTCGGGC
>NZ_DASVSO010000261.1:0-4654 GCF_036388035.1 Archangium sp.
GTCCAGCTCCAGGATGATCTCGACGATCTGTTGCATGCCGCTGTCTCCCAGGGGCCTCTGAGCTGCCCCCATCCCCCGGCTTTTACAGCAGCCGCCGCGGATGGGCCGAATTGAAAGGGAGCTGTGGTACGACTGGGGGGCGCGGGAGCTTCACCACATGAGCCTGCACGCCCCTCCTTCCTGTCAGACCTGCGGCAACTCCGTGCCGGTTGGCGCGTCGACGTGCCCGCATGACGGAACCCCCGTGCCAGACGCCGAGCCCACCTTGCGCCCATGGGCCTCGTTTCAGCAGCAGGCCCAGAAGTCCGAGGTGGAGCAGGATCCGCTGGTGGGGCAACGACTCGGCGAGTACGTGCTGCGTCGGCGCATCGGCAGCGGCGGCATGGGCGTCGTCTACGCGGGCGAGCACACCACCCTCGGCCTCGAGGTGGCCATCAAGCTCATCCGCGAGGAGTACGCCCAGCGCCCCCATGCACGCGACCTGCTGACCGAGGCCCGCGCCGCCAGTGCCATCCGCCACCGCGGCATCATCGATGTCCACGGCTTCGGCCACCAGCCGGGCGTCGGCCAGTACCTCGTCATGGAGTACCTCGAGGGCCGTCCCCTCAGTGCGCTCATCCGCGAGCGGGCTCCCCTGCCGCTCTCCGAGGCCGTCCCGCTGCTGTGCGAGGTGCTCGACGCGCTCTCGGCCGCGCACGCCGTGGGCGTCATCCACCGCGACCTCAAGCCGAGCAACATCTTCGTCGTCCGCCAGTCCAACGGCGCCGAGTACCTCAAGGTGCTCGACTTCGGGCTCGCCAAGCACGGCAGCGCACCCGGTGGCTCCTTGTTGTCCCAGACGCACTCGAACCTCGTCATCGGAACGCCTCAGTACATGGCTCCCGAGCAGGCCCTGTGCGAAGCGGTGGGGCCGCAGACGGACCTGTACGCGCTGGGCGTCATCGCCTTCGAGCTGCTCACCGGGCAGCGGCCCTTCCTGGGCCGCTCGTACCTGGAAGTGGTGGCCCACCACCTGAACAGCCCACCCCCCGCGCCTTCTTCGCTCGTCCCCCAGCCCCCGGGGCTCGATGCGCTCCTCCTCCGGCTGCTCGCCAAGGAGCCCCGGCAACGTCCGGCCTCGGCCAGCGAGGTGGCGCGGGAGCTGCGGGCCCTGCTCCAGTCGAGCGAGGGCTCCGCGGTGACGCCGCCGCCTCCACCGCCCACGCCCGTGCGCCGCTCGTACTTGAGTTCCTTGAAGTGGGGCGCCATGGCGGCCGTGTTCCTCTGGATCGCGACCCACTCGAGAGTCAACTGCGAGCCTCCTCCCACGCAGGCCACGGTCCAGACCCCTTCACCCCCGCCTCCCTGAGCCCTCGACACCGCAGCCGCGCCAGGCTCCTTCCTGACGCGGCTGCCCGCCCGCGCTTACAGCCCTGGATTGAGCTTCAGGAGGAAGATGCCCTCGATCGAGGAGACCGGCGGCGTCCCGAAGTCCACGGACCCATAGAACTCTCCCGTGAACACGACGTCCCCCTTGGAGTCCGTCGCGGCGGCTCTTCCCATGGCGACCTGGTAGACGCCGGGACTGGGCGACCGCCCGCCGAAGATCTTGTTCGTGCGGAAGGCGAGGTTGGGGCCGTACCACTCCAGGAAGGCGGCGGGAAACAGATCCCAGGGGGAGTGGAGCTGCCCCGCGACCAACACGTTCCCCTTCGCATCGAGGCTCAGGTCCAGATCGGACATCATCATCAACAAGGGGGAGGAGCCGTAGGTGGGGTCACCCAGCTTGTTCCTGCCCACCTGCTGGTTCCCGAGAACTTCTCCGTCGGGTCCAAACTTCATCAGCCTGGACAAGCCCTGGTAGGAAGCCCACGTCAGCACCAGCGCGTTGCCGGCAGGGTCCGCCAGCACCCGCTGGCCGCGCTCGTACATCCCCATGACGACGTCGTTGTTGATCAACCGGCTCCAGACCGGGTCGCCCTTGCTGCCCTCGAACTTCACGACGAAGGCATTCATGACGTACTGGGGGTTGACGACTGGCTTTCCACCGAAGTCGATCGTCGCTCCATTCTCCAGCTCTCCCAGCAGGAACACGGTGCCCGAGGGATCCACGGCCACGTCCGTGCTCCGCCCGGACGGAGACGCGTAGCTCCTGCTCCAGAGCGGCTCGCCCGTGTTCTCCTCGAGCTTCATCACGGCGATGGCTGGTCCCGGCACGGTGTGCTCCGTCCCCCCGACATGGAGCGTGCCTTGGAACCCACCGGTGACCAGGACGTTGCCCGTGGCCTCCACGGCGATCCCCGCCGCCCAGGCGGGGGACAGGGCATAGCCGCCAAAGCTCTTGACCCAGAGCACGGCCCCCGTGGGAGAGAGCTTCGCCACGAAGATGCTGGCATGGCCCTCACTGGTCAGCGTGCGGGTGCCAATCTTCAGCGTTCCGACGAAGGTTCCGGCGAGCACCACGTTGTCCTCGCCGTCCACGGCCAGGAAGTCCTGGTTCCGGTCGCCGCGCCACGTGCTCGCGTCATCTCGCTGGATGACCTGGCTCCAGACGTGCTGGCCGCCCACGTTGAACTTCGCCACGAACACGTCGTGCGCATCCGCCGTGAGGGGCCCCCCTCCCAGGTCGAGGGTGCCCGTGAAGGTGCCCGTCATGACCGTGTTGCCCCACCGATCGAGGGCGAGCCGTTTGGCCATCTTGTTGGACACGTCCGTTCCTCCCAGCTCTCGGAGCCACTCGGACGAGGGGGAACACACGGTCGAGCCGTCGCAGTCGTCGTCTTCCGCCGTCGAGCAGCTCTCCGGCTGGGGAAGCCGCTGGCCCTCGCACGTGACGTTGCCGAACGCATCGCAGCGCACGACGCCGCCGTGGCAGATGCCCACGCCCTGCGTGCCAGCGGGGCCGCCGTAGCAAGGCGTTCCCTCGAGTTCGGAGCAGCTACAGGCCTCGTTGACCCGGCCATCACAGTTCTCATCGAAGGGAAGCTGGCAGGACTCCGTGGCCGGCACCCGCTCTCCCAGACAGTCGCTCCAGCGGGTCCCCAGGCTGTTGCACTGCCGCCGGCCCGCCTGGCACCACCCCTTGCCCAGCGTCCCCGCGGGACCTCCGTAGGAGCACTCCCGATAGGCCCCCGGGGTGCAGAGGCCCTCGAGCTGGAGGGTGGCGGACGTGCACGCGCCACTTCCACAGGTGGCGGGCGCATCCGAGCCCGTCACGGACACCTCCGGGCTGATGTGCTCGGAAAGGGCGCCGGCGAAGAGCCTCGCGGTCCCCCCGCGCTTGATCTCGACACAGGCCCGGCCGTCCGCTCCGGTATAGGTAGGGCTGCTGACTCCCGTGTAGCTGGTGCCCACGGCATTCACCTGCACGTTGGGGACGGGCAGGCCGGCCGCGTTCACCACCTGGACGCTGACGCAGCTCTTGTCCCACCAGGGCGCGTCCATGTTCCACCAGGTGAAGTGGCGCACCTTCACGACCCAGGACCGCTTGCCGGGCTGGGAGGCAGAGGGCTGGACGGTGCCCGCGCCCTCCTTGCGCCACAGGCCCGCATCCAGATCGAACCACCACGCGGGGACGCTGTCCCCCACCTGGAAGCGGCTGGCGACGGCGTCGGGGAGGACGAACTCCAGGGTCGCCGAGGCACCGGGCGCGAGCTGAAGCGGAGCGCCGTCACGCCACAAGCTCACCTCGGCCATGAAGAAGCTCTCCAGCTGCACGGTCTCGCCGTTGGAGGTGCTCCCCTCCAGCGGGCCGGGCGCCAGCGCGAGCTGGGTGGTGGGATCCAGCGGCGTCACGGTGACCTGGACCGGGCCGGAGACGGGCTGGCCCAACGCATCCACGATGGCGCCCGGCGGCAGGGTGACCCGGACGGAGTCCGTCTCGATGACTCCACCCGTCGCGGCCTCGACGGAGAGGGGTTTGCCCAGCGGGAGCAGGCGCACCTGGTAGCCCACGTGGGCATCCGCGGCCAGCTGGACGGAGACGCTGGCGGAGGCGAAGCCGTGCGCGTCCACCCGGGCCTTGAAGCGGCCGGGCTGCAGGTTCTCGAACAGGTGGTGCCCGGCGCTGTCCACCGGGTAGGTCGCGTTCCGCGAGGAGATGGCGGCACCGGGGATGGGCTTGCCCGCGCCGTCCATCACCTCGAGGAAGAGGCTGGTGCCGGACGGGAGCTGGGGCGCCGCGCCGCCACGGACATAGAGCTCCGCGGAGGCCTGATCCTGGTGGCTGAAGCCGCCCACGGCGAGCACGTTGCCATCGGTCAGCAAGGTGGCGGTGTGCCCGTAGCGGCCCACCTTCATGCTGGCCGTGGTGCTCCAGGTGTGGGTCGCCGGGTCGTACAGCTCGGCCGTGGGCGAGGTGCCGATGTACTCGTGGAATCCTCCCGTCACGAGCACCTGTCCGGACGGCAACCGCGTGGCCGTGTGGTGGCGGCGCGGCGTGTTCATCGCGCCCGCGGCCGTCCAGCTCTCGCTCGCCGGGTCATACACCTCGGCCGAAGCCGCGGGCGTCCACTCGGTGCTGTCACTGCCGGCCACCAGCACCTTGCCCGAGCCCAGCAGCGTGGCCGTGTGCTCGCCGCGCGGCAGGCTCATGGCGGCCGTGGCCGTCCCGCTACCGCTGACCGGATCATAGAGCTCCGCCGAGGCGAGGCTGCCGCTGCCATCACGGCCGCCC
>NZ_DASVSO010000262.1:0-8599 GCF_036388035.1 Archangium sp.
TCGATGAGGGGCTGCGGCATCGGCGACTGGCGGAGATTGCTGCCGATGAGGGAGTCGACGGGCGACAGCAGGCCCTGGTCGTTATTGACCTCGAAGTCGAGGTAGGTGCCGTCGGCGCTGAAGCGGAAGACGAGGTCCGGCAGCGCCCGCACCAGGGCACGCAGGCGCTCCTCACCCTGCCTGCGGGCGGTGATGTCCACGTTGCTGCCCACCAGGCGCAACGGCCGGCCCTGCTCGTCGCGTATCACCACCTTGGCGCGGGTGAGCATCCATATCCACCCTCCGTCCTTGCGCCGCGCGCGGTACTCGACCGCGAAGAGGGGGAGGGTTCCCTGCAGGTACGCGCGGAAGTGCTGGGAGACCTCGGGCAGGTCGTCCGGGTGGCACAGGCTCTTCCACGTGTAGTTGCTGGGAGGCGGCTCGTCCGGCCCATAGCCCAGCATGTCCAGCCAGCGCCGGTTCACGACCATCTCCTGGGCGGTGAAGTCCAATTCCCAGAGGCCGTCCTCCACGTTCTCCAGCGCCAGTCGCAGCTGCTCCGTCTCCACCACGTGCAGGCGGATGGGATTCTCGAAGGATGGGCGCCGCGGCGGCTCGGTGCTCCGGCTGCGCAGCATGTCGCCGCAGCTGGCCAGGAAAGGCTGGAGCAGGTCGATGACCCGGGCGTCGTAGCAGCCGGGGCGGTTGGCGAGGCACACCACGCCGATCCGCTCGCCCCCGGACTCGATGGGCAGGCCCAGGAAGGTGTGCAGGGAGGTGTCGGGCGGGGGGCCATGGGCCGTCGGGGCGGCATCCCCGGACTGCACGGGCCGGCCGGTGGTGAGCACGGCGCCCACGAGCGTACGCAGGTCGTGCGGCTCCAGGTTCCCCACGTCCTGTCCGGCGGGGTGCTCCCGCAGCGCTTCCGCCCACTCCCGCGGTGTGCTGGCGAGGATCCGCAGCGAGGGCGTTGCCCCGGAGACGGGCCGCACCTCGCCGATGAGGCCGGACGCGCTGCCCGTCACCTCGAGCAGCACCGCGAGCAGCCGCTCGAACAGGGCGGGCGCGTCGCCCCCCCGGATGAAGTCCGTCTGGGCCTCGTTGAGCGCCCGCAGCAGCAGGTTGCTGGCTCGGAGCTCCTCGGTGGCGCTCGGGCCACCGGCGGACACACCGGGCCACTCCCGGGAGACCGGAGCTGAGCCTTTGGGGAGTGAGGGCATGCGGCGGGACCTCGGGGAGAGCGGTAGGGAGCCCGGGTGGGGAAATCTAGCGCACCGGGGGGCTGGCTAGAAGAGCGCCATCAGCAGGTTGCCCACGGAGGCGAGCACCAGCGTCACCGCCAGCGTGCTCCCGACGATGACGGTCTTCGGGTACTCGTCCACCATGCGCAGCATTTTATGCAGCCCGCGCTTGATCAGGGTGCGCTGGCACTGCACGTGGATGCGTCCATCCATGGCGCCCTGGAGCACGTCCATCATCTCCTCGACCGACTGGTAGCGCCGCGCCGGGTCCTTCTCGAAACCCCTGGCGAGGAACCAGACGAACTCGGCCGGTACGGCGGCCTGGGGCACGTGCTTCACGGGGGCCAGCAGGTCGGGCATCGTCTTTTGCACGCCCTCCAGGACGTCGGCCAGCGACTCGCGGCCCTCCAGGTAGTGGCGCAGGTAGAGGAACTCGTGGAACAGCACGCACAGGCTGTAGGTGTCGCTGCGCACGTCGACCTGATCGTGCTGGCCTCGGGCCTGCTCGGGCGACATGTAGAGCGGCGTTCCCACCACGGCGCCCAGCTGCGTGCGCAGCGAGGCCGCCTCGCGGGGGCTCATGGGCGGGGCCTCCGGGGACTCTGAAGCCTGGGCCATGTCGGCCGGCTGGTTGACACGCCGGGCCAGGCCCCAGTCCATCACGGTGACCTCGCCGTAGGGCCCCACCATGATGTTGGCGGGCTTGAGATCCCGGTGGATGAAGCCCTTGCGGTGCGCGTACGCCAGCGCGTTGAGCACACCGAGGAAGATCTGCACCCGCATGGGGAAGGTGTAGTGCGCGTGCGCGGCGCGGTCGCCCTGGCGGAGCTTCTCGATGATGGACTCGAGCGTGTCGCCCTGCAGGTGCTTCATCACGAAGTAGTACCGGCCGAGGTGGTCGATGCCGACGTCGTGGACCGGGACGATGTTCGGGTGATCGAGCTGCCCGACGGTGCGGATCTCCTCCACGAAGCGCAGCAGGCGGTCGACGTCATTCGTCTCGGGCAGGCGCTTGAGGGCCACCATCCGCTCGATGTCGTTGTCCTTGAGCAGCACCACCTCGCCCATGCCGCCCTGGCCCAGGGGGCGGACCTCCTCGAAGCGCTCGCGCTGGAAGGGCACCACGTCGTTCCGATCCCCATTCCACTGGACGCGGGGAAGCACGGTGCTTCGTCGTGCCTGGGCCTGGCTCTGGGCCTGTGCGAGTGCCGGGAGGCTCTCGTTGCGCGAGCCCGGGGAGAGCAGGGTGGAGTCCACGGGGGTGCTCGGCACGGCGGTGGTGCTCGGCACGTATCGGAGGGTGTCCGTCATGGGCCCCCTGAATAACAGAACCTCCGCCGTCCTGCCCGACGCCGGGCCGTCACCCGCCCGCACGCCAGCCCCAACGCCAACGCGGAGGGACGGTTGCACCCCACACCCATCGACTGAAAGGAGGGGTGAGCCCAATGCCTACATCACTTCTAGTCGACTAGAAGTGACCTGCGTCGAGTCGTGTGGGGAGGTGAGGTCGGTTCGCCGTCACCGGGACGGCGGCCCGCTCGAACCCTTCAGAATCCCGTGAGGGACAGGGAGCGGCCCGCCTCGAACTCGGGGGACTTCTGAAGCTGCTCCAGCACCCGCGAGGTGCAGTGCAGCGTCACCATGGGAATGCTCCCCGGCTCGCTGATCCACTTCACCGCGCTCATGAGCTCGTTGCTCTGCAGATAGCTGAGAACGGTGTCGCGGAACTGCCGGCCCATGGCGCACGCCGACTGCTGTCCGGACTCGCGATCGTACCGGGGGGCAGGGCTGCTGTAGGCGGCTGGCTCTTCCCGGGGCATGACGATGGTTTCAATCCACATGGCGTGAGCCTCCGGTCTCAAGAGCCAAGAAAGGCGCCGATAAGATTATCGCAAGTCGCGAGCATTGGGTTGCGTCTTCTGCTCATGCGACGTCATTTTTCTGAGGGGCCGTGTGGGCCCCCCGGAGAGGATGTGGACGAGTCGAGGGTGGCGGGGGCGCCTGTCGCCCTCGGGCCGGACAGGGAAGACCAGATGCGCTGGGCTTCCGGGGAGTCGGGAGGCCCGTGGGCGCTGGCGAGGACGCGGCCGTGCTCGTCGAGGGCGAAGACGTAGGGCTGTTTGCTGGACGCGAGCCCGAGCGTGTCGGCCATGGCGCCATTGCGATCCAGCAGGGTGTCGTCCCAGAAGGGCCGGGGCACCTGCGAGCGCACGCGGTGGCGCACCGTCCCCAGGCCCACGAAGAAGGGCACGTGGATGGAGATGACGGACTCGCGCTGGACGCTCGCGGGGGCGTGCGCGTCGGCGGCCTCGAACCAGCGCCTCATTCCGTCGCCCGCGTTCTTGTCGGTGATGGCGACGAGCAGGGTGCGCCGGCCCTGGTACTCCTCGCTGGAGTGCTCCTCTCCCAGGAGATCCTCCGCCGTGAAGGAGGGCAGGGGCGCTCCGGGCTCCGGCCAATGCGCGGCCCACGCGGGAATCGCGAGGGCGCCGGCCATCAGCAGGACCTTCCATTCGTGGCGTGGGTCGCGACCCTTCCGCATGGGCTCCTCCCTCCCTCTCTGTCTCGGGTGAGATGCCGCCAGACCGGGTCCGTTACATTCCCGGAAGCGCGGACGGCTGGAGGGCGGGCGGGCGGCCGAGGCGCTGCCTCAGGCCTCGCGCACGGCGGGGAGCCGGAGCGTGAAGGTGCTGCCCTCACCGGGCTGGCTGCGGACCTCGATGCGGCCCTGGTGGCGCGTGACGATGTCCTGGCTGATGGAGAGCCCCAGCCCCGTGCCCTTGCCCGCGGGCCGGGTGGTGAAGAACGGGGTGAAGAGCTTGGAGAGCACCTCGGGCGTCATCCCGTGCCCCGTGTCGGCGATGTGGACGAGCACCTCGCCGGCCTCGTGCGTGGTGGTGACGCGGACCTCCCCTCGCTCGGGGATGGCCTGGGCCGCGTTGAGCAGCAGGTTGGTGAAGACCTGGTTGAGCTGGGTGGGGTGGCCGAGGACGGGGGGCACCTGGCCGTAGTCGCACCGCACCTCGCACCGGTACTTGAGCTCGTTCCACACGATCTTCAGCGTGGTGGCCAGCTCCTTGTTCACGTCGACGAGCTGCTGGTGTCCCGAGTCCTCCCGGACGAAGGCCCGCAGGTTGTGGACGATCTCCTTCACACGCTGGGCTCCCACGCGCGAGTCGTGGAGCAGCTCGTCCACGTCGCCGAGGAGGTACTCCAGCTCCTCCTGCTCCCGCAGGGCTTGGATGCGCGCGAGCAGCTCGGCGGCGGGCGCCGGGAGGTCCGGACCGAGGGCCGCCTCGAGCTCCTGGTGGAGCCGCAGCAGCTGGGTGAAGACCGAGACGTACTCGGTGAGCGTGGCCAGGTTGCTCGTGATGTAGCCCAGGGGGTTGTTGATCTCATGGGCGACGCCGCTGGCGAGCAGCCCCAGCGAGGCCATCCGCTCGGAGTGGATGAGCTGGACCTGCCGCTTCTCCAGCTCCTGGGTGGTGCGGAGCAGCTTCGTGGTGCGCAGCTGCACCTGCTCCTCCAGGTGATCGCGATGGCGCTGGAGCTCCTCCTCCCGCTGGCGCAGCAGCTCCTCGGCCTGTCGTCGGCGTTGCTCACTGCGCCAGCCGAGGATGATGCCGCAGCAGGTGGCGAGCAGGGGTTGGAGGAACTCGATGACGGTGGAGTCGTAGCCGCCGGGACGGTTGGCGATGCCCACCATGCCCACCAGCTCCTCGCCGGACTTGAAGGGCAGCCCCAGGAAGGCGTGCATGGCGGGGTGGCCGTGGGGGAGCCCACCCCGGCGGGGATCCGTCGCGGGCGAGTTGGCGATCACCGGCTCGCCGGTCCGGAGCACGGCGCCGAAGAGCGAGTGGAGGTTGCGGAACTCCAGGCCCTTCGAGATGTACCGGTCGTAGTACTCGCGCAGCTCGTCCGTCCAGGCGATGTTGGTGACGGCATAGCTCTGGACGTAGGGCTGGCCCTGCGGGTCGCGGAGCACCTCGCCGATGAAGCCGTACTCGCTGCCCGTCACCTGGAGCAGCACCTCGAGCAGCTTGTCGAACAGGCTGTGCGCGTCGCTGCCCTGGATGAACTCCTGCTGGGCCACGGTGAGCGCCTGGAGCAGCCGATTGCTGGCCTGGAGTTCCTGGGGTACCGGCCCCCTGTCAGTCTTCCTCGGGTCCAATACCATGCCCCCCTTGGTTGCCCATGCTACCGCAGAGCGGCGGGGCCTGGAGCTTCCGCCTCCTGGCCGTGGCAACGGGCCCGGTTCACACGCCTGCCTGGGAAACGAGCGTCCAGCCGGGGCCCGCTCAGGACCCGAGCAGCGGGAAGAAGTGGCCGATGGGACCATTGCCCCGTCCCACCGCGAGCGGGTGCTGCAACGCTCGGGTGACGTACTCCTTGGCACGCCGGGTGGCGTCGAGCAGCTCCTGACCCAGGGCCAGGTTGGCGGCGACGGCCGCCGACAGCGTGCACCCGGTGCCGTGGGTGTTGGGCGTCTCCACCGAGGCCAGGTGCAGCGTCTCCAGGTGCTGGCCGTCGAACCAGACGTCGGTGCCGCGCAGGGGGCCCGGCATCGCCCCTCCCTTGACGAGCACCGCCCCGGGCCCGAGCCGGTGGATGCGGCGCGCCGCCTCCCGCATGTCCTCGAGCGTGTGGAGCTCCATTCCCGCCAGGAGCTGCGCCTCGTGCCGGTTGGGGGTGACGAGGGTGGCCAGTGGCAGGAGCCGCTCGCGCAGCGCGCCCACGGCCTCGTCGTCGATGAGCCGGGCGCCCGCGCGCGACACCATCACCGGATCCACGACGACCCGGGTGATGCCCAGCGCCTGAAGCCGGGAGGCCACCGTGGAGATGATCTCCCGGTTGACCAGCATGCCGAGCTTGGCGGCGTCGACCCCGATGTCCGTCGCCACCGCGTCCATCTGGGCCGCCACCGACTCGGGGGTCATGACGTCCACCCGGGTGACGCCGAGCGTGTTCTGGGCCGTCAGCGCGGTGAGGGCGCTGGTTCCGTGGACGCAGTGGAACGCGAAGGTCCGCAGGTCCGCCTGGATGCCCGCTCCACCGCCACTGTCCGAGCCGGCAATGGTGAGTGCTGTCGCTACCTTCCTGGGGTGCTCCATCCTCGGGTGTCTCTCCTGAAGGGAGGGGGGAGGATACGCCCGAAGGCGTGGCGGCCCAACCCCGTGGGGGGCCTTGGCCGGGCCCGGCGGAATTCTCCCAAGCAACTTTGGCGGGCCTTGGGCGATAATGGGAGGCGGACTTCCCTCCTCAGGGGGAGGTTTCCCCTGGAGAGGCTCCATGTCCACCATCAACGGTCTGACCGGTCCCCGCCTGCCCACCTCGACCCCGTCCGCGGCGCGGGAGGCCCCCCGTACGAGCTTTCTCTCGCGCGTGCAGGCCGGTGCCGCCGGTGCGGTGCCCCAGTCGGTGAGTGCCCCGCCCGTCTCCGGTCGCGACATCGTCTCCACGGCCATCTCCGAGGCGAAGAAGAACTCGACCTCCTCCGCTGGCGCCGAGTTCAACGGCGAGATGCAGAAGATGTTCGAGGAGAGCAAGGAGCTGAAGGTCGTCAAGGAGATGTCCCGCTCCTTCCTGATGGGCACCATGGCGTCCATCTTCCAGGGCTTCGGCAAGCTGGGCGGCGAAGTCCCGCAGCAGGACTGAGGGCACGCCGGACACCGGAAGTGGTAGACGTCTCCGGTCTGCCATGCGCGCGCTCTGCTTCGTCGTCCTTCTGTTCGTCTCCTCGGTGGCCCTCGCCGCCGAGGGCACCACCGTCACGGTCCGCTGCCGGGAGAGCTGCTCCGTGCTCCTCGAGGGCAAGTCCGGCCGGCGGGTGAGCGACTCCCAATGGGAGTTCAAGGAGGTGCCCGCCGGCAGGCGGCGCATCGAGATCAAGGGCGCCCTCGGCCTGCCCAAGGTGTCCAGCTACGTCGACATCCCCGAGGCTCCCGAGGCCACCGTGTACATGGATTCGCGGCTGCGCCTGGGCGTCTCCCCGGGGCCGTCCTCCTCCACGCCGCCCGAGGGGGGCACGACGAAGCCCGCGGCGCCCCCCGAGCGGAAGAAGGATGACACCTCGCGTCTCCACCTCCGCTGCCACAAGCCCTGCACCGTCACGATGGACTACGCGCGCAGGGTTTCCGGCACCTCCAGCGCGCTCACCCTGCACGAGGTGACGCCGGGTCGCCACCGGTTGGACGTGAGCTTCGGGCTCGGGAACAAGGATCAGCACGGCTTCATCGACGTCCCCGCCGCGAGCGAGGTGTTCGTCCAGGTCTCGGACGCGGGGCTCCAGGTCTCCAACACCAAACCGCTCGGAAGGTAGCCCCCCGCACGGATGGACACGCATCCCCTCGGCAACCAGGAGCTCGGCGAAGTGCTCGGCGTGGCGCTGCGCGCCGGGCAGATCATGCTGGAGAACGGCGCCAACATGGCCCGGGTGGAGGAGGCGATCACCCGCTTCGGGGTGGCGCTGGGCGCGCAGCGGCTGGACGTGTTCGCCACGCCCACCGGCATCGTGACCACCGCCATCTCCCACGAGCAGCACCGCACCCGCATCGTGCGCGTGGTGAAGACGGGCATCGACCTGAACCGGGTGGCCGCCATCAACGCGCTGGCCGAGCGGGCCGGCTCTGGCGAGCTGAGCCTGCCGCAGCTCCGCGACGAGCTGGAGCGCATCGCCCGCGCCCCCCGGCTCTATGGGTTCGTCATCACGGTCCTGGCGGTGGGAGCCGCCTGCGCCTGCTTCGCGCTCCTCTTCGGGGGCAATGCCCTGGAGGCCGGGGTGGCGGGCGTGGCGGCCGGCGTGGGGCAGGCCCTGCGCGAGCTGCTGGCCCGGCTGCAGGTGGGCCGGCTGGCGATGACGTTCCTGGTGGCGGTGGTGGCCGCCGGGCTGGGGCTGCTGGGGGCTCGGGTGCTGGGGGCCACCGAGCCGGGGCTCGTCCTGGCCGCCTCGTTGCTCCTGCTGGTGCCCGGCGTCCACATGGTCAGCTCCGTGGCGGACCTGTTCCGGGGGGACACCCTCTCCGGCATGGCCCGGGCCTCCTCCGCGGCGCTCGTCATCGCCATCGCCGGGGCCGGCCTGTACGTGGTGCTGCTCGTCTCCGGAGCCCAGTTGGCGCTCGCCACCAGCACGTCGCCGCCGCTCATCCCCGCCACCCTGATGGCGCTCGTGGCCACCGTTGGCTTCGCCGTGCTCTTCGACGTCCCTCGCGGCGCGCTGCTGCCGTGTGCGCTCGTGGGGGCGGTGGGCTACGCCATGCGAGGCGGCGTCGCGCTGCTCGCCCCGGCCATGCCTCCCGAGGGCGCCATGTTCTTCGCCGGGTTCGGCATCGTGCTCCTGTCCGAGCCCCTCGCGTACGCGCTGCGCATGCCCACCAGCATCT
>NZ_DASVSO010000263.1:0-2222 GCF_036388035.1 Archangium sp.
ACCAACAAGGCCGCCGCCGAAACGCACGCCAACAGCTTACGCATACACAAAACTCCAAATCTGCATCAATGTCAGCAAACGCAGCGACCGCGAAAACCGATCCACGAGAGGCGCTTGGCCGCGCAATTAAGCCGTGCCGCCGCACCAGTCCCAATCTGGCACAACCGCAAACAGGGGGCCGCCCGTAGCAACATTATTAGCTAAAGGGGGTCTAGGCGGGCACTCGAGACAGGCAATGAGCTGACATAAACGGTGCTGATAAACCTTATCCATGAAGTGTTTGAAGAGCTGCGCAAGCGCGGCAGGCGGGAGCTTGCCTGCGTGTTCATGCTGCTCGGCAGCGCCTCATGCGTGCCGCTGAACGCCACCCCATCCCAGGAAATGAGGGCCGACGCGCGTGCCGCCTCGTTGGCAGCAGTCCGCGCCGCCGATGCCCCCAACCCCGATTTCCTCGAAACCGCGCTTGAGAAAATCGCCCCCGACGCTGCCGTCAGCATCAACGCCTCAATCCCCCTCGCCCATGTCCCCAACCCCCGCGCGCTCTCGGTGGTGTTCCGCGGCGCCGGCCCGCTCGATCACGAGCGCGCGCTGCAATGCCTTGCCCAGGCCGTGTATTACGAGGCACGCTCCGAGAGCGAGGAAGGCCAGCAGGCCGTCGCTCAGGTCGTGCTCAACCGGGTCCGCCATCCGTCCTGGCCGTCCACCGTTTGCGGCGTCGTCTACCAGGGCCCGATGCGCGCCGGCGGCGGCTGCCAGTTCACCTTCACCTGCGACGGCTCGCTTGCCGCAATCCCCACCGGCTTCGGCTGGGCCCGCGCCCGGCGGATCGCTGCCGACGCGCTTGCCGGCAAGGTGTTCGCGCCCGTGGGGTACGCCACCCACTACCACACCCACCAGGTGCTCCCCTCCTGGGCCTACCGGCTCGCCAAGGTGGCGGTGATCGGCAGCCACAATTTCTACCGGATCCCGGACCGTTGGGGCACGCCCGGCGCCTTCTCCCAGCGTTACGCCGCCCACGAGCCCTCGGCCGCAACCGTGATCGCAACCCGGCTGCCGATCTCGCCCGACGCCGTGCCGCAGGTCCACGCCGCCGCGGCCACAGCGCCTTACATCCCGGCGGTGATCCTGCCGATCGACACCCCCGCGCCCTATCTCGACAACCTCCCCACGGCAAAACCGGTCGACGACACCCTCCCCCCCTCCACGATCAAAGAGGAGTATCGCAACTCCGGCCGTTGGCTCGACCAGCCGAAGGCTCCCGTCGCCGCGCCGTGACGGCCAGTCGGGAGTTGCTCTCGCGCGATCCTCTCAGCCCGTGACGGGCCGGCAACGGATTCGGAAGGGACTTGCTCTCTAAGCGCGCGGTTGCGCCTGTCTGCGGATGAGTTCGTAAACGGTGCGAGGATTTTCTATTCGGAAGAACTGCGTGGCCCCTCCCAAGGCCGGGAGCCACAAAGTGAACCCGTTCACGGCACCCAGAGACAGCAGGTTGCCTCCGTCGACGCAATGCTTCCGGTGCCCCCGCGCTGTTCCGAAAGCTCAAGACGGGGGAGCCGGTCTATGTCGAGGGAGGTGATCTTCGATCCGCGAAGAACCAGGACCCGCTGATTGGTGACTGCGTAGAAAAGCTTCTTTCGTATCCGCGCGTCATGAAAGAACCGGCCGGCCATGATATACAGGCCGATCACCAGGAACGGCAGTCCCCAAAGCCTGAACAGCCAGCCTGGACCACCGCCGGACTGATCCCCGAATGGGCCAAACCACATCATTGCGTTCCAGAAGATGACGAAACCGCCCCACATCAGGCTGAACGGGATGAGGAGTGCGTCACGCGGGCCGAGGGTCAAGCCCTGCTTGGGCTGGCCGGACCACATGATCCGCTCGCCCGAAAGAAGGTACGGCTGGAAAGGCTGTGAAGCGTACATGGGGTTCATGCCGGGTTCGTAATGGCAAGAGGCGGGGAACGCCAGGTGAAGGCTTCGTTCCGAGGGCTCGCGGCCGCCCGCCTCCCGGGCGCCGTTCACCGTTAGACCGGACCGCTAGCGGCTGGGCTCGAACCGAAGGGTGCCGGCCTGCCTTGCCAACCCGCCATTATCGCTGGGATGCTGCACCCCGTCGATCACGGGCACTTCGTGGAAGTCAAACGGGCTGACCCCATCCAGGCACGCCACGTTCACCCCATATTGCGCTTGATTGGACCGCCGTTGATGGTGCGTATAGAT
>NZ_DASVSO010000264.1:0-2179 GCF_036388035.1 Archangium sp.
CAGGCCGCTCGACGCCGAGCGCCACCCCCCCGAGGTGGCCGCGCTCGGCGAGCGACTCGGGGCGCGCTACGTGGTGCTCGCGGTGGTGAGGACGAAGCGCGGCGGCCGCACGGAGGCCACGCTGAATGCCTGGGATGTGCAGGTGAAGAGTCGCCTGCTCGGGGTGGCCCTGCGGCCGGAAGACGCTCGCGAGCGCCAGGAGGCCGTGGAGCAGGTCCACGCCTTCCTCACCGGCAAGCAGGTGTCCACCCCTTCTCCCCTCCCCATCGCCCTGCCGGCGGTGGTGAAGAAACCCTGGTTCTGGGCGGCGGTGGGCGGGGTGGCCGCGGCTACCACCGCGAGCCTCCTGCTGGCTTCCCAACCGAACAAGCCACCGTTGGGCGTCCGGCTGGGGAACCCCGGCGCCGGCTGGTAGCGTCCATTGCGCGCACGTCCATGCGAGTCCCGCGCCTCGAGGTCCAACTTATGAAAGCCCTTGCGCTCGTCCTGCTCCCCACCCTCGCGCTGGCCGCCCCGCCCGCGGCGAGCCGGCGTATCACCTCGCTCATCGTGCCCATGGACTCCTCGGCCGAGGCGAGTGGCCCCAAGCTGGAGAGCTACATGAACGAGGCCCTGACCCAGTTCCAGGGCTACACCGTTCGCAAGGCGGAGGACCTCTTCGGCCTGCCGGCGGATGAGGAGGCCCTGGCCGCCCTCAAGCGCGGCGAGCAGGGCTACAAGGAGAGCCTCGTCGCCTTCGATGCGAAGGACTACGAGGACGCCGAGCGCAAGGTGCGCTCCACCCTCAAGGAGTTGCAGAAGGCCGCCGCGGCGATGACGACCTCCTGCAACCCGCTGTGCGACGCCACCGCCCTGTACGCCGCGGTGATGCACCAGCGCGGGGACGGCGAGGAGGCCAAGCTGGCGCTGTTGGACCTGATGGCGCTCAGCCCCGACTACGAGCTGGACACCAAGCGCTACAGCCGCGAGTTCCTCGCGCTCCGCACGCAGGTGTCCACGAGCGTCAACGCGGCGCTGCGCGGCGGGGCGACGGTGAAGTCCCGTCCGGCCGGTGCGCGCGTCTACATCGACAGCGAGTTCAGGGGCTACACCCCGCTGACGGTGCCGACGCTGGCCGTGGGCAAGCACCTGCTGCGCCTGGAGCGCCCCGGCTTCCGCCAGTACGGGCAGTTCATGGAGGTGAGCCCGGACGACACGGAGGTGAGCGCGGTGCTGGAGCCCACGGACGCCTACAAGGCGTATGACTCGAAGCTGGACGCGATCGCCGCCGAGGTGGGCCGTGGCAAGGGCTCCAGCAGCGCGGTGGCCGGGCTGGGCAAGGCGCTCGGACTGGAGCGGGGCGTCGTGGGCACGGTGCGTGACCAGCCCGACAGCAACACCACCGAGCTGGTGCTGGGCCTGTTCGACCTGAAGACCGGCTCGCGGATCGGCGGCAAGCGCGTGGTGCTGCAGGGCGACGAGTTCGGTCAGCTCAAGTCGGAGATGACCCGCCTGGTCAATCAGCTGCTGAACACCGCCGACGGCGGTGGGGAGAAGGTGGTGAAGTCGGCGGATCCGCTGGAGAACTCCCACGGCACGGACGAGTGGAACGGCGAGGATCGGGGCGGCAAGCGGCGCGCCCAGGAGAAGAAGTCCAAGGGGGGAGATCCCCTGGAGGCAGTGAACGGTACCGAAGATTGGTGAGTCGCGGCGCTTGTACGCCGGGAGGCGGGGCCTAGAGTCGGAGGGCCATGCGTGCCCTCCTGCTCCTGATGCTCCCAGGCCTCGCGCTCGCACAGACGGGGCTCATCGTCCAGCCCGCCACACCTCCGCGCGGGGTGACGCTGCCCCCCACCTCCGCCGCGCTGGTGGAGGAAGCCACCGCGCTCTCCGTCAACCCCGCGGGCCTGCGCTTCGTGGGGCCGCCCCAGCTCTTCTACCTGCACGAGCGCAACCTCGCGCGCGACCAGGTGGGTGACGGGCTCTACCTCGGCACCAGCCTGCTGCGGGGCCTGAGTGCCGGCTTCAGCCTGGAGTGGCTGCGCGGGCAGGGGTTGGCGGACTACCGCAAGACGTCCTTCGGCCTGGCGCTCGGCTCGGGGCGGCTGTCGCTCGGCGCGGGCTACCACGGCTTCTCCTCGGACGACGCCACGCTGGACCGGCTCTCCGGCTTCGACCTGGGGCTCACGGTGCGGCCCGC
>NZ_DASVSO010000265.1:0-19208 GCF_036388035.1 Archangium sp.
CACGCGGTTGACCGTGCCCTCGATGCCGCCCCAGATCTCGGGCAGGCCCTCGGGCCTTCCAGAGTTCTTCGGACTCACGCGTGCCCCTCCACCTGCATGTCGAGCAGCTCCCGGCGGCGCACGCCCATGATCTTCGTGCACAGGGTGAGCGCCTGCGCCACCACCTGGTCCATGTTGTAGTACTTGTACGTGGCCAGCCGGCCCACGAAGTGGACGCCCGGCGTGTCCTTCGCGAGCGCCTCGTACTTGCGGTACAGCTCGGCGTTCTCCGGACGGGGCACCGGGTAGTACGGATCGCCCTCGGCGGTGGGGTACTCGTAGACGACGCTCGTCTTCGGGTGCTCCTGGCCGGTGAGGTACTTGAACTCGGTGCAGCGCGTGTACGGGTACTCGTTGGGGAAGTTCACCACCGGCGCCTGCTGGAACTGCGCCTGGCTGTGCGTCTCGTGGCGGAAGTTGAGCGAGCGGTAGGGCAGCTTGCCGAAGCAGAAGTCGAAGTACTCGTCCACCGGGCCCGTGAAGATCATCTCCCGGTACGGGATGACGTCCTTCACCTCGTGGTAGTCGGTGTTGAGCAGCACCTTGATGTTGGGATGGTCGAGCATCCGCTCGAACATCCGGGTGTACCCGTGCAGCGGCATCACCTGGTACTTGTCGCTGAAGTAGCGGTCATCGCGGTTGGAGCGCACCGGGATGCGGGCGATGACCGTGGAGTCCAGCTCGCTCGGGTCCAGGCCCCACTGCTTGCGCGTGTAGTTGCGGAAGAACTTCTCGTACAGCTCCTTGCCCACCTTGCTGATGATGACGTCCTCGGAGGTGCGGATCGTCTCCCGCTTCTCGGCGAGCTTCTGCAGGAAGGCCTCCACCTCGAAGGAGGTGAGGTTCAGGCCGAAGTACTGGTTGATGGTGGTGAGGTTGATGGGGATGGGCATGAGCTGCCCGTCCACGCTCGCCAGCACCCGATGCATGTACGGCCGCCACTGGGTGAAGCGGCTGAGGTAGTCGAAGACGTCCTGCGAGTTGGTGTGGAAGATGTGCGGCCCGTACTTGTGCACGAGCAGCCCGTCATCGTTGTAGTGGTCATAGGCGTTGCCACCGATGTGGGGCCGCTTCTCCACCATGATGACCTTCTTGCCGTACACGTTGGCGAGCCGCTCGGCCATCACGCTGCCGGCGAACCCCGCCCCTACGATCATGTAGTCGAACATTGTGTTCTCCGCGTTGGGGCGCGCACTCGCGCCGTGGTTTCAAACGGTGACCAGCTCTTCGGTGCCCAGCTCCAGGAGGGCCGCCTCGGGCTCCGTGCCCTCGTCACGGCGCACCGTGGCGGCGTCGAGCAGGGCCTTCATCTGGGACCAGGTCATGTCCCAGGACATCGTCGACAGGTGCGCGTCCACCCGGGGCAGCCACGCGGCACGGTTCTCGGCCAGGGCCGCCTCGCAGGCGCGCACGAAGTCCTCCGGCGTGTCCGCGATATGCACCAGGCCCAGCTCGCCGTAGGGGCGCACCACGTCCCGGATGGAGGTGGACACCACGGGCTTGCCCGCCGCGAGGTACTCGGGCGTCTTGGTGGGCGAGATGAAGCGCGTGGACTCGTTGCGCGCGAAGGGCATCAGCGCCACGTCCCAGCTCGCGAGGTACGCCGGCAGCTCGGTGTAGGGCTTGCCGCCGAGGAAGTGGAGGTTGGGCCGGCGCGGCAGGCTCGCCGGGTCGATCTTCACCACCGGGCCGAGGATGACGAGCTGCCAGTCCGGGCGCGCGTCGGCCACCGCCTCGAGCAGCGCCAGGTCCATCCGCTCGTCCACCACGCCGAAGAAGCCGAGCCGCGGATGGGGAATGGGTGCCTGATCCGCCGGCTCCTGGAGGGGGCCGCGCGCGGTGGTGAAGTGCGCCACGTCCACGCTGCTGGGGAAGGCATGCACGTTGGCGTGCCGATCCTTCTTGGCCTCATAGAGGCTCTGGCCTCCGGTGAAGACCACGTTGGCGCGCTCGAGCAGCTCGACCTCGTGGCCCAACAACGCGGGAGGCGCGCCCCGGAAGGCGGACAGCTCGTCCATGCAGTCGTAGACCACGGCGCTCGGCGTGAGGTGGCGCGTGAAGGGGATCGCCATCGGCGTGTAGTACCAGCACACGTACCGGCTCACGGCGTGGCGCACGAGCAGCTCGTCGAGCAGGGCCTGCTGGGTGGCCACCACCTGCTCCGCGCTCATCCCCTCGGGGAGATGCGGCACGGCCACCCAGACGCCCTCGGGAGAGCGGGTGACCTGGAGCCGGGGCTGCCCCTTGCCGTAGATGGGCTCCTCGAAGAAGAACACCCGGCGCTCACGCGCGAAGCGGCTGAGCAGATGCTGGGGACGCTGGAAGACGAAGTTCCAACGCAGGTGCGAGAGGCACACCAGATCCGGCAGATGGCTGGTGTCCATCACGTTGTGGCTTGAATGAATCGTCATGCGCCCTCCTCCGTACACGCCCTTGTGGACAGGACGAGGGTGGGCACCTCGCATCAGCACACCTACTGACCTGAGGTACAGGGCACGCTCGCTCCCCTGCTCACCCCACCCGGGGATCAGGGCAAGGGAGCAGGCTGGCGAATCAAGGCGCGGGTGTGGACTGGGGAACGAGCACAGTGGCCCGGTGGGTCGCCTGCTTGTCGTAGCGGGTGGCGATCCGGGCCGCCGCAGCCGCTCCGCTTCCTGTCCGAGCAAGCATCACGACCGAGCCGCCGAAGCCGCCGCCGGTCAGCCGGGCCCCGAGCACGTCGGGCTCGGAGCGGGCAAGGTCCACCAGGAGATCAATCTCCGGGACGGACACCTCGTAGTCATCCCGCTGCGAGGCATGTGAGGCGTACAGCAGGGGCCCCAGCGCGGCGAGGTCCCCCGAGCGCAGCGCCTGCACGGTGGCCAGCACGCGCGCGTTCTCGGTGAGCACGTGGCGCACGCGCCGGCCGAGCGGCTCGGGCAGGGCGAGGGCGCGCGGCAGATCCTGGTCGGGCAGGTCGCGCAGCTGCTCCACCCCGAGCAGCTTCGCGGCGCGCTCGCACTCGGCGCGGCGCACCCGGTAGTCGCCCCCGGAGTGGCTGTGCGTCACGCCCGAGTTGATGACGATGGGCTCCACCCCCGCGGGCAACGGCACCCGCTCGAACTGGAGGCTGCGGGTGTCCAGGAAGAGCGCCGCGCTCCCGTGTGCGAGGCTGGAGGCCATCTGGTCCATCACGCCCACGGGCGCGCCGACGAAGTCGCACTCCACCTTCTGGCCCAGCAGCGCGATGCGCACGTCATCCAGCGTCAGCCCGAAGGCCTCGCGCAGCCCACGCAGCAGCGCCACCTCCAAAGCAGCGCTCGAGGACAGCCCGCTGCCGAGCGGCACGTCCGAGCGCAGCCACAGGTCGAAGCCCCCGACCGTCAGGCCCGCCTCGCGCAGCACGTAGGTGACGCCCTGCACATAGTCCAGCCAGCCCCGGCCGCGCTTCTCCTGGCCGAGCTCGTACTCGTCCACCTTGCCGGCGGCGCCGAGGTTGGCGCTGAAGGCACGCACCTTGCGGTCCTCGCGTGGCGCCAGCTCCACCTCGGTCTGCTGGGGGATGGCCATGGGGAGCACGAAGCCGCCGTTGTAGTCGGTGTGCTCGCCAATGAGGTTCACCCGCCCCGGCGCCCGGACCCGGACCCGTGACGGCCGGCCAAAGAGTGCTTCGAAGCGGGGGGCATCATCCGCGGGGGCTCGCATAGCCGTTCCTCTCGTGGCTCAGACCCCAGCGGATTCGGGCTCGCCTGACTCGTTGGTCGGACGGGCTCGCCCGGAAGGCGCGGGGGGCATGGGAATGTCGCTGAAGAAGCGGGGACCGCGCGTGGCGGAGGCAATCTGCTCCAAGGGGAACTTGGGCGTGCGATCCGAGTACAGCAGTCCGTTCGCCTCCTGGTACGTGTCGGCGAACTGCGTGTAGCAGAAGCCCGCGAACAGATCGAGCGAGCGCACCACCGAGAGCAGCGCGGTGTAGCGCTGGGCGAGCTCCTCCGGCCCCGTGCACTGGGAGTAGCCCCACTCCCGCTGGTCGCCGCGCGCCATCGAGATGCCGCCGAACTCGGAGAGCACGATCGGATGATCGGCATGCGGGTGCTCGGAGAGGACGATCAGCCGGCCGCCGGGGCGCTCGCGCCGGAACAGGTTCGGGCGCACCTCGTGCGAGTGGTAGCGCTCGGCGATCTGCTGGGGGTCGGCGTCGTAGTCGTGGATGCCGATGATGTCGGTGGCCACGCTCTCCCAGCCGTCGTTGCCGATGACCGGGCGCACCGGGTCCAACGTGCGTGTCAGGTGGAAGAGCGTCTGCACGTAGTGCCGCTCGGCGGCGTTGTCGGGGAGGTTGGGCACGCCCCAGGACTCGTTGAGGGGTACCCACGCCACGATACACGGGTGGCTGTAGTCACGCGAGAGCACCTCGAGCCACTCGCGTGTGAGCCGCTCGACGGACTGACGGGTGAAGCGGTAGGCACTGGGCATCTCCTCCCAGACGATGAGCCCCAGCCGGTCCGCCCAATAGAGGTAGCGCGGGTCTTCAATCTTCTGGTGCTTGCGCACCCCGTTGAAGCCCATGGCGCGGGCGAGCTCCACGTCGCGCCGGAGCGCCGCGTCATCGGGCGCGGTGATGCCCGAGGCATCCCAGTAGCCCTGATCGAGCACCAACCGCAGCTGATAGGGTCGCCCGTTGAGCACGAAGCGATCGCCCTGCACGGAGACGGAGCGCAGCGCCGTGTAGCTGTCCACCGCGTCGAGGAGCTGGCCGTTGGCGTCGCGCAGCTCCAGCCGGGCCTGGATGAGCGTGGGCGAGGTGGGGCTCCACAGCAGCTCGTTGCGGAAGTCGTCGATGCCCGGGTCGGACAGGGCGATGCGGCGGTACACCTCGCCCAGCACCACCGTGTACGAGTCCTGGGCCAGCAGGGTGTCTCCCACGCTCAGCCGCACGTCCAACCGCAGCCCCTCGGGGCGCGTGCCCTCGATGTGCACCTCGAGCCCCAGCTCCCAGCGCGCGAGGTTCGGCGTCCAGCGCAGGCCCTCGATGCGGGTGACGGGGACGCGCTCGAGCCACACCGTCTGCCAGATGCCGGTGGTGCGCGGATACCAGATGGAGTGCGGCTCGAGCTGCCAGTCCTGCTTGCCCCGAGGCTTGGCGAGGTCGGCCGGATCGTCCTCCGCGCGCACGACGATCTCCTGGGGGCCGTCACGGTGGAGCAGATCGGTGATGTCGACCTTGAAGGGCGTGTAGCCGCCCTCGTGGTGCGCGCAGCGCGAGCCGTTGACCCAGACGGTGGCGGCATGGTCCACCGCCCCGAAGTGCAGCACCATCCGCTCCTGGGGCCCGAGCGTGGGCGGCTCGAAGGTGCGGCGGTACCAGCAGGCGCGGTAGAAGCCGGTGTCCCCCACCCCGCTGAGCGCCACTTCCGGAGCGAAGGGCACGCGGATGCGGGTGTCCCAACGCACCTCGGAGGGAACCGACCAGCGGGCGAGCGGGTCGATCGCGAAGTCCCAGGAGCCGTTGAGCGGACACCAGCCCTCACGCCGCAACTGCGGGCGTGGGTAACCCCGCGCCTCGGTCGCTCCCTCTTCCGTCCCCCCCGCCCAGGGCGAAGGTTTGGGTGTGGCCTCCAGTACACTGGCCCCTGGTACCACGGGGCTGCCCGTCACACGCGTCGAGTCCTGGCTACCCATGCGGCAAGAGTAGGCACCACCCGACACTCGGTGATGAGGGGGCATGGCCTGCCCGCTCGTGGAGCAGCCCGGCGGCTGCGGCGCTCAGGGGGCGGGAGGCGGCGGGAGCGGTGAGGCGGACGGCACGAGGGTCCCCGGCTCGGGGAGGGGTGCCGTTCGCCCGGCCCGGCGAGGGAGGAGCGCCGGTCGTGGACTCCGCCGTGCACCCGCCCTGGAGGGAGGGGCGAGCGACGCCGGCTCGAGAAGCCGGCCCGAGAGCAGGGCGGCGAATCCCCGAGCGAGCGCCGCGACGAGGAAGGTGAGCTGCAGGGCGGTGCAGGTGGAGCCGAGGAGCGGGTGGCTCGCGGGGAAGGCCTGTACCAGCACCCCCCCGGCCGCCGAGGCGAGGGCGAAGGCCGCGCCGCCCGTCATGGCGAAGGCCGCGTGGTAGAAGGGCCGCTCGCGCGAGGGGGCCACCGCCAGCGACAGGTTGAAGCTCGCCAGTCCATGGCCGCTGAGCAGCACCCCACTCAGGAGCGCGTCGAGCGCGATGGGCCACCAGCGCTCCGGCCCCGCCAGCACCCAGAGCAGCGGGCTGAGCACCAGCCCGAGGGAGCAGGCTCTCAGCACGGGCCTGGCCCCGACGCGATCGAGGAGCCGCCCCCACAGGGGCGCGGCCAGCATGCGCGCGAGCGAGGTGCAGGAGCCGTGGAGCGCCACGAGCGTGAAGCCCAGCTTCACGTCCCGCAGCAGGTAGAGGGTGAAGAAGGGGCCGGCGAGCCCGAGGGCCGCGTTCCACGACGCGCCATACGCGAGGAGCCGGCGCGCCACGCCATCGCGCAGCGGCTGGAGCACGCGGGCGGCCTGGAAGGTGCGCGCCCCGGGGTGGCGGGCCGGGTCGTGCTTGAGCGCCATGAGGGCGGTGCTCACCGCACCCAGCACGCACGCGGTGAAGGCGAGCGCGGCGAGCGCCAGGCCCGTGCGCTCCGAGGCACGGGCCCCGTCGAGGAAGGAGCCCGCGCTGAACGTGGCGAGCGCTCCGGCGAGGGTGCTGATGGCGCTCCGCCGCCCGAAGTACCTCCCGCGCACGCGCGTGGGCACCAGGTCCCCCATCCACGTCACCCAGGCGTTGTTGCAGAGGATGCCCAGGCCATGGTGCGCCGCGGCCACCGCGAGGAGCACCCCGCGCTTCACCTCGGGAGAGACGGGCAGGAAGGGCAGCACGACGAGCGGCAGGAACGCCTGGCGTGAGAGCGCCACGGTGATCAAGGCCATCCGGCGCGCCCCATGCCGCGAGGTGAGCCACGCACCGGGGAGCTGCATGAGCTGGGCGAGGAAGGGCAGCGCGCCCAGGAGCCCCACCCAGAAGGGGCCGCAGCCCAGGTACAGCGCCCAGCCGGTGATGACGGCCCCACCCGCGCAAGCCATCACGCCCTCGGCCACCACGCCCTCGGCCACCGAGGCCTTCAGGGAACGGCGCAGTCTTCCCGGAGGCACGCTCCGAGAGGAAGTCGGCGCACGTGGGACGGCACTCGTGGGCGAGGGCCCGCGGTGGAGGGGCGAAGGAGCGTGGAGGGGCACGGGAAGAGGCGGCGAGGGTGGCGGCGGTGGATGGTGGCAGCGGAAGCAGGCGGGCTTCAACCCTCCCCTTGGGGCCAATGGAATGGCTGGCCGCTCACCTGGCGGGGCTCTTTCTCTCAACGGCAGAACCGAGCCATGTACAAGAAAGCCGCCGGCACATAGCGGCATCCCGCCCTGCCCCGCTCCCGCCTCAGCGAGGCCCGCGGGCGGTGACGGTGAACTTGTTGTAGAAGCGCACGCCGTCCGGGCGGCGCAGCACCTCGGCCTGGGCCTGCTGCGCGGCGCGGGCCTTCTCCTCGCTTCCCAACATCCGGGTGAAGAGCGGCAGGGTGTTGGAGGCGGACAGCATCTGGATGGCCGCCTCCCGCTCCTCGGGCGGGAAGTGGATGACGGAGATGCGCGTCTCCACTGCCTCGAAGCCGGCGGCGAGCAACAGCTCCGGCAGCTTGCGGCCCATGTACAACTCCAGCACCCCGCTCTTGGTGAGGGCCGCGTACAGCTCCGGTAAGGGATCTGGCATGGGGTAGACGCCGGAGAAGAGGCCGTCCGGCTCCACCAGTCGGAGCACCCCGCCCGGCTTCAGGCAGCGCCGCATGGAGTCCACCGCACGGCGCCGGCCGTCCGCGTCCAAGTGGCTCAGCACGTAGCGGCAGAAGATGGCATCGAAGCGGTCAGGCGGGTACGAGAGCGCCCGCACGTCCTGCACCTCGAAGCGCGCGTTGGGCAACGCCTTGGCGGCCTCGGCGGCGAGGGCGACGCGCTCCGCGGACATGTCGCAGCCGATCACCGTGGACCGGGGATGGCGCCGCGCCAGCTCCCGCACCGCCACACCCGAGCCACAGCCCGCGTCGAGCACGTTACCCCCGTCCGGCACCGGAAAGCCCTCCAGGTCCGCCGGGTAGTCGAAGCCCTTCAGGGCCGCCTGCATCTCCAGGCGCTCGAACTCGCTCTTGTTGTCGAGGATGTAGCTCATGGATTTCTTCAGCGCTCCGCGCTGGATTTCGACGATACGACCCCAAGGGTAGCCGTATCCATTCCAACGAATCCACGGACGCCGAGCATGTTAAACGGCCCCATCCCATGGGGCCCTGGGCATCAAGCAGCCTGCTGCGTAGGCCGGTAGCAACACGTCCGGAGCGCGGCTGATGCCGCGCCCCGCGGCGCGTCCTCAGAAGAGCAGCAGCTCGTCGAACCGCTCTCCCGGCTCGCTGGCCTTCGGGCCCGTGCCCAGCACCGCCTCCGTGCTGCGCTGCCGGGTCTCCGACAGCTCGGAGACCAGGACGAGGATCTGCGGGTGCGTGAGGATGAGGGTGTCGAAGTCCTCGCGCGGCAGTCGCAGCAGCGAGGTGTTGCGCAGGGCCGTCACGGTGGCGGTGGCCGGCGTCTTCTGCAGCAGCGACATCTCCCCGAACAGCTCGCCCTCGTGCAGTTGCGCCAGGGGCTGACCGCCCTTGCTCACCGACACCTCGCCCGAGAGCACCACGTAGAGGCCGTCCACCTGGTTGCCCTCGTGGATGATGACGTCCCCCCGGCGCACCTCGCGGGCCTTGAAGCGCTCCACCAGCTCGCGCCGGTCCTTGCGCCCGAAGGGCTGGAAGATCGCCGAGGTGTTCACCACGTCCGACAGCAGCCGCTGCCGGCAGAACCGCCGCAGCGCCTGGGCCACCTGCGGGTAGCTGCGCGACAGGCCCGCGAGCACCGGTGCGGAGATCTCCAGCACCTGCGTCTCCTCCGCGGCTCCCACCACCGAGGCCGAGCGCGGCGCACCGGACAGCAGCGCCATCTCGCCGAAGAAGGCGCCCTCCTCCAGCGTGGCCAGCTCCCGCTGCTCGTCACCCGTCTGGCGCACGATGCGCACGCGGCCCGCGCAGATGACGTAGAAGGCATCGCCTCGCGTGCCCTGCTCGATGATGCGTGCCCCCTCGGGGAAGCGGCGCAGCGGGCAGCGCTCGAACAGCGCGATGAAGGCGTCGCGCGGCAGGTCCGAGAAGAGCGGAATCTTCGGCAGCGCCCCGTCCTGCGGGGCCGCCTCCGTCATGGTCTCCTCGGCGCTCCCCACGCCCGGCTCGCCGCCCGCCAGGGGCGCCACCGCGGTCGGCGCTGGCGTCTGCTCCGTCCCCGCGAGCGCCGCCATCTCCACCGCGTGCAGCAGTGAGTCCGCTCCCATCTCGAGCTCGGTGAAGGGCGTGCTCCCCGGCACCGGAGGCTGGAAGTCCACGCCAGCCTGGGGCGTGAAACGCTCGAGGCGCGGCGTGGCGGGCACCACCGCGGACCACGGTGCCGTCCGGCGCGGGGGCTCCCGCACGGGAGGCGGCGCGAGAACCTGGACCTTCTCCGGCTCGGTCGGCTGGGCGTCGGCGGCGCGGCGGGGGCGCAGACCCGGAGGCGCGGCTTGCGCCACGGGGATCGGGGCCGGCGCGGCCTCCACGGTCCCCTGCTCCGCGTCGCTGAGGTCCAGCTCCACCTCGACACCCGTCGACGAGTCCTCGCTCGCCTCCTCGACGTTCAGCTCCACCTCGATGCCCGGGGAGGAGTCCGCGGCCTCGGCCTTCACGCCAGGGACCTCGGCCTCCGGTGTCACCTCGGCGTCGAACTGGACGGGAGCCCCAGGCACCAGCACCGTCCGCACCACCGGAGCCGGGGCCGGAGCCTCGTCGGCCACCACCTGCTTCACGAGCGAGGGCGCGATCACGTTCGCCGGTTTCGAAGCCGGTTCTCGGAGAGCACCCCCCGGCCCTCCGCGGCGGGCATAGAGGTTGGCGAGCATCTGCTGGACGCCCTGGTGCGACGGGTCCAGCTCCAGGATGAGCTTGCTGGCGGCGATGGCGCGCGGGAGGAAACCCTCGCGAGCGAAGCCCTCGGCGGCGACCTGGTAGGCGGCGATGGCGCGAGCGGTATTGCCCGCCTTCACCCACGCGTCTCCCAGGCGCAGGCGCGTCTGGAAGTCCTTCGGCTCGAGCTGACAGTACTCCTCGAAGAGCTCGGCGGCTCGGGGGAAGCGACCCTTGGTGAGTGCTTCGTTGGCTTTGTCCCTGAGCTGCCTTGGCTCCATTGTCAGCGTGCCCCCTCCGCCGCTGTGGTGGTTTTCGCCAGGGCCGTCGCGGCGGCTTCCCGGACACGACGGTAATAGTCACTCTTGAGCGCGTCCAGTGCGTCGCCCTGCGCGCCTGTCCCCATCCTCGAGAGCGCCGTCGCCGCCGCCGCCCGGATCTCCGGGAGATCATTGTATAAATCGCGCGCCACCACCTCGGCCGCCGAGTTGTCGCCAATCTCTCCCAGCGCGAGGAGCGTCTCGCGCCGGCCGAGGCTCGTGGAGTCCTCCAGCGCCTTCACCAGCGTGGGCACCGCCTCCTTCGCCTTCATCCGGCCGAGCATGGTGGCGGCCAGCACCGCCTCGGGGCCGCCCTCGGTCACCACCTTGCGCAGCGGCTCCACCGCGGAGGCCGGCACGCCATGACGGTTCAGCGTGTCGAGCACCACCAGCTTCTCGCCGCTGATCTGCGGCAGCAGTTCCACCAGCGCGGACTGCCCGACCTCGCCCTGCTCGGCCAGCGCCTGCGCGAGCGTCTTGAGCAGATCCCGATCGGACTCGAACATGCCGCCCTTGGCGAGGGCCACGCCCTCGGGCCCCAGCCGCGCCAGGCCCACCAGGGCCGCCGTGCGCAACGTCACGCTGGAGTCCCCGGAGAAGCCCTTGAGCAGCTCCAGCGCCCCGGGCGCCTTGACGGCCCCGAGCGCGCGCAGCAGCCCGGCCAGCGGCTCGAGCCGGGATGCCTCCACGTCGTCGAACAGCTCGGTGGGCACGCGCTGCTGCACCAGGGGCCGGCCCAGGTTGCGCGCCTTGGCGGCGTTGAGTGCCCTCACGCGCGCCATCAGGCCGGTGTGCTTCTCGCCCTTCTTCTGATCCGGCGCACCGGTGTCCTGCTGCGAGGGATCGAATCCCTCGCCCGGGCGCTCGGGCAGCGCCTGGGTAATCCAGTCCTGGCGGAGCGGCTGCACGGAGGCGAGCTCCTGCTCGTAGGCCTTCTGGAGCACGGGCGCCGCGGAGGCATCCCCGATGGCCGCGATCGCGTCCACGGCGAGCGCGCGCAGCGTGGCGTCCCCCTGGGTGACGTAGGGCAGCACCTTGGGCAGCGTGTCCTTGGCCACCGGGCCGAGGCCGATCACCATCTGCAACCCGCTGGCGGCGGTGGTGGGCCGCGACAGGCGCTCGACGATGGGCTCGAGCGGGCAGCCGCCGCGCTCCCGCATCGTCCGGGCCACGGGGATGGCCTCGGTGGAGACGGCGTCGAGCGCGATGGTGCACAGCGCCGCATCCGTCTGGGGCTGGCGCGGCAGCTCGAGCAGGGCGTCGATGGCCAGGGGGCTCACCGGGCTCTTCTCCACCGCCACGGCCTGGAGCCGGGGAATGGCCTGGGGCTCCTGCAGCCGCGTGAGGGCGGTGATGGCCGACTCGCGCAGCTCGGGGAAGCTCTCGTCCAGCAGGGGGAGGATGGCCGCGACGGCGCGCTTGTCGCCCACGTCGCCCAGGCCCCGCACGGCGGCGGCGGCGAGGATGACCTGGCTGTCGCGCACCAGGGGCACCAGCCGGTTGAAGGCCTCGGGCCGGCCGCTCTTGCCCAGCTCCTCGGCGGCGCCCACGCGCTCGGGCAGCGAGCCCTCGGTGAGGGCCAGCAGGTTGCGGTCCCAGATGGCCTTGGACTCGGCGGCGACGACCTCGGCCATGGCGCCCGGCACGTTGGCCTGCTTGAGCGCCTGGACGATGATCTGCCGCGTCGCCCGGCCCCGACGGCCATACTGCAGCGTGAGGTAGGCCTTGGCCTTGTCGTTCTTCACCTGCGACAGGGCCATGGCCGCCTTGCCCTGGACGTCCTCATCGGAGTCCTCGAGCAGCTCGCCGAGCAGGTCCACCACGCGGGGATCCTGGCTCTTGCCGAGCGCCGCGGCGGCCTCGCCGCGGACGATGGAGGCCATGTCCTTGGCCGCGCGGGTGAAGAGGGCGAGGTCATCCGCGCGGGACTCCTCGGCCAGCTTCTTCACGGCGAGAGCCCGCACCTCCGGGCGAGGGCTCTGCAGGTCCGCGAGAAGCTGGTCCCGACTGCCGCTGCACGCGGCGGTGCCGAGGAGGGCCAGGACGAGGAAGGTGCGCGCGCCGGTTCGCATCGTTCTCCGGGGAGGGAGGGCGTGAAGACGCCGGCGGTTATATCAGCGGCGCGCGCGAGCGCCCATGACTCAGCGGCCCTTACGGGGCCCTCGGCCCCTCGGTCCCCCAGCGCCTTCCCGAGGCGGCCGCGTCTTCCAATCGGCCGACGGGCCCTGGGGCTTCTTCGCGCCCCACCTGGTGAAGGGCTTCGCACCCTCGCCGGCGCCCTCGCCTCCCGGGCGTGCCGCACCGCGCCGTGCCGGGCGCTCCGAGCCCGCACCCGCCGCGCCCCACGTCTTGCGCTCGGGCCTCATGCCCCCGGCGCCTCTCGGCCCGGGACGCGCACCGCGCTCGCTCCGCTCCTCACCCCGGGGCGCCCACTCACGGCGCTCGGGACGGTCACCCCGCGGCGGACCGCGACGCTCGGCCCCACCCTCGGCGGAGAAGGGCTTGCGCGCGGGACGCGCACTCCCCTCACCCCGGGGAGCCCACTCGCGTCGCTCGGGACGAGGACCCCGCGCGGGGACCCGCCGCTCGGCGCTGCCACCGGCGAAGGCCGGCTTGCGCTCGTCACGTTCCTCACCCCGGGGCGCCCACTCGCGGCGCTCGGGACGAGGACTCCGCGCGGGAACCCGCCGCTCGGCGCTCCCCCCGGCGAAGGCCGGCTTGCGCTCGCCACGCTCCTCACCTCGCGGCGCCCACTCGCGGCGCTCGGGACGCTCACCTCGCGGAGGACCCCGCCGCTCGGCACTGCCTCCGCCGAAGGCCGGCTTGCGCTCACCGCGCTCCCCACCCCCCCGAGGCGCCCACTCGCGGCGCTCGGGACGCTCACCCCGCGGAGGACCCCGCCGCTCGGCGCCCCGCTCGGCCGAGCCGAACGACTTGCGCTCCGGGCGCTCACCCCGCGGAGGACCCCGCCGCTCGGCACCCCGCTCGGCCGAGCCGAACGCGCCGCGCGCCGCCGGGCGACCGCCGCGAGCCCCGCGCTCCTCACCTCGAGGTGCCGACTCGCTCCGCTCCGAACGAGCCACTCGGGTCTCCTCGCGCGCATCCTCGCGAGGCGTCCACGTGCGGCGCTCGGCGCGACCGCCCGTGGCCCCCCGGAAAGCGGGCCGTGCCCCACCATCTCCGCGCGGCCCGAGCTCCTTGCGCTCGGGACGAGCCGCCGCGCGCGCCGGACGCTCCGTCTTCGCGGCTCCACGCTCGGGACGCTCCGTGCGGGCGGCCCGGGCGGGCTTCGCCGCCGGGCGAGACCGTGCCGGCGCGGGAGGCGCCTCCTCGCTGAAATCCTCGTCGTCCGTGTCCACGTCCTCCTCGAAGCCCGGCGCCGCGCGCCCGTGACGCCGCGGCGGCAGCTTCATCGCCCGCTCATCGGGCGAGACCTTGCCGTCGGCCACGTCCTGGAGCAGGCGCACCTCGGCCTGGGTGAGCGAGCGCTTCTCGCCGGGGCGCAGGCCCTCGACGGCGACGCCCGCGTAGCTCGGCCGGTACAGGCGCACCACCGGGTAGCCCACCGCGGCGCACAGCCGCTTGATGAGGTGCGGGCGGCCCTCGGCCACCACCAGCTTCAGCCAGGTGTTGCGCTCGGCCTGCTCGAAGAGGTCCACGGACACGGGCGTGGCCATGCCGTCCTCCAGCCGCACGCCGCCGCGCAGCTTCTCCAGCGTGGCCGCGTCCGGCGTGCCCTTCACCTTCGCCAGGTAGGTGCGCGGCACCTGGAAGCTGGGGTGCGTCAGCTTGTGCGCCAGCGCCCCATCATTCGTGGCGAGCAGCGCGCCTTCCGCGTCGTAGTCCAGCCGGCCCACGGGGAAGAGCCGCTTGCCGCTCTCCTCGATGTAGTCGGCCACGGTGGGGCGGCCCTGCGGATCCGACAGCGTCGTCACGACGCCCACGGGCTTGTAGAGCAGGACGTAAGAGGACTTCTCCGGAGGCGAGACGAGCTCGCCATCCACCATCACCAGATCGCCCGGCTCCACCTTCGAGCCCAGCTCCGTCACCTTCTGGTTGTTCACGGTCACGCGGCCCTCGGTGATGAGGTCCTCCGCGTGCCTGCGCGAGGCCACACCCGCGCGGGCCAGGTACTTCTGCAAACGTTCAGCCGCCATTTCCGCCACCTTCCACTTCGTCCGCCCGTGCACCGGGCGCTGACCCCGGCTCGCCCTCGGAGGGCGGGGGGGTCGGGTTCAGGATGCTGGCGGTGGCCTTCTGGGTCTTGTCCGCGGCGGACATGGCCTCCTCCAACTCCTCGAGCGCTGCTTCCGATGCCGCAACGCTCTTGTCCATCCTTTTCTGGAACTCCGGGTCCGCCAGGGCCTCGACGGTGCCACTGGCACTCGGCGCCGCGGGCCGCTCCTTCTCGACGATCTCCTGGTGCTCCTGCGTCAGCTCGTGGAACTCCCGGAGCGTGGGCAGGGCCGACAGGTCCTTGAGGGCGAAGAACTCGAGGAACTCGCGAGTGGTGCCGTACAGCATGGGCCGGCCCACCTCCTCCTTCTTGCCGAGGATCTTGATGAGCTTGCGATCCAACAGCGCCTTGATGACGGCGCCGCAGTCCACGCCGCGGATGTCCTCGATCTCCGGGCGGGTGGCGGGCTGGCGGTAGGCGATGATGGCCAGCGTCTCCACGGCGGCGCGGGTGAGGCGCTGGGGCTTCACGCGCAGGTAGCGCCGCACGTACTCCGCCGAATGCGGATCCGTGCGGAACTGCCAGCCGCCGGCCACCTCGTACAGCACCACGCCGCTGATGCCGTCGCGGTGGATGCCGGAGATCTGGTTGAGCGCCTCCTGGATCTTCTCGCGGTCGATGCCGGTGGCCTCGTAGAGCTGGTGGAGGTCCAGGGGCTTGTCGGCCACGAAGAGCACGCTCTCCAGCACGGTGCGGATGCGCTCCGGGGAGAGGTTGCGGCTCTTCTGGGCGAGCTTCTCGAAGGACGACTGGAGGTCGGGGACCTCGTCGGCCTCGATGGTGGCGACCTCCGAGTCCTCCAGCTCGTCCTCGTCCCCGGGGCCGGTGACGGCGGCGATCTCCTCCTCGGTGAAGGGGCTGGGGGCGCCGGACGCACGAGGCGCCTTGCCGGTGTCCTCGGGGCCGTTGTTACCGGTACTCACTCTCGTCCACCTCCGTGGGGACCAGCCGCTCCAGGGCGTCCCCGTTGGGGGTCAGGAGGATGTCCGCCAGGGGAGCCTCCTGGCTCACCTTGATGAGCCGCCGCTTCACCATCTCGAGGATGGCCAGGAAGGTGATGACCATCTCCTGACGCGTACGTTGCTCATTGAAAAGACTCTCGAAGCTGCACGCTCCCTGGGCACGCATGCGCTCGGCGATCCGCAGGATGGCCTCGGAGAGGCTCACCTTCTCGCGCACCACCTCGTGCTGCAGCTTGGGGGTCAGGCGCTCCAGCACCCGGTCGAGTGCTTCGATCAGCTTGAGGACCGAGAACTCCTGCAGGCCCACCTCCTCCTCGGGGATGGGCACGGCCTCCACGGGCACCTTGCGGGCGAAGACGTCGCGCTCGAAGATGTCCTGCCTGGCCAACTGCTCGGCGGCGTCCTTGTATTTCTGGTACTCGAGCAGGCGGCGCACCAGCTCGGCGCGCGGGTCTCCCGCGTCCTCCTGCTGCAGCTCGGCCACCGCGTCCGCCGTCTGCTCCGCGGTGTCCTGACGCGGCAGCAGCATGCGGCTCTTGAGGTGCGCCAGCGTGGCGGCCATCACCAGGAACTCGCCGGCGATGTCCAGGTTGATCTCCCGCATCCGCTCCAGGTGCTCGAGGTACTTCTCGGTGATGAGCGCCAGGGGAATGTCGAAGATGTCGAGCCGGTGCTCCTTGATGAGGTGGAGCAGCAGGTCGAGCGGTCCCTCGAAATTGGGCAAGGCGACCCGGAAGGCGTCACCCGGACTCAGGGGGACGTCCGCCTCGAGGGTCTCCTCGGTGGGAGGGGTGCTGCGACGACCTGCGGTCAACGGACGTCCTTCACGCGCTCAGGGAACGCCGACGGCGCGGCGCACCCGGGCCATCAAGCGGGAGGCCTCGGCACGGGCCCGCTCGGCGCCATCCTGGAGGATGCGCTCGAGCTCGGCGGGGTCGTTCTTCAGCTCCTCGTAGCGCTTGCGCGCGGGACCGAAGGTCTCGTGGAAGGCCTCGAGGAGCAGCTTCTTGTACTCACCATACCCCTTGCCACCCGCGCGCCAGGACGCATCCGCCTCCTGGAAGCGCTGCTCGGGCAGCATCAGCTTGAGCAGGTCGTACAGGGGCGCGTTCTCGGTGGGCTTGGGCGCCTCGACGGCCGTGGAGTCCGTCTTGATGCCCATGATGCGCTTCTTGATCTCCTTCTCGTCCCCGAACAGCTCGATGGTGTTGCCGTAGGACTTGGACATCTTCTGCCCGTCCACGCCCGGCACCGTCGCCGTGCTCTCCTGGACGCGCGCGGCCGGCAGCTTGAGGATGCCCGGGGCGTGCCCCTTCTCCTTGCCCTCGGGATCCTGCGGGTCGTACCCGGGCACGTACGTCATGTTGAACTTCACCGCCCAGTCGCGGGCGAACTCGATGTGCTGGATCTGATCCTTGCCCACCGGCACGGAGTCCGCGCTGTAGAGCAGGATGTCGGCGGCCATCAACACCGGGTAGGCGAAGAGGCCGAAGTCCGGACTGATGCCCTTGTCCAGCTTGTCCTTGTAGCTGTGGGCGCGCTCCAGGTTGGCCATGGGCACCACGGTGCCGAGGATCCAGTTGAGCTCCAGCACTTCCTTCACGTCGCTCTGCCGGAAGAGCACGGCCTTCTTCGGATCCAACCCGAGCGACAGGTAGGCCATGGCGGCCTCGCGCGTGAATTGCTCGGCGAGCTTCGGGTCCCGCACGGTGGTGAGCGAGTGGTAGTTGGCGATGAAGTAGTAGGCCTCGCCCTCGTCCTGCAGGTGAACGAACTGCCGCAGGGCACCGTAGTAGTTGCCGATGTGCAGCCGGCCAGAGGACTGGACTCCCGAGAGGATCCGCATGACTCCCACGCCTATACACGAAAGGGGTGACAGCCCTGGTTCGCACACCTGGAGCCACCCTGCAACTTTCCTGCGAGCCGCTCCTACCCTTTGAACTCGCCCGCCCGCTCCCCGGTCAGCCCGACTAGTGGGAACATCTCGGGAGGTGGGTAAAAGCCCTGTGAAATCAAAGGGTTGTACCGGAGATTGGCCTCCGCTAGCGTGCGTGGACATGGAGCGGTTCAAGGGAAATCTGGCGAGCTACCGGCTGCAGCTTCTGATGCCGGCGTTCTTCGACGCGCCCGCGGTGGATGGGACGCTGAGAGTGGAGCGCGCGTCGGTGCGGCGGCACTTCTTCTTCCAGCACGGACTGCTGGTGGGAGAGAGCTCGAGCGAGCCCACGGAGCACCTGGGACAGGTGCTGGCGCGGCTGGGCCTCTTCGACGCGGCGCGGGCGGCGGCGGCCTTCGACGCGGCGGAAGCGGCGGGCGTGCCCTTTGGCACCTTCCTGGTGGAGCGGGGCCTGGTGGCCAAGGTGCGGCTCGTGGAGGCCATGGAGCACAAGGCGCGCGAGGCCCTCTTCGACTGCTACGGGTGGGAGTCCGGCGAGGTGGAGTTCCGCCCGGGACTGCCGCCGCTGGGGCGGGCGGTGGAGCTGCAGCTCGGCTTGAAGGGCCTGCACCGGGACGCGCTGGCGCGGCTGCGCGAGTGGAAGGTGTTCTGGGACCTCTTCCCCGGGCCGGGGACGACGTTCGGCGTGTACCGGGAGTTCGCGGTGGAGACGGTGTCCGCGGCGGAGGGGCTGCTGATGCAGCTGGCCGAGCAGGGCGCGACGCTGAGCGAGCTGCTGGCGGCGGCGCCCGAGGGCCCGCTGCACGGGGCGCGGTGGGTGCTGCGCCTGTACCGGCGGGGGGCGCTGACGCCTCGCAAGCCGAGGGGCCCGAAGGTGGGCGAGGTGGCGCGCGTCTCGGACCTGCTGGAGCTGGCGCGGGGCCTGGTGGAGACGGGCCGGTACGAGGAGGCGGTGGCGGTGACGGCGCAGGTGCTGGAGCGCGCCCCGGTGCCCGAGGCGCACGCGCTGTACCGGGAGGCCGAGGTGCGGCTGACGGTGGCGCTGGCGGATGAGGTGCTGGCGCTGGACGGGCGGCTGTACTTCGAGCCGCTGCCGCGCCCTACCCCGCCCTCGCTGACGGCGGACGACCTGTACCTGTACGCGAAGCTGCGGAGTGGCCGGAGCGTGCGCGAGGTGCTGCGCAACACGGCCATGGGCGAGCTGGCGGCCTACCGGGCGCTGCGGCGACTGATGGAGGCGGGCATCGCCCGGGTGATGCCGCGCAACGACGTGGCGCCGAGGCGGCGGGCGAGGACGGACCCGTACGGGATTCCGGCCGTGGTGCTCTGACGGCCCACCCGTCGGGATCTCGACGGGTTCACCGGCGACGGTGCGCCAGGGCCGCCTGGGCGAGCTTCAGCAGTCGTTGCCGGTCAGCCTCCGAGAGCGCGAAGTGCTCGAGCTCGGCCGCCACGCCGTCCAGCTTCAACTGGCCGTCGACGCAGGCGTTGAGCCACATCGCGACGGTGGAGTCCTCGAACTCGCGCTGGCTGTAGGCGCTGAACTCGCGCATCAGGTCCGTGTACCGACGGAGGTAGTACTTCTGGTGGTAGTCCTCGGCCCGGTAGAACGTGCCCAACGGCAGGATGGGCAGCAGGATGGGCTCGGGCCGCTCCCCCAACGCCCGCCTCGCCGTCTCGAGCGCCAAGGCCTTCTGCGTCTCGTCCGCGTAGAACACCGCGGCCATGTACTGGCGGTTGCGAGGGCGCTCGGTCGGGTCG
>NZ_DASVSO010000266.1:0-4322 GCF_036388035.1 Archangium sp.
CGGGCGTGAGTGGCTGGTGGGACTCGGACTCCGTGCTGCTGGCGGCGGCGCCCACCGTGTACGGCGGCCGTGACGCCACCCCCCTCGCCGCGCAGCTCCTCACCGGCCGCATCGTCCGCCTCGCCGAGGAGCTGGCCGAGCGTCTTCCCAGCGGGGCCAGCCCCGACGCGGTGTCCGCTGCCTTCTCCCGGGCCGCCGAAGCCATCCTCCCCGCGGGTCGGGGGCAGAGCTGCCAGCTCCACGGGAAGGTGGTGCCCACCGGGCCCGGCGAGCGGGGCGTGCACGTGCGCGCCTCACTGCGGCCCGAGCTCGCGGGCACGCACGTGCAGCTCGAGTTCACCCTGCCGCTGCGCGGGTGAGCGCGTGGGGCGGGCGGTGGGTGGGCTATAACGCGTTCACATGATGAACCGTGTTCCGCTGCTGTGCGTCCTGCTGCTGGCCTGCACCCGCTCGTCCCCTCCAGCGCCCGCGACCCCGCCGACGTCCCAGGCCCAGGTAACGGTGGATGCGGGGGCGCCCACGCCCCGTCCGCCGGATGCCGGTGCGCCCAGCACGGCCTCCCAGCCCGCGCAGGGCCCCCGCTGCTCGGCGAGCACCCTGAGCGCCCAGCCAGCTCCGACCCGGACACCCCTGCCGCCCGTCGTGGAGTCGATGCGCCGTCGCATCGTCGCCGCGGCGGTGGCCTGTGACTACGAGGCCCTGGCGAGGCTCGCCCGCGAGCATGGCGCCGACTTCAACGTCAGCTTCGGCCCCGACTTCGACGTCGCGGCCTTCTGGCGCGAGCGCGAGAAGGAGGGAGAGCCCGTACTCGCGTTGATGGTGAAGGTGCTCAACCTGCCCCATGCCAAGGAGGAGACGCTCTACCTCTGGCCCTCGGCGTACCGCACCGGCGAGACGGCGGAGGACTGGAAGGCGCTCGAGGGGCTCTACCCCGCCGAGCGGCTCGCGGAGTGGCGGAGTGGCGAAAATGGCTACCTGGGCCTGCGCGTGGGCATCGAGGAGAACGGCGACTGGCTCTTCGCCGTCAGCGGGGACTGAGCGGGCCGGAGGCACGTCCGCGCCTAGGCACCCCAGCAAGTGTTGGTTTATCCTCGGGGAGCCCGCCGCCCCCTGATGGGCTCGTGCGGGTGCTGGAGAACCCATGAGCAACGTCGCAACCCAAGCTGGTTCGGGCGGTCTGCCCAAGACGGGCAATGCCTTCGTGGACTCCGTCTCCGCGGACGCCGTCGACAGTCAGCGCGCCACGGGAGTGCCCGCTTCGGTGACGCTGGCCCAGGCCATCTTGGAGAGCAACTGGGGCAAGTCCGGCCTGTCGAAGAAGTACCACAACTACTTCGGCATCAAGGGCAAGGGCAGCGCGGGCACCGCCGTCATGAGCACCGGGGAGCACTTCAACGGGAAGGACGTCGTGATCAAGGACGGGTTCCGCGCCTATCGGTCGGCGACGGAGTCCTTCGTGGATCACGGGCGGTTCTTCATCGAGAACAAGCGCTACGCGGAGGCCATGCGGAACAAGGACGATGCGGAGCGCTTCGCCCAGGAGATCCACAAAGCGGGCTACGCCACCGATCCCGACTACTCCCAGAAGCTCATCAGCCTCATCCGGAAGTACAAGCTCGTGGCGTTCGACAAGTACGCCCGGAGTCTGGGGCCCCTCAAGACGGGCCCTGCTCCCAAGGGCTCCTCCAACGAGACTGGGACTTCGAGCTCGAATGGCGGGAAGGAGCCTTCCAGCTCGAACCAGGCCGTGAAGGAGCTGCAGTTGCTGCTCGTCAAGTACGGCTACCTGACGCAGCAGCAGATGCAGACGGGTCCCGGCATCCTCGGCCCGCAGACCCAGGCGGCGGTGACCCGCTTCCTCGAAGGCAATGCGCACGTCACCACGACGAGCACGCCCGGCAGCGGGGTCACCGGGACCGGAGCGGTCAAGGAGAGCACCCCTCCGAAGACGACCCCGCCGACGACGACCACCACCACCACCTCCTCCTCCTCGTCCACCTCCGTCGACACGAACAAGCTGACCTACGCGCAGATCAGCAAGGATCTGAAGGCGAAGATCCCTGGCGCCAGATACTTCACGTGGCACGATGCGCTCTGGCTGCCCTCGTTCGGCCGTCATGCCAACGAGAACGAGGTGACTCCGACGATCCTCTCGAACATCGCGCGCCAGGCGAAGGCGCTCGACCGCGTCCGCGAGCACTTCAACAAGCCCATCGTGGTGCACTGCTGGCTGCGCCCGCCGGCCTACAACAAGAAGGTCGGCGGCGCGAAGAACTCCGCTCACCTGCGCGGGGCCGCGACGGACTTCCACATCGAGGGCTACACCGCAGATCAGGTCCGCAAGGTCCTGCTCAACGACAAGAGCATCTACCCGGGGGCGGGCGAGCTCAAGGTGACGTGGATGCACCTCGATCTCGAGCACAAGGTCTGGTTCTCGCCCTGAGGAGCGCCCGGGTCGTGGAGTGAGAGGGCTGCCCGCGAGGGTGGCTCCCCGCCACGCGCTGAACCGCCGGCATCAGGGCAGCGTGAAGCCGCGGGCGATGCGCCCCGTGGCGTCCTGCCAGGTCTTGGCGCCCTTCGGATGGCGCCACTCGAAGCCGTAGAGGGAGCCGTCCTTCTCTACCACCTTGTGGTAGACCACCCTCCCCTCCCGATCCTCTCCGGACAGCACCCACCACCCCTTGCCCTTGGGCTGGTAGGTGACGCGAACCCCCTTGTCGCTCCAGCGCTTGAGGGTGGTGCGCCGGGACCAGGCGAGGTTCGTCTGGCCCTCGGGCTCCCCGTCCAGGTCCACCACGAGCGAGCTCCACACCTTGAGGCTCACCTTGCCCGAGGCATCGCGCCACTCCTGGCCATCGCCGTTGTCGGACTCGCCCTGCGCCGCGAGGCCCGGGGGGATGCCGATGGAGTAGCCAAAGCGCTCGTTGGAGTAGGTGGTCCACCCCTCACCGGCCGGAGCCGCGAGGACGAGCAGGGAGACGAGGGCATGCAGGAACATGGGGAAAACCTTAGCGAAATGGGCGCCAGGCGGCGACTGGCGGCGTGGAGGTATGGGATGATGGGCGCTGGCACCCCGCGCGAGGGAGGATCCACCCGGTGAGCACCGCATTCCAGGAGGAGCTCAAGCTCGAGCTGACGCTCACCATTGGCGGTAAGTCCTTCTCGATTCCCGGCGGACAGGTGAAGCACCTGTCCGTGCACCTGGCCAACCACGGCTTCAACGCCTCGGTCACCTTCTGGACCTCGCTGGAGAAGAAGGACGCGCCGCTCTACACCGCCTTCCAGAAGCCGGACCTCGTCCAGGTGCGCCTGAGCGTGGCCGCGGTGGACCCCGAGCTCGACTCCCCGCCCGCGCCGCTCGTGCTCCAGGGCCTCGTCCGCAGCCGTCGCCTCGTGGCGGACACCCACGGCGGCACCAAGGGCGCCGATCGCGTCTTCCGCCGCTACACCCTCGAGTTCGCCGACGTCGCCCAGGTTCTCTGGCGCCAGCACCGTCCCGTCGAGCTGCTCACCGACATCTCGATGCAGGAGATCCTCGAGGCGCACAAGGCCAGCATCCCGCTCACCTACGACTGGGCCGTGCTGCGGCAGAAGCACCCGATGCTGTGCCTCGCGGTGGGCGCGGACGCCCCCGAGGTGAGCTTCTACGACTTCGTCCTCTGGTACGTGGCCAAGAACAACGGCGTCTGGAGCTACGACAACCAGAAGAACCAGTACCTGCTGGCCGACAGCAAGCCCTCCTCGGGCAAGGCGGCCCCGCTGAGCCCCCTCCGGGTGGACAGCATTCGGGCCCTGCTGCCGCCGCCCATCCGCCACAACACCCGCGTGCTCAACGCCCTGGCCAACGGGCCCACCACCACGCCGATCGAGCAGAAACAGGCCGTCACGGGTGTCTCCCACGACATCCTGCTGCGCACGCCCCTCACCTCCGAGGCCGAGCAGCGGCAGAAGCTGGAGAAGACACGCCTGCAGCTGCGCCAGCGGCAGTTCCAGGTGTCCTTCAAGCGCTTCCCCGCGGTGGACGTCTTTCCCGGCGCGCTGCTGCGCCTGGAGGGCTCCCTCTGGCCCGCCGGGTTGACGGGGCTCGACGAGGACATGCGGGTGCTCGAGCTGGACCTGGAGGCCCACGCCCAGACCGAGGGCCAGCACGACAAGCAGCAGACCACCCAGGCCCACTACGACATGCTCCTGGGTGTCCGGCTGGAGTCCTCCTCCGAACCGATCGTCTCCCTGCCGCCCCACCGCGCCCCGCGCTACCCCATCCACGTCGAGGGCCTGGTGCACAGCCCGGGCGGAGAGCCCACGGACCGGCGCTACCTCAT
>NZ_DASVSO010000267.1:0-5194 GCF_036388035.1 Archangium sp.
GACGCGTATGCCTTCCCGCCCGGCTCGCCGATCATCATCGTCCAGCACCCTCAGGGGGACCGGCTGCGACTGGCCATCGAGACGAACGGCATCATCGGGGTGAACGCGGCCCGGACCCGGGTGACGTACCGGACCCACACCCTGGGAGGCTCGTCCGGCTCGCCCTGCTTCAACCAGGACTGGACGCTGGTGGCGCTCCACCACAGCGGAGGCCCGGGGTTCTCGGCCCCGTACAACGAGGGCATTCCCATCTCCACCCTGCGCGACCACCTGCCGGACGCGGTGCGCGGGCAGCTCGGCGGGGCCTGAGTCAGTCCCCCTCGCTCTGCACCAGCCCGTACTTGTGCAGCAGTGAGTAGAGGTGCTTGCGGTCCAGCTCGGCCTCGCGTGCGGCGCGGGCGATGTTGCCCTTGGTTCGGCCGAGCAGCCGGGTGAGGTACTCGCGCTCGAAGGCGCGCACCAGCTCGTCCTTGCACTCCTTGAAGGGCCCTGAGTACCCCACCGGCAGCAACTCGCTCGCGGGGGCCGGGGGCTCGGGCGGGGACTCGGGCCGCGGCCCGTCCGCGGCCCGCTCACCGAGGAGGGGGGGCTGGGGGCTGGGGGCGGGAGGAGCGGAGGACATGGGCGCCCTGGATTCTACCGTGATACGAGGCCGGCCATGCGCTCTCGCTACCTTCCCCTGTTGTTGTTGACCTCGTGCGCTACCGTTTCCAACACTTCCCCCGCGGAGCCCAGCTCCGTCCAGCCGGTGGCCAAGGCCGCCGCCCCGGCGCGCGTGTGGCGCCAGGAGCGCCCGGTGGTGGTGCGGCACGCCACGGTGATGCCCGCCTCGGGCCCGGCCATCGAGGACGGCGCGGTGGCCTTCGCGGACGGGAAGCTCCTCGCGGTGGGGCGCAACGCGGACGTGGCCACGCCGCCCGGGGCGGAAGAGGTGGACGGCACGGGCCTGTACGTGACGCCCGGCATCATCGACGCCCACAGCCACCTGGGCGTGTACGCCTCGCCGGAGACGAGCTCCACCAGTGACGGCAACGAGGCCACGGCCCCGGTGACGGCGGAGCTCTCCGCTGAGCACTCCTTCTGGCCGCAGGACCCGGGCCTGCGCCGCGCGGCGGCCGGCGGAGTCACCTCGCTGCTGGTGCTGCCCGGCAGCGCCAACCTCATTGGCGGGCGAGGCTTCCCGGTGAAGCTGCACTTCGGCCGCTCGGCGGCGGAGATGCGCTTTCCCGGGGCGAAGGACGGCCTGAAGATGGCGTGCGGCGAGAACCCGCGCCGTGTCTACGGCTCCATGCAGCACCGCGCGCCCGCGACACGCATGGCCAACGTGGCGGGCTTCCGTCAGGCCTTCGCCAAGGCGCGCGAGTACATGGAGCGCCAGTCCGAGTGGGAGAAGAAGCGCGCGAAGAAGCCCGAGGAGGCGGGGCCCGAGCCGTTGAGGGACCTGCAACTGGAGACGCTGGCGGAGGTGCTGCGCGGCAACATCCTCGTGCAGAACCACTGCTACCGCGCGGACGAGATGGAGGTGATGTTGCGGGTGGCCGACGAGTTCGGCTTCTCCATCCGGGCCTTCCACCACGCGCTGGAGGCCTACAAGCTGCGCGACCGGCTGGCGGAGAAGCAGGTGGCGGTGGCCACGTGGGCGGACTGGTGGGGCTTCAAGATGGAGGCGTGGGACGGCATTCCCGAGAACGCGGGCCTGGTGTCCCAGGCGGGCGGGCGGGCCGTCATCCACTCGGACTCGGCGCTGGGGATTCAGCGGCTCAACCAAGAGGCCAGCAAGGCGATGTGGCGGGCGCGCGAGTCCGGCCTCCCCATCACCGAGGAGGAGGCGCTGCGCTGGGTGACGCTCCAGCCCGCGTGGGTGATGGGGGTGGAGGACAGGACGGGCTCGCTGGAGCCGGGGAAGATGGCGGACGTGGTGCTGTGGAAGAACCACCCGCTGTCCGTCTACGCCCGAGCGCAGCGCGTCTGGGCGGACGGCGTCGTCACCTTTGACGCGGCCTCTGGCACCGTGGATGCAAGCGACTTCGAATTGGGCGAGCGCGCGGGGGACTCGGCGAAGCTGGTGGTAGCGCCCTCGGCCCCGCCGGCGTTGAAGGCCGCGGGCCTGGACGCCCGCTGCGAGCCCTCGGCGGACAATGCGTGTGCCCGGCTGCTCGAGGTGAAGGCCGACGCGTGCACCGTGTTCCAGGACGTGGCCGTGCTCTCCCAGGGCGAGTGGCAGGCGCACGCCTCCGTGCTGGTGGAGAACGGGAAGGTGTCGCGGGTGCAGCCGGGGGCGCTCGGCACGGTGCCCGCCGGGTGCCGCGCCGTGGAGGGCAAGGGGCGGGTGCTGGCGCCGGGCTTCGTGGACGCGCTCACCAGCCTGGGCGTGGTGGAGGTGGGCGCGGAGGAGTCCACGGTGGACGACGTCCTGCGGGGCGAGGCGGCCAAGGAGCCCATTCGCGCCGCGCTGCGTGCCGCCGACAGCCTCAACCCCGCGGCGGAGACGTTCCCCGTGGCGCGCCTGGGAGGCGTCACCACGGCGGGCGTGGTGCCCCTGGGCGGGCTGGTGTCCGGGCAGAGCGCGTGGGTGACGACGGACGGCACGGTGCGCCGGGCGCCGCTGGCCCTGCACGTCAACCTGGGCGTGAGCGGGCGTGACGCGGTGTCCGGCCCTCGCTCGCTGGTGCTGGAGCGCCTGCGCGAGCTGCTGTCCGACGCGCGCGAGTACAACAAGCGCAAGGGGGACTTCGAGCAGAACCGCATGCGCACGCTGGCGGCGAGCCGGCTGGACCTGGAGGCCCTGCAGCCGGCGCTGGCAGGGGCGCTGCCGGTGGTGGTGACGGCCAACCGGGTGTCGGACATCCGCGCGGCGCTGGCGCTCGGGCACGAGTTCGGGCTGAGGGTGCTCATCGCCGGGGGGCGCGAGGCATGGAGGGTGGCGCCGGAGCTGGCGGCGGCGAAGGTGCCCGTCATCCTGCAGCCCACGCAGAACCTGCCCTCCAGCTTCGACGGGCTGAGCAGCCGGCTGGACTCGGCGGCACTGCTGAGCGCGGCGGGGGTGAAGGTGCTCATCTCCACCATGGGCGAGCCGCACATGGTGCGCACCCTGGCGCAGGAGGCGGGCAACGCGGTGGCGTGGGGCCTGCCGTACGCGGACGCGCTGCGGGCCCTCACCTCCAACGTGACGGAGGCCTTCGGGATGGAGGGCGGTCAGGTGGCACCGGGCCAGGTGGCGGACCTGGTGCTGTGGAACGGCGACCCACTGGAGTCGAGCAGCCGCCCGCTGGGCATGTGGCTGGGCGGGAAGCAGGTGCCGCTCACCAGCCGCCAGCACGCGCTGTTCGAGAAATACCGCGCGCTGATGAAGTAGGCGCACGGGTTGACGCCCGCGCGTCAATTTCCGGGCAGGGCCCTTCTATCCTGGGCCGCATCAGCGCTATGAGAGGGGCTTTCCCGACAAGGAGGCCTTTTCATGGAATTCCATCCTCGTGGCGGCGCTGGGCTCGTCCTGGCGCTGGCGGTGGTGCTGGCGCAGGGCTGCGGTCCCGTGGTGGAGGAGCCCGCCCCCGTCCCCCCGGAGCGGCCGGCCACGGCCGCGCAGGGGCTCGCGGTGGGCGGCTTCGCGGAGCTGCACCACCACATGTTCGCCGAGGAGGCCTTTGGCGGCGGCTGGTTCCATGGTGGCCACACCGGCGCGCTGGAGCGCTGTGACGGCGGGGCGCCGGAGAGCGACCACGCCCGCGTGCGGATGGACCTGGGCGAGATGCTCAACCTGTGTCCCAACTCGGGCGGGGTGGACCTGGGCGGCGTCCCGCTGCTCGCGGGGCTCTTCGGCATTGGCGGCGCGGTGGGCTCGGAGTTCATCGGGAAGATGGAGGGCACCCAGGGCGACACGGGCCTGCACCTGGGCCGGCGCGAGGTGCGCACCGAGTGGCCGCGCTGGGACACCATCGCCCACCAGCAGTCCTGGGAGGGCTGGCTGCGGCAGGCGCACCTGGGCGGCATGTCGCTCGTGACGGTGTCGCTGGTGAGCAACCAGTTCCTGTGCAAGGCGCTGCCGTACCAGAACCTCAAGCGCCCCTGTGACGAGATGGCGGACGTCGAGGTGCAGCTCCAGATGGCGCGCGACTTCGATGCGCGCACGGACTGGGCGGAGATCGCCCTCTCGCCCGCGCACGCGCGCACCATCATCGCCTCCGGCAAGCTGGCGATGGTGCTCTCCATCGAGTCGAGCAAGCTCTTCGGGACGAAGGACTGGCGCAGCGAGCTGGACCGCTTCTACGCGCTGGGCGTGCGCTCGCTCCAGCCGGTGCACCAGCTGGACAACCGCTTCGGCGGCGCGGCGCTGCACAACGTCATCTTCCAGGCGGCCCAGTTCCTGGAGAACTGCCACATCGACTACGACTGCGGGGTGACGACGAGCTCCTTCACGCTCGGCTTCGACGTGTACAAGGACGCGGCCGGCAACTGCCGCAACACCAAGGGCCTCACGGCGGAGGGCAAGGCGCTGGTGCAGGCGATGATGGCCAAGGGGATGCTCGTGGACATGGCGCACCTGTCCGAGAAGAGCATCCAGGACGCCTACGCCGTCGCCCAGGCCAACAGCTACTACCCGCTCTACATCTCGCACGGCCACTTCCGCGAGGTGATGAACCCGAAGCTGGCGGAGAACGAGAAGACGACGCCGGCGTGGGTGGTGCGCTACCTGCGGCAGACGGGCGGCATGTTCGGCCTGCGCACGGCACACGACGAGGCGCGCGCGTACACGAAGTCCGGCATCGCCAACAACTGCCACGGCTCCAGCCGCTCGGTGGCGCAGGCGTACGAGTTCGGCCGGCAGGGGCTGAAGGTGCCCATGGCCTTCGGCGCGGACTTCAACGGCTTCATCCAGCAGACGCGGCCGCGCTTTGGCGCGCACGGGGCGTGCTCGGCCACCTTCCAGGCCGAGGCGGATGCGCAGGCGTACCAGCAGGAGCTGTCCGGGCCGGCGCGGCTGGGCACGGACTTCGACCAGTACGGCCTGGCGCACGTGGGCCTGCTGCCGGACCTGCTCAAGGACCTGGGGCGGCTGGGGGCGAACACGGCGGGCCTGTCCGGCTCCTCGGAGACGTTCATTCGCATGTGGGAGCGCGGGCTGGCGCCGCGCGTGGGCATGGCGGACCCGGCCTCGGACATCGACACGAGCGGCATCGCCCCCTACGAGGACAAG
>NZ_DASVSO010000268.1:0-4493 GCF_036388035.1 Archangium sp.
CGCGAACTCGGGGTAGAGCCAGATTCGCCAGAAGCAGACGAAGGCGAGCCAGAAACGGGCGAAGAACCCAAGCGAAGGCTGTTCGGTCATCGGCCCCGGATAACAGAGCGCCGGCACTTTTCAACGACTTGGAGGCCCAAATGAAAAGGGCCTCACTGTTTCCAGTGAGGCCCTTCTCTGTTGCATGGTGGAGGTGGACGGGATCGAACCGACGACCTTCGCATTGCGAACGCGACGCTCTCCCAACTGAGCTACACCCCCGCAACCTCTATGTGTCCCAACAGCCGGCGGGTGCTGCTGTTTCCCGCCGCGAAGACGAACGGGCAGATACAAGACCCTATTCCACGTGTCAAGCCGGGAATCTTCCGTACCCCTTGCGCGATTGACGCGCGGCAACTCCGGGTGTCATAAGAACCCCCTCCACAGGCGCCTTACTTCGGAATGTCTATCTCTCCCTCGAAAACGTTGAGCCCGGCCGAGCTTGCGAAGCTGGAGCACGCGTTCGCTTCCGACCCGTCCTCTGATGCTTACCGGCCCCTGGCCGAGGCCTATCTGGCCGCTGGCCGCTTCATGGAGGCCATGGTCGTCTGCAAGAAAGGGGTGAAAGCACACCCTGATCGTGCGGAGCCTCGCCTCCTGCTCGCTCGCGTGTACTCGGAGCAGGGCAAGGACAAGAAGGCCTTGGAAGAGGTGCTCGGCGCCCTCCAGGCCCAGCCCAGCGACAAGTCCTCCCTGCGCACGGCCGGAGCGCTCCAGCTCAAGACCGGCGAGGCCGAGGTCGGCAAGGCGAACCTCCTCAAGGCGTATGAGGCGGACCCCGCCGACGCCGAGACGCTGGCGGTGATGCAGCAGTACAAGGTGCAGCCGCCCCAGGCCGCCGCGCCCGCTCCTGCTCCCGCTCCGGTCGCCCCCGCCCCCGTGGCGGCTCCGGTGGCCGCGGCTCCCGTCGCCGCCGCTCCCGCTCCGGTCGCCGCTCCCACTGCCGCTCCGGTGGCTACCCGCGGGCAGGCCAGCACGGACGAGGATCGTCCCAAGGCTCGCGCCGAGCAGCCCGCGCGCACCGCGCCCCGCCGCGCGCCCGTGGTCGTCGAGGACGAGGACGAGGACACCGATGACGACGACGCGCCTCGCAAGCCGCGCAAGAGCGGCTCCAGCGGCGGCAAGTTCGTCACGCTCGGCCTGCTCATCGCCGTGCCCCTCATCCTGGGCGGCTACTTCGTCCAGGGGCGCATGGCCGCGCAGCGCAACCGGGAGATCAAGAAGCAGCTCGACGTGGCCACCGACCAGCTCAAGCACGACTCCTTCGAGTCCTACAAGAAGGCCTGCGAGGCGGCCAAGCTGGCCATCGAGGTGGACCCCGACTCCACCGCCGCGCATGGCTACCTGGCATACGCCTACGCCATCCGCTGGGGTGAGCACGGCGGGGGCGACGACGCGCGCCGCCAGGCCGAGGAGCATCTGGCCGCCGCCAAGAAGAGCGGGGAGATCAGCTCGCACCTGTACGCCGCCGAGGCCCTCGTCAAGACGTACGGTGGCAAGGGCAAGGAGGCCCTCACCGAGCTCGAGGGGCGCGTGAAGTCCTTCGACGAGCAGGGCAAGCGCAGCTCGCTGCTCTACCTGACGCTCGGCCTCATCCAGATGAACGCGGGGGACCTGGATCGCGCCAAGGACAACCTGGAGAAGGCCCAGGGCCTGTCTCCGGACGACCCGCGCATCTACGCCGCGCTCGGCGCCGTGTACCGCCGGCTCGGCCAGGACACCATCGCCTGGAAGAACTACGACTTCGCGCTGCGCTACGAGAAGGACCACCCCGAGTCCCTGCTCGGCAAGTCCCTGCTGATGCTGGAGCAGGACGAGCCCAACTACGCGCTGGCCTCGCAGATGATCAAGAAGCTGCTGGAGGCCCAGCCGCCTCCGTCCCCGCGCCAGCTCGCGGCCGCCTACCTGGCGCGCTCGCTGCTCATCTCGCGCGTGTCCGCGGGCCTGGAGAAGTTCAAGCCCGAGGAGCAGACGAAGATCGCCGAGGTCACCGGCGTGCCCACCGACAAGGAGAAGGCGCGTCAGGAGCTGCAGAAGGCCGAGGAGACGGGCTTCACCCTGGACAAGCAGAGCCCCGAGCTGCTGCTCATCAAGGGCCGCCGCCTCCTGTCCGAGAACGAGTTCGACAAGGCCGCCGAGGAGATCCGCAAGGCCGTCAAGATGGACGGCACGCGCGCCCAGTTCTACGTCGAGCTGGCCAAGGCCCTCATGGGCAAGCCGGGCGGCGAGAAGGAGGCCTCCGAGGCGCTCGTCACCGCCATCAAGACGATGGGCGACAGCCCCAAGCTGCTCACCATGCTGGGCAGCGCCTACCGCCGGCAGAACAAGCAGGACGAGGCGCTCGCCACGTATGAGCGCGCGGTGAAGGATCCCAACGCGAAGAACCCCGAGGCCCGCCTGGCCATCGGCACGCTCTACCGGGAGCGCTCCATGTGGGGCAAGGCGCAGGAGTCCCTGGAGAAGGCGGCCACCGAGTTCATCGGCCAGCCGGACCGGGCGGCCACCACGCTGCTCGAGCTGGCGCGCGTCTACGAGGGCAAGGGCGACGCCACCAAGGCCGATGAGACGTACCAGAAGGCCTTGAACGCGGACGAGAACTTCGCTCCGGCCTACTACCACTACGCGGCGTTCCTCTCGAAGGACAAGAAGCAGGCCGCCAAGGCCAAGGCGCTGGCGCAGAAGTACGTCGAGCTCGAGCCCAAGGGCGAGTTCGTGGCCCAGGCCCAGGCGCTGTAGCCGGGCTGCCGCTCTCGACAAGCGGCGCTGATAGCGACGGGCGCGGGGATGGTACTCATCCCGCGCCCGTTTGCTTGATGCGGGGCGCGCCTCTGTGTAAGGGGAAGGCCGTTTTCCAATCTGGGCGGAGTCTGCGTGAGCGCGCGAGCCGTGAGTCTGTCGAGCATCGCTTCGGACCTGGTGTCCCTCACCAAGCCGAGGCTGTCGGGCCTGGTGATCGCCACCACCGCGGGCGGCATGTGGCTGGCCCCCGGCGAGCTGACGGTGGCGCGCATCCTGGTGACGCTGCTGGCCACCTCGGGCACGGTGGGTGCCGCCAACGCGCTCAACTGCTACTGGGAGCGCCACAGCGACCGTTTCATGGCGCGCACCCGCAACCGGCCGCTGCCCTCGGGGCGCATGGAGCCGGCGGTGGCGCTGGGCTTCGGGCTGCTGCTGGCGGCCGTGTCCCTGCCAGCGCTCGCGCTGGGCTCCAACCTGCTCACCGCGGGGCTCGGGCTGGTGGCGCTGCTCAGCTACGTGCTCGCGTACACCCCGCTCAAGTCGCGCACCTCGGCCGCCATGCTGGTGGGCGCGGTGCCCGGCGCGCTGCCCCCGCTCATGGGCTGGACGGCCGTCACCGGGCAGATCGACGCGGGCGGCTACGTCCTCTTCGCCATCCTCTTCCTGTGGCAGATCCCCCACTTCATCGCCATCGCCCTGTTCCGCAAGGACGAGTACGCGGCGGCCGGCCTCAAGTCCGTGCCCCTGGAGCGGGGCGATGACTCCAGCCGGCTGCAGATCGTCCTCTACCTCGTGGCGCTGGTGCCCATGACGATGCTGCCCTTCCAGCTGCGCATCGCCGGCGGGTGGTATCTGGCGGCCGCCGTGGTGCTGGGCCTGTCGTTCCTCGGCCTGGGGGCCAAGGGGCTCTTCCGGCAGCTGGGAAGGGCCTGGGCCCGTCAAACGTTCCTGTTCAGCCTGCTGTACCTGGCCGGCCTCTTCGCCGCGCTGATGCTCGACAGTGGGGGACACGGTTAACTCGAGGATGTCCACGGCCCTCTCGGCCCTCTCTCCCGCGGCGAGCCGCTCCCCGGCGCCTCTCCTCCAGCTCGATGGACTCACCCGCCGCTTCAAGGAGCGGGTGGCGCTCCAGGGGCTGAGCCTCGCGGTGGGAGCGGGTGAAATCGTCGGCCTGCTCGGTCCCAATGGGGCGGGCAAGTCCACCACCTTCCAGCTCCTCGCCGGCCTGCTCGCCCCGGATGCCGGGCGCGTGCTGCTCGAGGGGCGTGCGCTGTCGCTGCATGACCCGGCGCTGCGTCAGCGCATGGGCATCATCTTCCAGCGCAGCAGCCTGGATGACCTGATGAGCGCGCGGGAGAACCTGCGGCTCGGCGCCCGGCTGTACGGGCTGACGGGTGCGCGGGCTCACGAGCGCGTGGAGCAGATGCTCCGCGTCATCGGCCTGTGGGAGCGCGGCGACGAGCGCGTCGCCACCTGGTCCGGCGGCATGCGCCGGCGGCTAGAGCTGGCGCGCGCCCTGGTGCACCAGCCGAGCATCCTCCTCATGGACGAGCCCACGCAGGGGCTCGATGAGGCCTCCTTCCGCTCCTTCTGGTCGCACCTGAAGGCCCTGCGCGACACCGAGGGCCTCACCGTGCTGCTCACCACCCACCGCGCCGACGAGGCGGAGGCGTGCGACCGCCTGGCGGTGCTGGACTCCGGCCGGCTGGTGGCCG
>NZ_DASVSO010000269.1:0-10502 GCF_036388035.1 Archangium sp.
CTACGAACCCACCGTGACGCCGAGCATGCTGCTCGTTCTCACCGAGCAGGGACTGACCGTCCTGCGTGGGCCGTAGCCGTTCGAGCTCTTCGACACCGCTGCATGCCGAGCCGGTCCAGCCCGCGCGCTACTCCACCTGGAGCTCGCGCGGGATGGAGGCATGGAGCTCCAAGCGCTTGCCCGTGAGCGGATGCACGAAACACAGCCGCTCCGCGTGCAGCAGGTAGCCGATATCCCCGAGCAGTCCCGGATGCTCGGCGCGCGGTACGCCTCCCGCGGCGTAGACGGGATCTCCTTCGAGTGGATGCCCGATGAAGGCCAGGTGGATGCGGATCTGCTGGGAGCGGCCCGTCTGGATGTCCACCTCGAAGAGGGTGCTCGCCGCGCGCCGCTGGAGCACGCGCGCCAGACTCCGGGACGCCTTCCCGCCTGGAATCGCCATGGGGACCATGCCCATGCCCGGATGCACCGCCTCGCCGATGGGCGCGGTGATGTCGTAGAACTCCTGGGTGGCCACGTGGCTCGACAGGGCCCGGTAGCGCTTCTCCACCTCGTGCTCGCGCCAGGCGCGGGACAGCTTCGCCGCCGCGTCGTGCGTGCGCGCGAAGAGCACGAGGCCCGAGGTGCCGCGTCCCAGCCGATGCAGGGGGCTCGCCTCCGGGAAGCGCTCCCGCACGAGGTGGAGCAGGGTGTTGAGGAGGAAGCCTCCGCCCGGCACCGTGGGCAGGCCGCCCGGCTTGATGACCGCCAGGATCGCCTCGTCCTCGTGCACGATCGAGTAGTCGCGCGGCGTCTCTTTCTCCTCCCAGGGAGGCCGGTTCCAGACGAGCCACTGGCCGGCGCGCAGCAGCTCCTCGCCCGTCGCGGGGACGTCATCCAACACGACCTCGCCCCGGGCGAGCCGCTCCCGCCACACCTCGAGCGGGGAGTGCCGGTAGGCGGCGACCAGATAGGAGAGCGTGCGCTGTCCCCGCGCTCGGGCGCCCAGCTGCTCGCGATAGGAATAGCCCTTGTTGAAGGCCACGGCGCTACCCTCCCTCGAAGACGCGGAAGAACTCGCGGGGGGCGCGCTTCTTGCGCAGGCAGCGCGTGGCGTCGCTCATGTAGCAGATGGAGAAGCCGCGCCGCCGGTGCCCCTCGCGGCTCGGGCCCGAGCGGTGCCAGAGCTGGTTGTGGAGCAACACCACCTCGCCCGCCTGGACGGGCAGGGGGACAGCGCGCTCCTCGGCCCTGTGCGCCAGCAACTGGTCCTCCGGAATGACACCGCCCATGGGCCGCGCGAGGCCCCACCGATGACTTCCCGGAACCACCTCGAGGCAGCCCCCGTCCGCCGGGGCGTCATCCAGCGCGGTCCAGAGTTGCAACTCCGGCTCCTGGCTCAATCCCCAGAGCGTTCCACCATCCTGGTGCCAGCGGATGGCGCCGCCTCCCGGGTCCCCCTTGTTGAACAGGATGGCGCGGTAGAGGACGATGCCGCCCGCGATGCGCGCACGCGCCACCCGCTCGAACAGCGGGTTGGAGATCCACGCGAGGAAGCGCTCGTCCTTCTCCAGCCGCTCGATCTTCCGGTAGGCGAGCGAGGGGCCTCGCCAGCCGAGTCCCGCGTCCTCATAGTGTCCCGTCCGGGCGTCCATCTGGAAGAAGAGGCCGGGGTCGGGGACGCGCCCGAGCATCAGGTCCTCCGCGCGCTCGCGCAACGCGGTGAGCCCGTCGTCCCCGAGTACGCGTCCGAGCGGCGCGTAGCCCTCGGTGTCCAGCCGTGCGAGCGCCGCGCTTAGGTCCATCCGCTCGGCTCCTGCTCGTAACACCGGCACCTCGCACTGCTCGGGGGACTGGACCATCTCACGCGGGGCGAGGACCTTCCAGGCCTCCCTCCTCAGGACGGTTGGCCAGGGACCCAGCCGGGCAACGCGGCCGCCTGCTTCACCCAGGTCGCCAGCTGCGCCTCGTCGAGATCGTCCTCGTGGATGTCGATCCAGCGCGCGTCCTTGCTCGTGCCTCCGGGTGGAACGGGTTGCAGTGACGTGCCGCGGAAGAAGGTCACCTTGACGTAATGCGTGAAGGTGTGGAACCCCAGGAACAAGCCCTGGCCTTCGATGCCGTACATGGGCGAGTTCCACTTCACGGCCTTGCGCACGTTGGGCACGTTGCGCACGATGAGCGCGTCGAGGCGCTTCCCGAGGTCACGCTTCCAGCCCGGCATCGCGGCGATGTATTCCTGCACTGGGGCGTCGCCGTCCGCCTTCGCGATGCGCGGGTTGCCGCCCGAGAGGAGGACGGGGACCTTCTCGCCTTCTGGCACCTTGCTCGGCTTGGCCTCACTCGCACCTGGCCTGGCCTTCGCGCCTGCCTTCGGCGGGGGTTTCTTCGCCGACAGGCCATTCTGGGCCACCGCGGCCTTCACGAGCGCCTTGAACGCGCCCGCGTCGACCTTTTCCCCTTCGTGGATGTCGATCGCCCTTCGCGTGTTGCCTTCCAAGCTGGAATTGAAGAGGCGCGATGGGTCTGGGAGCTTGGCCCCCCGGGCGAACGTGAGCTTCACGACCTTCGTGTACGCCTCCCCGGTGCAGACAATCCCGTGGTGCGACCAGACCGGAGTGCCCATCCACTTCCACTCCTCGGTCATCTCGGGATCGGCTTCCAGGATCAGCGCCCGCATGCGGGCCAGGGTCTCCCCGCGCCATCCCCCCAGGTCGAGGATCCGCTGGTCAATGAGCTGGGAAGCGGATTTCCCGAGGTCGCGCTTCGAGCCCGGCATCGACTTCTCACCTTTTCGCACCTTGATCGGCTCGGCCTCACTCGCACCTGGCCTGGCCTTCGCCTTCGGCGGGGACTTGGACTCGGTGGCCGACTTGCGTGGCTTGCTTGCGCCCGACGTGCCCTTGGCCTTCGGCTTCGCCTTGCCTGGCATGCGCACGGGACCCTCTGGTGTCTTCATGATGATGGCGACTCCACGTAGAGGTTCATGAGCTTGAGTCTCATCAGGGGCTCCTCCTGGGTTTGTCACCTTGGCGGGCCGTGGCCGGTCAGTCAACTGACGAAACCCGCTCCAAAATCGCTCGCACCCCTCGCGCTTGCTTCACGTACGCCAACACATTCCTCGGGCAGCCAGGTGACCGTCGCGGGAGTACCGCTCGAAGGGCCCCGGGAGCTGTCCGCCGCGGAGGTGGCCGCGGGCGTGTCCCTGACGTTGGCCGGGCGCGTGGGGCTGGTGTTGCACCTGGCGGCTCCGGAGGTGCCCCGCGAAGCGGACGCGTTGGGCATGGTGGGCACGAGCCGAGCCGTGGCTGCCGGCACCGCTGGCCTGCCGCTTGGTGCGCTACGACTGGCCGGGCAACATCCGGCAGCTGCGCAACCTGACGCGCCACCCCGTCACCGCCCGGTCCTTACCGGCGCCCAGGACCGTGTCCCGCCTCAGGCCCACGGACGTCTCCGAGGCGGAGCTGCTCGCCGCCCTCCGAGAGGTCGGCTGGGAGCACGAGTCCAGGGGCGCCAGCCGAGGCGGGAACGGCCTGGATGCCCGGCACCGCTCCAGCTACGGGCAAGCTGTCGCTTGTCCCTGCACGGTCCGCCAGAGCGCGCCCGCTGGCACCGCTACCTCCCTGGGAGCCCTCCACAAGCCCGAGCTGCGGCTGCCGTATGCCGCTCTCCTCGCGTGCTCGTTCGTGGCTGTCGGTGCGCGCTGCCATACTCCGAACCTCCTCGCCAGGATCCTTTAGGCCCTGAATCGATTGGAAGACCTAGCCATGCGTCTCCGCGCGGGCATCGCACTTCTGCTCTTTCTCTCAGCCTGTACGACGACACCGCCCAGCCCAAGCGACACTGCCGTGGACGGACGGGGGGCGGTGCACCGTCCGCGAAGCTTCCGAGCCCTGGCCCGTGCTGGCGGAGCGGTGCTTTCATGCTCTCGACCATGATCGGATCGAGTTTCACGACATCACGGCACGATGCGCGGTGGCCTCTGCCGGTGCCGCTGCCGTGGGCGTCGGACTCTGTGTCTTGGCGGCGCCGGAGATCATCGTGGGAACGGTAATCGTCGCGGGCGTGGTGGTGGTGAGCTTCGGCATCAAAGAGGCCCTGGATGCGTATGCTTTGGATATGGGCCGCCCCGAAGCAAGGCCCGTGCCTGAAACAGCGCCCGCCCCGCGGAAACCCTGGCCGAAAAAAAGGCCCAAGCCGGAGCCTGAAGGACCGGATTTTCCACCTCTGGAGCCACCCGAGACCTCGGAGCGAAACCGCAGCAGGTGCGAGCACGTCCCAGTGCCGTACCACCTTGGCGGTAATAAACTGCACAACACGTGCGCCGACAGAATTCCGAACAACAGTTTCCCCGGCGGGGATGTGTTCGTGAATGGGAAGAACTTCGACGCACTGCAATTGGCTACGCGCACGCTCTGGGAGGTGAAAACCAACGACATCGAAGAGTATAATCCTTTCATTCTTCAAGCCGAAATCAACAAACAGATAGAGGAAGCACGGCGTGAGCGGGCCCTCGCGGCGGCCTGCGGATTCAACTTCCGAATCGGCGTTCGCAGCGAAGCGCACAAGAAAGCACTGGAAGACGCGGCTGCGGAATTCAAGGGTCTTATTGAGATCATGGGCTGGTGTTGAAATGACGGGCAAGCCAAAAAAAATGACCATCATCGCCTACGCGCCTGCGCTCGTGAGCGACGACGGTCGTCCTGCGGCTGCGGTCCATGGAATGGAGCGCGCATTCCCTGGATTGCGCCTGGGTTGGACCGTTTCTGATGACCATCAATTCCTTTCTCTGCCACAGCGTGACAGGTGGCTCGCTCAGGTTAGGAGAAACGGGGGGTTTCCCCTCGTTTGCAACAATGACGAACATTATCCCGTGATGATCTCCGGATTGGAACTCCCAGCCATGTTTGGCCCAGGAGGCCAAGCGCTGTTTGAAGTTCATGCGCAACTGCCACTGGACGCCGTAGGGAGCGCGGCGGCGGCGGATGTGCTGGAAGCCGTCGCAGAGGGCGCGCGCGCCTACTGGGGTCATGCCACACCATTTAGTGCAAGCGTGGACATCGTGCGCCAGACGAAGAATCGGCCAGACGACCTGGAGCCGCCTCCCCGTGGGCTGCCGGAGATCAAGTCCCCTGGTGCCATGCACTCGCCTGAGATTCCGCATCGTCTGGGGTGGCTCAACTACTGGTCGGAAGCTGCCGCACGGGCCATCGGCTTTCCGGATCCCGCCCGCGACGCGGAGCTGCTTTCGCGCTCACGGCACACTGCGACGGGCGGGTGGGTCGTCAAACTCACCGATGAGCCGCTCGACCTGGACAACCCCGCCCACCTGGACGCGCTTAAACGGGCCTATGGGCGCTTCCCGGAGATTGGCGGGCGCTCCACCCCTTGAGGCTCGGCACGGCTCGCGGTGGCCGTGCTCAGGGCGCCGCCTGCCAGTTACGCAGGGCCGACTCGGTGAGGTCCAGTTCCTTGGCCACCTGGCTATGGCTGTGCGGGCAGCAGCAGTGCCTCCCGGACCTCGGCTGGCGGGTTCGCGCTGAGCGCCAGATAGATCTCGAACCACGCCCGGTATGAGCGCCAGGAAGGATCTCGCTGGTCGAGGAGGGAGCGTTGCGCCTGGCCCAGTCGCTTGGGCACGTCGAAAGGCACCGGTGTGTTCCCATCCGCGTGCAACTGCGCCGCGAACCAGAGCACGTCGAGCTGACCGGCATCGACCGATGCGTGGGTGCGATCGAGCAGGGTGTCGGCGTGCTCGATCGCCTTGCCCAACCAGCGGGCCGCCTGCGCCGTGTCTCGGCGATCCACGGCATTCTCGGCCAGCCGCATCTCCGCCAGCGTCACCGCGCGGATGTCCTCATCGCTATCCGACTCGGCGAACTGTTCCAGGAACAGCGCGCGCCGCTGTTCGAGTGCGTGGGCGGCGGCGTCCAGGTTCCCCAGTCGGGTCTCCGCGTTGGCGCGCAGCCCCGCGGCGATGAGGCGATAGGTGCGCTGAACGTGTTTGGGGGTGGCGTGTGCCTGGTTCAGCGTGGCTTGCACGGCTGGGGTGGCCAGGTCGCGGTCAACTCTGTCCAGGTCCTCCAACGCCCGCTGGGGCTGACCCGCCCCCAGCTCCGCGGCGCAGCGGGCCAGTCGCACCACCAACCGGTTGCGCCGCCCCTCCGCATCGCTGGGGCCCGTTTCCACGGTGGGCAGTTCGCGATCGTAGAGCGCCAACGCCCGCTCGAATCGGCCCGCGGCGAGGTTGTAGAGGGCCGCGCGATCCAGTGCCAGGGTGACGAACCTGGCCAGCTTCGGGGTGGCGTCCACCATGGCCAAGGCCTGATCCGCCGCCCGCGCTGCCTCTTCCTCGCGGCCGACGTGCAAGAGCGCCCGGGCACGGGCGAGGGACACCGCCAGCCCCGCCGCGTTGTCCACGTAGGGTAACTTGTCCCGTTGCTCGAGGTAGCCCAGGGCGATGTGGAAGTTGCCCACCTGGGTGTGCAACATCCCCAACGCGCCGAGGATCATCGCCCGGTAGCGGACGTTGTTTCGCACCAGGTCCAGGGCGATCAAGTAGTGCCGGTTGGCGCGCTCGGCGGCGGCAGGAGCGTGGCCGCGGAGGAAGTCCTCGTGATGAATGGCACCATAGAGGGCATGCACCGCGCGCTGGTTCTTGAGCTCTTGCCACGAGGTGCGCAGCTCCTTCACGGCGGACTCCACCGCCAGGGCGTGGGCGCGGTCATCCAGCTTGGGCAACCGGCGCGCCGTGAGGTAGGCCTTCACGAAGTGCGCGAGCGGCCTGGCCATGCTCGCGGAGGTGGTGGTGACTTCCTTTTCCACCACCTCGGGGCTGACGCCGGCACGCAAGCGCAGGCTCATGGACTCGACAGCACTTTCCAGTGAGCCGGTCCGTTGAGTCACGAGGTCGAAGTCGGCACGGGCCTCGTCCATGCGCTGCTTCCCCAACCGGCGGAAGGCGCGGCCCATCATCGCGCGGCGAAACAACCGTTCGGCCCGGCGGTATTCCTCGGTGCCGGGAGGAGCGTCATCGACGTAGACGGTTGCCAACGCCTCCAGCACGCCGTCGGCGCCGAGGCCCGCCGCGCGCTCGACGGCGTCTTGCACCAGGGCGCGCCGACGAAGGGGATCCTTTTGCTGATGGTAGAACGCGATCAAGGCATCCCGGACGGGGCGGGGGGGACGCTCCTCGTGCAACGCGTTGACGTGCCGGCCCAGCTCCAAGGCGAACGCGTAGGCCGAGCCGGCGGGTGCCGATGCGAGTGCCTGGGCCATGGCGGCATCCGCCTCGGCGTAGGGGCGTCCCCGGTACAGGGCGCGGACGGCGGCGCGAGCGAAGTCGAGCTGGTCGTCCTCATGAAATGCTTTGTTCAGGGAGAGCCGGCGGCCGGCTTCGACCAGGGCCTCCCGATCGTCGAGCTTGCGGTACAGCGCGTCCGCTTGTTCGAAATAGGCTTCCAGCACCGCGCGCGGTGTGGTGTCGGTCAGCTGGGCTGCCTCCAACTCCTGACGCGCCAGCGTGAAGTCGCCGGCGGCCTCCGCCAGCTCACTGCGCACCACGTGCTGAAAGACGGCGGAGGGCGGGCTGGGAGCGGCGGCGGGATTCAACGCGGCCATGCGTCGCCGTTCGGCGTCGTTCAGCTCGTCCACCATGCGGCCGCGTTCGCTCTCCTTCATGGCGCGCCGGTGGTCGATGAGGAGCTGTAGCGGCTCCACCAGTCCCGCGGTGGCGGGATCGATCACCGAACGCATCTGGCGGGCGTAGAACTCCGCCGCGTCGAAGTCCTCGAAAGCCAGGTGGAGCTGGCTCAGGCGCATCATCAGCAGCCGGCGGAGTTTGGGCCGGGTTTCGCGCAGCAGGCGTTGGCGATAGAGCAGGAGTTGATCCGCGCGCTTGCCAACCCCTCTCAATTCTTCGTTGAGCCGAGGAACGTCCCAGGTGCTGGGAACCTGGCCATCCAGCGGCAGCTGATACACATCCAGCGAGCGATCGCGCGAACAGGTTGCGATGAGTGACGCGGCCGCGGGCGCCGGGTACTCGCAGCTCCAGGCCACACTGGTGAGCTGTTCCGGACTGGAGGCGGCGGCCAGCTCGGGCGCGTCCTCACGCTCAGCGGCGAAAGGCACCCGGAACAGCACTCCGCTGTCACTGGCGTCGATCACCCCGTCCGCATTGGAGTCGGTGAAGAACTGCACCACGTACAGGGAGCGCCCATCGAGCGCGAACACCGGCTGGCCCGTCTGTCCTGGAAGCGCGAGCGCCAGCGGTAGGGGGGCCGCGCCGGGGCGATCCAGCCGAAGTGCCTCCAAGTGGGGTGAGGCGCGCGCGGCGAAGCCGGGGCCCACCTGCTGCACGGAGCGTTCGACCGGGACGTACACCAGCCAGCGCCCATCGGGCGAGATGGTGGGACTGGTCAGGTTGCGCTCGAGCAGGGGACTCACGCTCAACTCGCGCCCCACCGTGACCCGCGACAACCGCAGATCTCCCTGGATGGTCGCCCGGCTCACCAGCGCGATATGCGAGGCATCGATCCACTCCGCCTGCAGCGCGCTGGTTTCTTCTTCGAGGCAGCGGCGGCCTTCCGCACCCGGCAGCTCCCGCACACACAGCTGGCCGCTGGCCTGATTTCGGAACGAAATGTAGAGCAGGTGCTTGCCGTCGGGACTGACCCGCGGCCAGGTCACGTCGGCGCCTTCGTCGAAGAGGCGGCGCTCGCGACCCTGTTCCGAGTCCTGGACGTAGATTTCGGTCGCGATGTTGCGGTTGGACACGAAGATCAGCGTGTTGCCATCGGGCCCCAACTGCCCCAGGAATTGATCTCCCACGCCCACGGTGAGCCGTGAGGGCGTGCGCAAGCCTCCCTGGTCATCGTCCTGCGCCCAGGCGCTGGCCGCGATGAGCACGGCCAGGGCCAAGAAGCACCGGCCACGGGGCGTCAGCACTTCTTTTCTCCCCAGGTGCCGTCATCGGCTTCGACCCAGCCGCCGCAGATCACCCCCTCCGCGTGCACCTGTTGCCAGCTCCGGCGCAACGACTCTTCGGGCACGCTGGGGCGGACCGTCCGCATCCACTGCCACAGGTGGATGCGGGACCGGTTCACCCGTTCCATCAGGGCGGCGTCATCGGCCGACAAGCGTCCGGCCGTGCAGAGGCTCCGGGTGTCCACCAGCAGTCCGTCCCGCCCTTCGCCCACGCAGTGGCGCCGCAGCAGCTCGTCGACGCGGTCCGCCTGCGTCTTGCCCAGGTTCTCGACCAACGGCGTGGGTTGGATGCCCAGCTCCTCCAGCTGGTTGGGCGTGAGCGGCACCGGCGTCGGGCTCATGCCCGCGCGAGCGAGACGCTGTTCCACGTCCTTGAACGATCCCGAGGCCTGTTCTTCGAGCGCCGTCGCGCGATCGACCATGACGATCTCAGGGGCACTGATGCACCCGGAAAAGGCGAGGGCGGCAAGCAGCGGCAACCCGCGGCGTTTCATGGCGTGGCCTCCGGAGGGGACAAGGAGTTGATGACACGGTCGACGATGGGGCCCATGGGGATGCCCCGGATCTCGTTGATGCTGAGCAGCCTGGCCAGGCCGCCCATGGTGATGCGCAGGCGGCCGAAGCCCTGGTTGAAGCTCACCCGCACGTTTTCCGGGTAGCCCAGGCCCAACGCGTAGCGGACGCGGTTGGTGGAGGGATCGGTGTGGTGCGGATCCTGGAGATCGAGCAAGTCGAGCAGGTGGCGGTTGCCAATGCGCAGGATCTCCGCGCGTCCGTTGACGCTGCGATCCCTGCCGGAGATGACCACGGCGGCATTTCCGTCAAAGGGCTCGCCCCGGGACGATTTCACGCCGGTGGCCCGCACGTGAGCCTCCAGGGTGGAGTGCGCTCCTTGCCAGTCCAACACGCACTGTCCGGTGATACGCCCGCCGCGGACGCCCATCTCCAGTTGACTCATGGAGACCACGTGCTGGTTGATGGCCAGGTTTCCGGCCAGGGGCGCGATGGAAATGAACGGCGTGGTGATGCTGCCCACCGACATGAAGCCGCTGCGCGAGAGCAAGGGGTGCTGGTCGGCGAAACGAAGCATCGAGTACGGGTTCACGTCGATGTCGTCCATCAGCTGCACCCGGCCTTGGATGAACTCCACGTTCTCGGTCAGCGGCACGTTGCCATCGAGCCTTTCGATCGCGACCCCGGAGCCGGGCAGCCGCAGGTTCACGTTCTGGAGGAGAAGCTCGGAGAGGGTTCGGAAGACCACCAGGTTGGGCGAAGCCACCCGGAAGTGGACCGTGGCCTTGCCGCTGCTCTCGATGAGGCCGGGCTGCGAGAGCTTGGACAAGTCCTGCTCCAGCTCACCCCGGATCGCCAGGCGGCGCCGGTCTTCGCTGAGCTCGAGCCGGCCTTTGGCAGTCAACTGGGTACTTGTCCCCGCGTTGGACACGTGCAGGTCGGGGATGTGGATGACGCCAGTGGGCTCGCGGCGAGCGGAGAACGACCCTCTCAGGTCCTGAACCGGATAGGGCAGGGCGGGCCTC
>NZ_DASVSO010000270.1:0-8398 GCF_036388035.1 Archangium sp.
GACTTCGAGACACGCGTCGACAGCGCGGCCGGCTACTTCCCACCCCCGGGCAACACGGACGGCAGCGAGGTGTCCGCCACGCTCTCCGGAGAGGCCCTGCTGCACTTCCGGCCCGGCCTGCAATTGGAGCTGCCCGGCTCCAAGCTGGCCGTGGATCTACGGGGCTACATTGACTACGTCCACTACACCGGCCTGCTGACGCCCGGCTCGACCAACAACTCGCATCTGGAGGGGCTGGCGGATCTCACGCTCAACTTCAACCAGCATGCGCCCGTGTCGTTGGTGCTGGCGGACCACTTCGAGCGCTCGGACCGCACCCGCAGTGTGGCGATCGGCGCGGGCCTGCTGTCGCTCTACAACGAGGTGCGGCTGGGCATGCCGCTCAAGCCCGGCGGCGGCGCCATCAGCGTCACGCCCGAGCTGTCGTGGGGCTTCGAGCGCTTCAAGCCGCTCGCGGCCATGTTCCCCGTGGGCTGCGACTCGCTCGTGTGTGATCCCGCCGCGGTGAACCAGTTCGACTACAGCAACCTGCGGGCGAGCCTGGGGGCCCGCTGGCGCTTCCTGCCCAAGACAGCGGTGGTGGTGGACACCCAGTTCAACTACCGCGACTACACCTGGGGCAGCACGCCGGAGGCCCTGCTGCTCAGTACCCGGTTGGGACTCGCGGGCCTGGTGTCCCCGAAGATCGCCATGACGGCCCTGGTGGGCTGGGGCCAGGACTTCGGCGCGACCGCGAGTGGGACCTTCCTCGCCCAGCTCGAGGGCACCTACATGCTGAGCCAGACGGCCAGCGTGAAGGTCGGCTACACGCGCGCGCTGGAGCCCGTGGCCATCTTCGGCCTGTTCCGGGACGATCGCGGCTACCTGGAGGGGCAGGCCCTGCTCGGCGGCCGGCTCACCTTGAGGGGCATGGTCGCCTTCGACTACCTGAGCTTCCAGGGGACCCGGCGCGACCGCCTCTTCAAGGTGGACATCGGTCCCCAGTACCAGTTCCAGCGCTGGCTCATCGGCGGGGTCGGCTACCTGTTGGGGTTGCGGTCGTCCAACGAGCCTGGAGCCGGCATCAACTATACCCGGCACGAAGGGTATGTTCGGATGACCGTGAGTTACTGAGACGGCCACCGTGATGCGCATCCTCTCCCTGCTCGTGCTGTTGCTCGTCGCGCCGACCGCGTGCCGCACCGCCACGCCTCCCCTGGCGACCGAGGCCGCGGCGAAGGTGGAGGCCTCGCCCTCCGACGGCTCCGACACCCGCCGCACCCTGGGCCCGGGAGACCTGGTGGACGTGCGCGTCTACCAGGAGCCGGACCACTCGGGCGTGTGGGCCGTGTCCCCCGAGGGCACCATCGACTACCCGCTGTGCGGGAAGATCCACCTGGCGGGCCGCACCTCCGGCACCGCTGCGGACCTCCTGCGCGAGTGCCTCGCCCGCTACCTGCGCCACCCCGACGTGTCCGTCGCCATCCGCGAGTACAACTCGAAGAAGGTCTTCGTCTTCGGCGAGGTGCAGAAGCCGGGCACGTTCACCTACGTGGAGGGGATGACCATCATCGAGGCCATCACCATGGCCGGCGGCCTCACCAAGCTGGCCTCGCCCAACGGCACCACCGTGGCGCGGCAGGCAGAGGGCCAGCAGCAGAAGGTCCGCGTCCCGGTGAAGGACATCCGCGACGGCCAGGAGAAGAACTTCCCCCTCCAGCCGGGTGACATCGTCTTCGTCCCGGAGAGCTTCTTCTAGGCGCTCAGGCGCGCGGGGCCGGGGGCGTCCAGCCGATGTCGGCGAGGAAGCCCTTGGACTCGGTGATGAGCTGCGAGGCCAGTCCCGGCGCGCACGCGAGCACGTCTCCGATTCCCACCTGGAAGGGGGCTCCGTCGATGCGCACCATCGTCCCGCCCGCCTCCTGCACCAGCAGCGCTCCGGCGGCCACGTCCCAGGGCTTGAGGCCGAACTCGAAGAAGCCATCGAACCGGCCCGCGGCCACGTAGGCCAGGTCCAGCGCCGCGCTGCCCGTGCGGCGCATGCCCTGCGCCCGGACGATGAAGCGCCGCAACAGGCCCACCGGGCCCTCGGGCCGCTGGTGCACGTCGTAGGGGAAGCCCGTGCACAGCAGCGCGTGTCCCAGCTCCGTGGTGCCCGAGACCCGCAGGGGCCGGCCGTTGAGCGTGCCCCCCTCCCCTCGCGCGGCGGAGAAGAGCTCGTCGAGCATGGGATCGTAGATGGCGCCGGCGAGCAGCCCGTCCGGCCCCTCCACCCCCACGCTCACGCAGAAGTGCGGCACCCGGTGCGAGTAGTTGGTGGTGCCGTCCAGCGGATCCACGATCCACCGGAAGCCCGAGCCCTGGGAGGCCCCGCTCTCCTCGGCCAGCACCGCGTGGCCGGGGTAGCGCTGGCGGATGAAGCCGAGCACCGCCTCCTCGGCCGCGCGATCCGCGTCCGTGACGAGGTCGATGCCGCCCTTGTACTCGATGGTGCGCTCGCCCAGGAAACGCTCGGCGAGCACCCGGCCGGCGAGCCGGGCTCCCTCCTCGGCGGTGCGGCGCAGGGTGGCGGGCGACTCCTCGGACATGGCGGCTCCTCCCTCTTTTCCTATTGGGCGGGCTCGGCGAGCAGCAGCTCGATCTCCGCCTGGTACTTGGCGAGGAACTCCTCGGTGAAGCCCTCGTGCACATAGCGCACCACGCCCTTGCGGTCGATCAGCAGCGTGGTGGGCATGGAGCGGACCTTCAGCACCTTGTCCGCCACCTCGGCGTTGGCGTCGACGAGGATGGGCAGGCTCACCTTCGTCTCCTTGAGGAAGGAAGGAATGGCGCGGGAGTCCTCATCCACGTTGAGCGCGTACACCTTGAGGCCCTTCGCGGCGTAGTGCTTCGCGAGATCCTCGTAGATGGGGAGCGCGTCGCGGCAGGGCTCGCACCAGGTGGCCCACACGTCGAGCAGCACCACGTTGCCGCGGTCGCCCACGATGGCGTGGGGCTCGCCGCCGGGGTAGCGCTTGACGGTGAACTCCAGGGGGGCGGGCGTGTCGGAGGACAGGGCCGCCGAGGAGGCCGTCGGGAGCGCGGGGCCGGTGAGCACCGGCATCTTCTGGGCGCAGCCCGCGAGGGCGAGCGCGGCCAGGGCGAGGGAGAGAGGGCGCATGCTCACTTCTCTCCCATGCGGGCGCGCAGCGCGACGAGCAGCTTCTCGATGAAGCCGCCGAAGGCGCCGTTGCTCATGACGAGCAGCACGTCCCCAGGCTGGGCCTCGCGAGCGGCGCGCTCGACGAGCGTGGGCACGTCCGAGGCGTAGTCCGCGGCGATGCCCTGCTTCTTCAGCTCCTCGGTGACGCGAGGCACGTCCAGCTCCTCGCCGGTGGGCACCTTGTCATGGCGCTCGGGCACCTTGAGGCTGGCCCGCGTGGCGCCGGTGAAAGAGTGCGCGTAGTCCTCCTGGTGGATGTTGCGGCGGCTCGTGTTGGAGCGCGGCTCGAAGATGGCCCACAGCCGGCGATCCGCGTAGCGGTGGCGGATGGCGGCGATCGTCTCGCGCACCGCCGTGGGGTGGTGCGCGAAGTCGTCCACCACGAGGATGCCACCGATCTCCGCGCGCACCTCCTGCCGACGCTTCACGCCCTGGAAGGTGGCGAGCCCCTTGGCGATCTCCTCGAAGGAGAGGCCGAGGCCCCGCGCCGCGCCGATGACGCCGAGCGTGTTCTCCACGTTGTGCAGGCCGGAGAGCGGCAGCAGCACGGTGCCGAGCACGGTGCCGCGCTCGAGCACCTCGAAGCGGGCGCCCTCGGGGCCGAAGCGCACGTTGCGCGGGGTGTAGTCGGCCTCGGCACCCTCCTTGGCCACGTAGGTGACGACCTGGCCGGGGCAGGCCTTCGCCAGCTGCACGGCGTTGGGGTACGCGGCGCACACCACGAGCCGGCCGTCCTTCGGAATCAGCCGGACGAACTTGTCGAAGGTGGCCTCGTAGTGCGGCAGGTCGCGGAAGATGTCCGCGTGGTCGAACTCCACGCTGGTGAGGATGGCCGTCTTCGGCCGGTAGTGGAGGAACTTGGAGCCCTTGTCCCAGTAGGCCGTGTCGTACTCGTCGCCCTCGACGACGAAGTGCGCGCCCTTCCCCACGCGGTAGTTGCCCGAGTAGTTCTGCGTCACGCCGCCCACGAGGAAGGACGGATCCCTCCCCGCCTCCACGAGGACGTGGGCCATGATCGACGACGTGGTCGTCTTGCCGTGGGTGCCCGCCACCACGACGGAGTGGGCGCGGTCCAGGAAGAGCGAGCCGAGCGCGGCCGGAAAGCTCATCTGCGGAATGCCGCGCTCGCGCACGGCGGTGGCCTCGGGGTTCACCCGGCGGATGACGTTGCCGATGATGACGAGGTCCGGCTTCGCCACGTCCAGGTTCCCCGGGCTGTACGGCGTGAGCGCCTGGATGCCCCAGTTGCGGAGCATGTCGCTCATGGGCGGGTAGACGTTCTCGTCGCTGCCGGTGACTTCATAGCCCGCGGCCTTGAGCATGCCCGCGAACGAGCCCATGCCGGTGCCGGCCACGCCGACGAGGTGGATGCGGCGCACCGCGCCGGGGGAGATGGTTTCGAGGACGTTGCCGTTGTCGTCAGCCATTTGCTTTCGGGGTGAGGTCATGGAGGCCGAGGGCCTGCACGACGAGGTCGTGGAAGACGGGACGGAAATCGCGGATGCGCACTTCCTGGCGGCCGAGCGCCACGCGGTTGGTGACGAGCGCCACCACGAGGGAGCGGCGCAGGTCCACCCAGAGGCTCGTGCCGGTGAAGCCGAGGTGGCCCACCGCGCCCGGAGGGGTGTCGCCGATGAAGTGGCCCGCGCTGGACAGGCGCTCGGAGGGCGAGTCGAAGCCCATGGAGCGGGTGCTGCCCTCCACGAGCGGATCGGTCGCCAGCGCGCGGAACCAGAGGGGCCCGGGGGCGAGGGCCGCGTCTCCCGAGCACCCCGCGAGGATGGCCTGGCCGAAGCGGGCCACGTCCACCGCGGTGCCGAAGAGACCGGCGTGGCCGCTGACGCCGTCCATCACCCAGGCGTTGTCGTCATCCACCTCGCCGGGCAGGGAGGGACGGGAGGGAAGCTCGCCCCACATCTTCTCCTGGCCGGGAGCGGGCTCGCGGGGACGGGTGGCCCCGGTGGGAGCGACGCGACCGTCGGTGGGAAAGTCCGTGAGGCGGTGGAAGCGCGCGGAGAGGCCGAGCGGCTCGGAGACATGGCGCGAGAAGAGGACGTCCAGGGAAGCACCGCCCGCGCGGGAGAGGATTTCCCCCAGGAGGATGAAGCCCACGTCGCTGTAGGCGGTGCGGGTGCGCAGCGGGGCGGCGAGCGGGGTGCGCGCGGCGGCCTGGATGACCTCGTCGCGGACGCGGGCGCGGGTGGCCGAGGGACAGCCCGGGTCGAGGAGCTCGGGGGTGGAGGTGAGCGCCTCGGCGAAGAAGGGCACGAAGGGCGGCAGGCCCGAGCGGTGGTAGAGCAGATCCGCCACGGTGGCCCCCGCCTCCCCCACGGGCGAGCCCGGGAAGAAGCGGGCCACCGGGGTCTCGGGCCCCACCTTCCCCTCCGTCCAGAAGCGCAGGAAGAGCGCGGTGGTGCAGAGCACCTTGGTGACGGAGGCCAGGTCGAAGCGGGTGTCCCCGGTGACGTTGCCGGCCACGCCCCCGAAGACCTGGGCGCCCCGGTGCAGCACCACGGCCTGCGCGGCCGGGAAGATGCCGAGCGTGATGGCCTCCTCCAGTGCGCTCTGGAGGTCGGCGATGGGGTGACTGCTCATGCCTGCACCGCTCCTTCCAGGAAGGTGAGGCGGGCGGCGCTGGCATCCAACCGCACGTGGGTGCCGAGGGCGATGGGGTAGTTGGGCGTGTCGTGGCCGACCGGGAAGCCGGCGGCGCACGGGAGGCCCGTCTCCTCGGCGAGCGAGCGCAGGACATCGGCGCTGCCGTAGGGGGCGTCCTTCACCTCGCAGTCGGTGAAGTCCCCGAGCACGATGCCGCGCACGCGTTCGAACACGCCGGCGAGCTTGAGGTGGGTCCACATGCGGTCGAGCCGGTAGGGACGCTCACCTACGTCCTCGAGGAAGAGGACGGCCCCGTCGAGCGGCGGCATGTAGGGAGTGCCCAGCAGCCGGGAGAAGACGGAGAGGTTGCCGCCGAGCAGCCGTCCCTCGACGACGCCGGGGACGAAGGAGTCCTTGCCCTGGAGGGGCGGCGGGGCCTCGGGGGACTCCAGGAGGCGGAAGAGGTACTCCTGGACCTCGGGAGGCTGCTTGCCCAGGTGGGTGACGACGGGCCCGTGGATGGTGACGCGGCCGAGCCCCTGGAGCGGCAGGTGGACGGCGGTGACGTCGGAGAAGCCGACGAGCGCCGTGGGAGCCATGTCCGCGAGCGGGAGGGACGGCAGGAGACGCATGCACCCGTAGCCTCCGCGGGCGCAGAAGACGGCGCGGGCGCTGGAGTCGGTGAGGGCGTGGGAGAGCTCCTCGGCACGACGGGCATCGGTGCCGGCGAGGTAGCGCCAGCTCTCGTAGAGGTCGGGCCGGAAGACGGGCGAGTAGCGCTGAGCGAGGACGTTGAGGCCGACCTCGAAACTCGGGCGGTCGAAGGGGCCGGCGGGGGCCACGACGTGGACGGTGTCGCGAGGACGCAGCGGGAGGGGCTTGAGCCAACGCACGGGCGCCTTCATAGCACCGGGGGAGCGGGTGTCCCCGTGCTTCGAACACCACATGTCCGGGTGACAACCTCCCCTCTCCCCCCGGAAGAAGGCCAGGGTGAGGTTGTCTGGTCCCCTACCCGCCCGCCCGTTCGAGCACGGCGGCGAAGAACCCATCGGTCCCGTGCAGGTGCGGCGCGCAGAACAGGAAGCCCTCCCGGACGCACGAGGAGTCCAACCACCCCGCCCCGGGGGAGACCGTCCGGAACTCCGGGGCCGAGCGCAGGAACTCCGAGACAACCTCCTCGTTCTCGGCACGGTTCACGGTGCAGGTCGCGTAGACGAGCCGCCCGCCGGGACGCACGAGCGAGCGCGCGCGAGCGAGGATGTCGCGCTGGACCCGAGGCAGCTCGATGAGGGTGGCGGGGTCGATGCGGAACCGCAGGTCGGGCCCACGCCTCAGGGAACCCAGCTCCGAGCACGGGGCATCCACGAGCACCCGGTCGGCGAGCACGCCCTCCGGAGGCGCCCGGAGCACCTGGACGTTCGAGAGGCCCGCGCGGGAGCACCGCTGCAGGAGCCGGTCGAGCCGCTCGGCATCCGGGTCGTACGCGAGGAGCCGCCCCCGGTTCTCCAGAGCGGCGCCGAGCTGGAGCGTCTTGCCCCCGGCCCCGGCGCACAGGTCGAGCACGGTCTCCCCGGGCCGGGCCTCGACGAGGAGCCCGAGGAGCTGACTGCCCTCGTCCTGCACCTCGAAGAGGCCCTCTCGCAGCGAAGCGAGCCCATACAGGTTGGGCCTGGGGCCCACGACATGGAGCGCGAGGGGGCTGAAGGCCCCAGGCCGGGTCTCGACGCCCTCGGAGCGCAGCCGCTCGGCCAGGGCTTCACGGGTGGTCCGGAGCCGATTCACCCGGAGCGTGATGGGACCGGGGACGTTGAGGTGGGCGCAGAAGTCGTCGGCGGCGGGGCCGAGCTCGCGGGTGAAGTGCTCTGCGAGCCAGTCAGGCAGGGAGTACCGGAGGGCGAGCGACGGGGGCTCTGCGGAGACGAGGGCTGGCGGCGCCTCGAGGCCCGCGAGCCGGGCGGCCTCCTCGGCCGGGAGGCCGACGAGCCGATGGAGGAAGACGAAGAGCAGCGCGGGAGCGGGAGCGTCGGGGATGCCCAGGTGGAACCCGAGCCGACGGCGCCACAGGCCGATGTTGAAGACGGCCTCGGCGAGGACCTGGCGCTGCTCGCGCGAGAGTTGCCGGTGCGCACGCAGGGTGCGGTCCAACACGCGCTCCGCGGAGCTGCCGCCGGAGAGGACGTGGGAGAGGGCCTCGACGACGATGGGGGTCATCCCATCGAGCGCCGACCAGGGAACCGGGCGAAGTCGCGAGAGCGGGTCGAAACGGGATGTTGACAGGACGGACTCCGTTCTTTAGAAAGCACCTCGTTGTCGCGGCGGTTCACCAACGGCCGACGCGCAGCGGACATATTCCCCGATAGCTCAGCCGGTAGAGCGGGTGACTGTTAATCACTAGGTCCGAGGTTCGAGTCCTCGTCGGGGAGCACAAGAAGGGCGTCAGACGAAAGTCTGGCGCCCTTCTTCTTTTGCCCTCCTCTTCCCACGGGCACAACACGGGCAAATCAGTACGTGGGCGACCACGCTCCGGGCGGCTCTAGAACAGCTCGAGCGGTTCGAGACCGACCTGGAGCACTACAACCCGGCGGGCTCGTCTCGCGAGGAGCACATCCACCTCGATGC
>NZ_DASVSO010000271.1:0-2677 GCF_036388035.1 Archangium sp.
CGACGAGGGGGAGTGCGGCGTCTTCGACTGCGGGGACGTGGACCCGGAGGCGAGGGAGGGCGCGTCCCTCGCGCAGGGTGTGGAGCTGGTGCGCTATCGCCCTCCCATGCGCGGCCCTAGCACCCAGCGCAACTGGAGGCGCGTGGGGCTTCGAGCGAATGCACAGCCCCGGATGGCGTTCCACTTCCGCTACCGCCACGGCTATCTCCCGGCCTTTCCCCGGCTCGAAGGAAAGCTGTTCAAACACCACCTGTTCCCTCAAGCGAAGGAGTTCAGGAAGTGGCTCAGTGACAATGGCATCGACGTCCACGCATGGACGATGGTCCTTCCAGAGCAGGTGCACCTGCGCATCCATCGCGGCGCGAAAGGCGGCCCATGGAACGCGGCATGGCGGCAGTTCATGAAAGCCAATGAGCAACGCCGAATCCCTCAGGAGGAAATGATGCGCAAAGCCTTCGAGCTGGCCTATCGCTTCGACATCGTTGGCCCCATCATGCCTTACAGTCACTCGCTTGTTCCGCCGGGTCCCCAGCTCTTCGCCGACTGAGCGCGAAATGGAGGATGAAGACGCGTGAAGTTCTACAGCCTCACAGAGGACAAGGCCCCTCGCTACACGGGATACCTGAACGCCGGACACACATGGGGATTGCCCGGCGTGGATTGGTCTCAACCGTGTCCGACCTGCCGCTTGGGTGGTGGTGTGGCAGGGCTTCCCTATCCCTGTGTGGACCTCTCGAGCCTCCCGGAGCGCGAGAAGTTCCACGAACCGGAGCCGGTGCCGTACGAGGAGTACGTCCGGCTGCGCGAGCTGGTCCTTCCCCTCCTCCCCTCGTGGGCCATCCTGCAACCAGGGGCATCCTTCGGCCCGGTGGAGGGCTCCGGGTTGGGGTACTTCGGCCAGCTCTACATGCAGAACTCCTGGACCCTCTGCGCGCGCCGCGAGGCCCTGGAGCGTTTGCAGGCGGCCAGCATCCGCGGTCTCCAAGGCTGCCCCATCAAGGTCCGCTTCCGCACGAAGCACGCACCCGAGTTGCTACAGCTGCAACTGGAGTTGCACGGCCGGTTCCACCCCGATTGCCTTCCGCCAGAGCACAAGCCCCTCTGCCCTACCTGTGGTAGCAACTCGAACCACCTCCCGAAGAGGATCTGGCTCGACGCCTCGTCGCTGCCCGAGCACGTCGACCTCTTCCGCCTCCGTGACTGGCCTGGCTGCATCATCGCCAACGAGCGCATGGTGGAGGCGGTGAAGCGCCTGGAGCTGGACGGTGTGGTGTTCCAGGAGATGGAGGTCCACTGACCCTCAGTGCGCGGCGTCCCCCTGTCCGGCGGGCTCCGAGTGCGGTGAGACAGGCAGGTGCAGGGGCAGCTCGACGATGAACGTGGCGCCCGCGCCGGGCTCGCTCTCGACCCGGATGGTTCCCCCGTGCGCTTCGACGATCTGCCGGGCGATGAAGAGCCCCAGGCCCAGCCCTCCGAAGTGACGCTCGGAGACGGCCCGCGCGAGCCGCTCGAAGATCCGGGACTGCTCCTCGACGGGAATCCCCATCCCCTGATCCTTCACCACGAGTTGGGCCTGGCCCTGCGGGGCGAGCACCTGGACTTCAATGGGCTTGCCGGCCCCGAACTTCATCGCGTTGCCGAGCAGGCTGATGATGACCTGCTCCAATCGCAGCCGGTCCCACCGGCCCACGACCCGACCCGCCGTTCGCAATTCCACCGGGCAGCGCGCTCTCAGGAGTGGCTCGGAGAGCCGCTCGAGCACCTCGCCCACGAGCTCCGTCAGGTCCACCTCCTCCCGCTCGAGGGAGAACCGCCCCGTCTCGAGCTCCGAGACGTCCAGCAACGAGTCGACGAGCCGCCGGAGCCGATCGATCTGCTGGTCCACCCCTCCCACCGTCTTCCGCACCGCCTCACGAAAGTCCGCCTCGTCGCAGGGTTTCCGACTCAGGCGCTCGAGCCGCTGGGCCTGGAGCCGGAGCGAGGTGAGCGGGGTGTTCAACTCGTGGGAGGCCACGGTGAGGAACTCGTCACGCATGCAGATGGCCTCCTGCGCTTCGCGGTAGAGGAGCGCGTTGTCCAGCGCGGTGGCCGCACGGCGGCCAAACTCCTCGAGCAACTCCAGGTCTCCGCGTCCGGAATAGCGCGGCGCCTCCCGCAGCCGCAGGAGCGTCAGCACACCGAGCCGCTTGCCGTGGGCATGCAGTGGCACGGCGACGTACGAGCGACAGCCGAGCGTCTGGAGCACCCGGCGGTGGTTTGCATTCGGGACGAGCTCCCGCAGCTCCGAGTGCGCGATGTCGGGGACGGAGACGAGGTGCTCGCTCGCGAGCGCCGACACGCCTTCGCGCCGCACATCGAGGGCCATGGGCCAGCGGTGAAGCAGCTCGTCGGCGAGCTCGGCCTGGTAGGGCGATGACGCGGCGATGGACGACAGCCGCAGGGTGTCGCCCTGGCTCGTCACGAAGCAGACCGCCAGGTCCGCCAGCTCCGGCACCGCGAGCCGACAGATGCAGTCCGTGACCTCCTGGTAGTCGAGCGACACGGCGAGCTGCTTGCTGGCCTCGGCGAGGAAGTGATTCGCCGCCTCCGCCCTCCTGCGCTCGGCCATCTCGGCGCGCAGCGACAGGCGCATCTCGTTGATGGATTGGCTCACCTCGTCCAGCTCGTCCGGCACCAG
>NZ_DASVSO010000272.1:0-5949 GCF_036388035.1 Archangium sp.
CTTCGGGCTGCCCATCTACCGCTGGGACGACACGCGGCTCGTCGCCGAGGAGGTGCTGCGCTGGTGGGACGGCAACCGCGAGGCGGGACGGGCCTCGGTGCTCTTCTGCTACGCGCTGGGCAAGGCGCAGCGGCTGCTCGCCGAGCTGGCCCGGCTCACGGACCGCGAGGTGTTCGTCCACGGCGCCACGCACGCGCTGGTGGAGGCCTACCGCGAGGCCGGCGTGCGCATGCTGCCCACCCGGCCCGTGTCCGAGGTGGAGAAGGGCACCTCCTACGCCGGGGCGCTCGTGCTGGCACCGCCGAGCGCGGCCGGCTCCACGTGGATGCGCCGCTTCGGCGAGCACGAGACGGGCTTCGCCTCGGGGTGGATGCGGGTGCGCGGCAACCGGCGCCGCCGGGGGTATGACCGGGGCTTCGTCCTCTCCGACCACGCGGACTGGCCGAGCCTCCTGCGCACCGCGAAGGACACGGGCGCCTCGCGCATCCTCGTCACCCACGGCTCCAGTGAGACGCTCGCGCGCTACCTGCGCGAGAACCGGGGCCTCGACGCGGCGCCGCTCTCCACCCCCTTCGAGGGCGAGACGGAGGAGTGAGACGTGCGGCGACTCGCGGACCTCTATGACGCGCTCGACTCCACCACCTCCACCAACGCCAAGGTGGAGGCCATGGTGGCGTACTTCCATGAGGCGCCTCCCGAGGACGCCGCCTGGGCGCTGTTCTTCCTCACCGGCCGCCGCCTCAAGCGGCTCGTGCCCCCCAAGGCGCTGCGCGAGTGGATCCGCGAGCTGACCGACACCCCGGAGTGGCTCTTCGACGAGACGTACGCCTCGGTGGGTGACCTCGCGGAGATGATCGCCCTGCTGCTCGACCAGACCGAGCGCCCCGGCGAGCCCGAGGAGCTGCCCCTGTCGCGCTGGCTGGAGGAGCGCCTGTTGCCCCTCGCCGGCCTCTCCGCCGCCGAGCAGCGCGAGCGCGTCACCGGCTGGTGGCACGTGCTGCCCCGCCGCGAGCTGTTCCTCTTCAACAAGATGCTCACCGGCGAGCTGCGCGTCGGCGTCTCCGACACGCTCGTCGTGCGGGCGCTGGCGCAGCGCGCGGGACTGCCTCCCGCCGCCGTGTCCCACCGGCTCATGGGCACCTGGGCCCCCTCGCGCGCCTTCTTCGAGCAGCTGCTCGCCCCGGACGTCTCCGATGGAGACCGCTCGCGCCCCTACCCCTTCTACCTGGCCAGCCCCCTGGAGCAGCCCGTGGAGGGGCTCGGCGAGCGCGACGCCTGGCTCGCCGAGTGGAAGTGGGACGGCATCCGCGGCCAGCTCATCCGGCGCAAGGGGGGCGTCTACCTGTGGAGCCGCGGCGAGGAACTCATCACCGAGCGCTTCCCGGAGATCGCCGAGGCCGCCGCCCACCTTCCGGATGGCACCGTGCTCGATGGCGAGGTGCTCGCCTACGCCGACGGGCAGCCACTGCCCTTCAGCCTGCTCCAGCGCCGCATCGGCCGGCAGAAGCTCACCGCCAAGGTGCTCGCCGAGGCCCCCGCCGCCTTCATGACGTATGACCTGCTCGAGCAGGACGGCCAGGACGTGCGCGCGCTCCCCCTCCGCGAGCGCCGCGCCCGGCTGGAGGCCCTGCTGCGCGACCGGCCCCTCTTCCCCATCTCTCCGGCCATCGCCGCGCCCACGTGGGAGGCCCTCGCCGAGCTGCGCCAGGAGTCCCGTTCGCGCAACGTCGAGGGCTTCATGCTCAAGCGGTTCGAGTCCCCCTACCAGCACGGCCGCAAGCGCGGCGACTGGTGGAAGTGGAAGATCGACCCCTTCACCGTGGATGCCATCCTCCTCTATGCGCACCCGGGGCATGGGCGGCGCGCCTCGCTCTACACGGACTACACGTTCGCCGTCTGGCACGGGGAGGAGCTGCTGCCCATCGCCAAGGCGTATTCGGGGCTCACCGACGAGGAGATAGGTCGGCTCGACCGGTGGATCCGCGCACACACGAAGGAGAAGTTCGGCCCCGTGCGCTCCGTGGACCCCGTGCAGGTGTTCGAGCTGCACTTCGAGGGCATCGCCGCCTCGCCCCGGCACAAGTCCGGGATTGCCCTGCGCTTCCCTCGCATCGCCCGGTGGCGGGTGGACAAGACGCCGCGGGACGCGGACTCCCTCGACCAGTTGAAGGAGCTGCTCCATGCCCCCGCGTAAGCGCTCCCGGGCCCGCTCCACCCGAGTCCGCCCGAGCCCCTCGGCCCCCGCCGCTCCGCCCGGGGGAGAGGCGGAGGCGCTCCTCTCGTGGTTCCGCGAGCAGGGGTGGGAGCCGTTTCCCTTTCAGCGCCAGGTCTGGGAGGCGTATGCCCGCGGGGAGAGCGGGCTCATCCATGTGCCCACCGGCGCCGGGAAGACCTATGCGGCCTATATCGGTCCGCTCGCGGACGTCGCCCACCACCGGCAGAAGGGGCTCCAGGTCCTCTACCTCACCCCGCTGCGCGCCGTCTCCCGGGACATCGAGCTCGCGCTGAACGCGCCCCTGTGCGCGCTCGAGGCCGACATCACCGTGGAGAGCCGCACGGGCGACACCTCGTCCTCCATCCGCCGCCGCCAGCGCGAGCGCCTCCCCGAAGTCCTCATCACCACCCCCGAGTCCCTCTCCCTCCTCCTCTGTCACGAGCGCGCCCACGAGCTGTTCGCCTCGCTGCGCGCCGTCATCGTCGACGAGTGGCACGAGCTGCTCGGCTCCAAGCGTGGCACCCAGGTGGAGCTCGCCCTCGCCCGCCTGCGCCGCTTCTCTCCCGGCCTGCGCACCTGGGCCCTGTCGGCCACGCTCGGCAACCTCGACGAGGCCGCCCGCGCCGCCGTGGGCCCCCACGTCTCTCCCACCTTCATCCGCGCCGAGCTCGCGCGTCCCGTCCGCATCGAGACGCTCCTCCCGGACACCGTCGACGCCTTTCCCTGGGCCGGGCACCTCGGCTTCTCCATGCTGCGCAAGGCGGCGGACTGGCTCGACCCGGCCCACTCCACCCTCCTCTTCACCAACACCCGCTCCCAGGCCGAGCGCTGGTACGAGGGCCTGCGCTACCTCCACCCCGAGTGGGAGGACGTCCTCGCCCTCCACCACGGCTCCATCGACCGCGAGGCCCGCGAGCGCGTGGAGCACGGCCTCAAGGACGGCAGCGTGCGCCTCGTCGTCTGCACCTCGTCGCTCGACCTGGGCGTGGACTTCGGCCCCGTGGAGCGCGTGGTGCAGGTGGGCAGCCCCAAGGGCATCGCCCGCACGCTCCAGCGCGCTGGCCGCAGCGCCCACCGCCCCGGCGCCACCGCGCACCTCCTCTTCGTCCCCACCCACGCCCTCGAGTTGGTGGAGATGGCCGCCGCCCGCGAGGGGCTCGCCCACGGTGAGGTGGAGCCCCGGGCGCCCCTGCACCAGCCGCTCGACGTGCTCGCCCAGCACCTCGTCACCTGTGCGCTCGGCGGGGGCTTCAGCCGCGACGCCCTGCTCGCCGAGGTGCGCGGGGCCTACTCCTACCGCGACCTCTCCGACGAGGACTTCGACCGCACGCTCACCCTCGTCACCGAGGGCGGCCCCACCCTGCGCGCCTACCCGCAGTTCCACCGCGTCCTGCGCCTCGAGGATCGCTACGTGGTGGCGGACGCGCGCGTGGCCCGGCTCCACCGGCTCAACGTGGGCACCATCGCCTCGGATGCCACCGTGGAGCTGCGCTACCTCAAGGGCGGCCGGCTCGGCACGGTGGAGGAGTCCTACGTGGGCCGGCTCCGTCCCGGGGACACCTTCCTCTTCGCCGGCAAGCGGCTCGAGTTCCGCATGATGAAGGACCTCACCGCCTACGTGAAGGTGGCCAAGGAGCGCGCCTCGGCCACGCCCCGCTGGAGCGGTGGACGGCTGCCCATCTCCGGCTCGCTGGCCGCCGCCGTGCGCCGCGCCTTCCACGCCGTGCGCCACGGGCAGCTCGACACCGCGGAGCTCGACGCCGCCCGCCCCGTGCTGGAGGCCCAGGCCCGCCTGTCCCGCCTGCCCGCCCAGGACGCCTGCCTCGCCGAGCTGTGCCAGACGCGCGAGGGCCACCATCTCTTCCTCTACCCCTTCGAGGGGCGGCTCGTGCACGAGGGCCTCGCCGCGCTGCTCGCCCTGCGCCTCACGCGGTTGCAGAAGGCCACCTTCAGCCTCGCGGTGAATGACTACGGCCTGGAGCTGCTCACCCCCTCGCCCTTCCCCTTCGAGGAGGCGCTGCGCCCCGCCCTCTTCACCCGCGAGCGGCTGGTGGAGGACATCCTGGAGAGCGTCAACCTCGGCGAGCTGGCCCGGCGTCAGTTCCGCGACGTGGCGCGCGTGGCCGGACTGGTGATGCCGGGACTGCCCGGGGCGCGCAAGTCCACCCGTCAGGTGCAGGCCAGCTCGGGGCTCCTCTACGACGTCTTCGCCCGCTACGAGCCGGACCACATGCTGCTCGCGCAGGCCCGGCGCGAGGTACTGGAGCAGCACTTCGAGCAGACGCGGCTCACGAGCACCCTGGAGCGCCTGGAGCGCTTGCCCCTGGAGTGCATTCACGTCCCACGGCCCACGCCGCTGGGCTTTCCGCTCGTCGTCGAGCGCATCGGCGCCACCCTCTCCAACGAGTCCCTGGCGGACCGGGTGGAGCGCATGAAGGAGAAATGGCTGCGCGAGGACTCCCTGTCCGCCTAGGCGGCACCGAGCTGGAGCTGCGCCCCGAGCGCGCCCTCCACTGGCCCGAGGGTGACGTGCTCGCGGTGGCGGACCTGCACTGGGGCAAGCCGGAGAGCTTCCACCAGCACGGCATTCCCCTGCCCCCGGAGGTGCTGGAGGATGACCTCGCGCGCCTCTCGGCGGCCCTGCGCGCCACGGGGGCCCGGCGGCTGCTGCTGGTGGGGGATCTCGTCCACTCGCGCCGGGGCCTCACGCGCGAGGTGGTGGAGCGCGTGACGGCCTGGCGCGCGGGCCATGAGGTGGAGATGGTGCTGGTGCGCGGCAACCACGACCGCTACCTGGAGCTGCCGCCCGCGTGGAGGATGGAGCTGGTGGAGCCCCATGCGGACCAGGGCCCCTTCCGCTTCTCCCACCACCCGGACCCGGCCGAGGGCCGCTACGTCTGGGCCGGGCACCTCCACCCCACCGTGCGCCTCAACTCCGGCGCGGACCGGCTGCGCCTGCCCTGCTTCCACCTGGGCTCAGCGGTGGGCGTGCTGCCCGCCTTCAGTGCCTTCACCGGGGGCATGGACATCCGCCCGCGCTCCGGCGAGCGCCTCTTCGCCATCGCCGGAGACACCGTGGTGGAGGTGCCGCCCCCGCGCGCCTCGCGTCGGACCCGAGGCTGAGCACGACAACAACCTCCTGGTGCCACACCTGGGGAGTAGGTCACCCCCAATGCACCAGGTAGCTCCTGGAGCGGAGGCTCGGCTCGGGGCAGACAGGAGCCTCGGCCTCGGACGGGCGGGGAGGCCAGCGAGGAGCACGCATGGACGAGCAGAAGAAGTCCGAGTCGAGCCGGGAGGAAGCGGAGCGGTTGGGGCCGTATCAAATTCACGAGCAGGTACCGCAGTCCACGTACAACCAGGGGGAGCTCTACCGCGCCAGGCACGAGAAAAGCGGGGCGGCGGCCCTGGTGCTCAAGCCCGCCGATGAGGACGGAGCCGGACAACTGAGCGACTGGCGGGTACGCATCACCTCCTCGGCCTCGCCTGGCTACGTCGCCATGGAAGTGGAGAACTCCCCGAACTTCGTTGCGCCCGACAAGCACTCGGTGGAGGCGCTGGTGGTCACGCTCGAGGACGTGCGCGAGGGCGTGAGGCACATGGACCATGCCTTGTCCGCCGCCCCCGAGCCCCGCTCGCGACGCCGCCTGGGGCTGGCGCTGGCGAGCGCCGTCGCGGTGGGCGCCCTGGTCTTCGCCCTGGTCCGGCTGACTCCTGTGTCCCCACCCACCGGC
>NZ_DASVSO010000273.1:0-9726 GCF_036388035.1 Archangium sp.
CTCTAGCCGAGGCCCTCATGCCCTTGTCACCGCTGTCGGTTTCCCTGCTGCTGCTGCACGCCGTCAGCCTCTCGCCCGCCTCCGTCCCGGCGAAAGGCAGCCAGGAGACGATCGTCACCCTGGACCAGGCGGCCCGGGTCGTCATCACCGCGCGCACTCCCTCCGGGACGGCGTGCGAGCTGGTGGACCACGTGCGGGGCCCCTTCGCCCAGAGCGGCGCCGCCGGCCGCTCCAACTGCGAGCTGGACCAGCTGCTCGACGCGGGCACCTACAAGCTGCGCCTGACGTCCCGGACGAAGGGCAAGGGCACCAAGGGCCAGGTGAACCTCCAGGCGGTGCCCTACACCGAGGACAACGCCCAGCCGGTACTGCTGGAGCCGGGCCGCGAGGTGCGCCAGGTGCTCGCCCCGCGCCACCAGGCCTCCTTCTGGCTCAAGCTCGACCAGCGCCAGCCCGTCACCCTGCGCGTCTCCGGCCGCACCGCCGGAGACGTGCGGCTGTGGCGCAATGCCGCGTGGTGGGAGCCCGTCCCGCTCAAGGATGCCTCCACGCAGCCGCGCGCGGGCCAGCCCCAGTACGAGTGGTGGCTGGAGACGACGCTCGAGGCGGGCACCTACCTGCTCACCACCTATGGCACCTCCCCGAAGGACTGGAGCCAGGGCAAGGAGGACAACACCCTCGCCGTGGCCTACGGCTTCCCGAAGGCGCCTCCCGAGCGCTCGCTGAGCGTCACCCTCCCCCCCTGGGGCATGAGCGCGGTGGAGCTGCCCTCGGGCGCCACCGCCGTGTTCCTCTCGCGCGAGAGCAACGCCCAGTCCAGCAGCCGCGTGAGCCTCCATGCCCTCGCCCCCGATGGGGCCAGCAACGTCACCGGCTCCTCGGAGGCGAGCTGTCAGATTCAGCCCAAGGCGCTCATCCCCCAGTGCAGCACCCTGGCGAGCGGCACCGGCCGGCACGTGGCGCTGCTGCGCGGAGAGCCGGGCACGAAGCTGATGCTGCAGTGGGCCCGGCTCGCGACGGAGCGTGACTTCACGGATGGGAGCTATGGCCAGGGCACCTCCTCGCCCCGCTTCAAGCCGCCCACCAACGCGGACTACCTCGTCGGCCTCCACGAGGTGCCGTTGGATCCCGACAGCGCGCCCCTGGGGTGCATGCTGGAGCAGGAGACGCCGGACAACTGGGTGCTCGTCGGCTTCGACGGGCCGGAGGTGGGCCCGGATCGCCCGTTCCGCCGCGCGTTCAACTACGACGGCTCGTCCGCCACCGTCTGGTTCCGGGTGGCGCGCTCCGGCCGCTACGTCTTCGCCACCAGCGGAGAGCGGAAGACGCGCTGCGAGCTGTACCTCGTGGACGGCGCCAAGAAGACCCGGCTGTTCGAACCGGACCCGAAGGCGGAGACGTGCCGCATCCCCCATACGGCCGCCCCCGGCGTGTACGAGCTGAAGCTGTACGGCGGCACCGAGGGCATCGAGCGGCTCACCCTGGCCGTCGAGGGCCGCGCGCCCACGGAGGACACGGCGACCCGGACGTCGTGCCTGATTCCGCGCGTCCGGCTGCACAAGGACGACACCTACCGGCTCGTCGGCAACCGGATCGGCCGAGGCTCGCTGCGGGGCCTCTCCCTGCGCCCACTGCCGCTCACCTTCTCCGAGCCCCTGCCCCTGGTGCTCGACGGCCCGGCGCCCGTCGAGCTGTTCCTCGCCCGAGGGGGGCCCCTGGAGGTGCGCGCCTCCGGTGGCGAGCCCTTCACCTGCGCCGTGGGTGACACGCGGGCGGAGGCCAAGGAAGGCCGCTGCCAGCTTCCGGCCGCGACGGGGACGCTTTCGTTGAGCCAGCCCGGAGCCACACCCCTCAACCTGCTGGTGCACCGGCCCGGGTCGCCCCCGCCTCCCCCGCCTCCGCTGGCCACCTACGCGCCCACCTTCCCGCCGATGCCCGCCCTGCAACCGTCGGTGCCCACCTGGCTCGACTTCGAGCGCGGCGAGTCGCACTCGCTCACCTTCGACGTCAAGCAGGAGGGCCTCTACCACGTGACGACGCAGGGCCTGCTGGCCACCGAGTGCACCATCCGCACGCCGGTGGTGCCCCAGGTGGGCAGCGCCTCGGGCGGAGGGCGCGGGCGCAACTGCCTCGTGTCCACCTACCTGCGGCCCGGCCGCTACCTGCTCACCGCTCGCACCACGGGGCAGAGCAAGGGCCGCGGCGCCGTGCTGCTGGAGCGCCGCGAGGTGAAGGGCGTCGAGGGCGTGCTCGCCGATGGCGAGGCCTTCTTCCGCGTCAACGCGGGCGACCTCATCCAGCAGAAGCTCACGGCGCCCCGTACGAATGACTACACCCTCTCCACGGCGGCGCCGGGCGCGCAGCTCCAGTGCCGCCTGGACGACCCGAAGGGCTGGCCGGTGGTGACGGTGCCCACGCCCTGCGAGCAGTCACTGCGGCTGGCCAAGGGCACCTACCTGTGGACGCAGCTGCCGCTGACGGTGGAGTCCATGCGCCGCACCTCCCTGGAGAGCGTGAAGCCCCCGGTGGTGCTCAAGGGCAACAAGGCGCACCCGGTGCTCTTCAATGAGTGGTACCGGGCGGACCTCGGCAAGGACGGCAAGGACGAGTTCTCCTTCGAAGTGCCGGCGGGGATGGCGGTGGCCTTCACGCTGACCCACGGCATGCAGGGGCGGCTCTACTCCATTGGAGCGGACAAGACGCTCAAGCCCGTGGAAGTCATCGCTCCGCGGACGGAGTACGCGCCCCCGCCGCCTCCACCCGAGCCCGAGTACACGGAGCCGTCCGAGCCCGCTGAGTCCTCCGAGTCCGCTGAGCCCTCCGAGTACTCGGAGTCCTCCGAGGGCGAGGGGTCGGGTGAAGGCGAGTCGGAGTCGCCCCCCGAATACTCCGAGGAGAGCCCCCAGGAGGAGGCCCCGCCGCCGAGCGAGGAGGAGAGCGCCCCGGCGCCCGTCGCCGCGCCGCTGCCCACGAAGGAGTCGCCGCCTCCCGAGGGCCAGTCCCTCTGGCTCGAGCCCGGGCGCTACACGCTGGTGGCCGAGCACAGCCGCGGGGACGTGGCCATCTCCTACGCGCTGTACCTGCGCACCGAGGTGCTCGCGCCACCCATGGTCAAGGACGTGAGCGCCCCCAGCCGCATTCCGCTGGTGCTGCCGGTGGACGGCACGCTGCGCCTGCTCACGCGCGGCCGCACGGACGTGCGCTGCCGCATCTTCGACGGGACGGGACGCCTGGCGGTGGAGAGCGCGGACCACGGCGCGGACTGGAACTGCGCCATCGCCGAGCCGCTCCCCGCCGGCAGCTACACGCTGGTGCTGGAGAGCCAGACGCAGCAGCCGGGCCCCACCGAGGTGTCCGTGGCGCTGGCCCAGGTGACGGACGCCGGGGTGCTCGCCGAGAGCGGCACGCTGGACGTGAGCACCGGCGTGGTGCGCGCCACGCTGCCGCCCGTGCCCGCCGAGGCGCTGCAGGAAGTCACCCTGCGCGCCAAGACGCCCTTCTCCTGCGCCCTGGAGGACGAGCGGGGCGCGGTGGTGTCGCGGCGCATGGACGTGCGCGAGTGCGTGACGCTGCTGAGGCCGGGCACCGCGCCGTGGCGCGTGCGCGTCTGGACGCTGGGCCTGCCCACCAAGGTGAGCACCAGCGTGGCGGCCCGTCCGCTGCGTCCACTCTCCGGCGGGAGGATTCCCACGGGGGAGGCCGCGAGCGCGGAGGTGCCGAGGCCCGGCCGCTACGAGACGGGCCGGGGCGTCCTCTGCCTGCCCGCGTCCCAGCAGGGCCCCCTGCGGCCGTGCGGCCCCGAGGCCTCGCTGGAGTCCGGCGCTTGGGTGTTTGGCGCTCCCGGCGCCACCGCCGAGACGAAGCTCTCCCTCTCCGAGCGCGTGGACACGCTGGAGAACCCCGAGGAGGAGCGCACGCCGTTGAGCCAGGAAGTCACCCTGTTGCGCCAGCGCTCCAAGCAGTCCGCCCTGCACCTGCTGCGAATGAGCGTGCCCTTCGGAGACCCGGCCTACCCGGCGTGCCGGCTGGACGGGGGCGTCGCGCGGCAGCGGGACTCCGCGTGCTTCGCGGCCACCGGCCCCACGGAGGAGTCGCTCGCGCGCTGGTGGACGCCCGCGGCCGAGCGGGGAGGCGCCACCCTCACGCGCCTCGCCATTCCCGTGCCTCCCTCGTCCGTGCCGCTGACGCCCGGCCTGCAGGACCTGACGTGGAACGGAGGGCCCGCGCTCCGCCTGGTGATGCCCGCCGAGCCGACGCGCGTGCAGCTCTCCCTCCCCCAGGAGGCCTGGGCCGTGCTGGTGGACGGCAAGGGGGCCGCGGTGGACCTGTGCACCCCCTCCGACACGCTCTCCCGCTGCGTGCTGAGCGGCACGGGCGGGGTGGTGGTGCTCTGGTCTCCGGCCGAGTCCCGCGTACAGACGGAGGTGGTGTCGGTGGAGGCGGCGAAGCCGGCCGTGGCCCTCGCGAGCCTCTTTGAAACCACCTTCCGCGTGCCCGGCCGGCAGCCGCTGTCCTTCGGCGTGTCGCCGATGCCCCGGCGGCTGCTGGTGAAGGGCGCGGCGCGGTGCGTGACCACGCTCGATGACGGGGCGCGGCTGGAGGGCTGCGACGTCCAGGTGCCTCCGGGCCGCCGGGGCGAGCTCCTCCTGGAGACGAACCCCGGGGGCCTGCGCGTGGTGCTCGCTCCGCCCGAGGAGCTGGCCGCGGCCCTGCTCCCCCCCGGCTCCAAGAGCAAGCTGCCCGAATTGCCCGCCGCGAAGGCCCTGCGGCTCTCGGGCGAGACGGTGGAGCGCACCCTGACACTGCCCGCCGACGCCGTCGTCCACCTGCGCGCCGACACGGGCGTGTGTGGCCTCGGCCAGGACACCACGGTGCTGCTGGTGGACGGCCTGGAGCGCGGCTGCACCTTCGACCGGCTGCTGAAGGCCGGCACCTACCGCCTCATGGTGCGAGGCTTCGCCGAGCAGCCCCTCTCCGGCAGCGTCACCTGGACGCATGAGCCGGTGAAGGAGCTGGCCGAGGGCGTCGCCAAGGACACGGGCTGGGTGGCGCCGGGCCAGACGCGCTACTTCCGCTTCGCCACCGCCTCGGCCGGCCACGTCGGCCTGGGGCTGCAGGTGCCCGCCGAGGTGCTCCAGTGCAGCGTGCTCGACACCGCCCAGCGCGTGCTCGGCGAGGGCTGCCAGCAGTTCCTCGCGCTCGAGAAGGGCAGCTACCTGCTCGCCATCCACGCTCCCGCCACGCTGGAGCGCCCCCTCTCCTTCAAACCCGTCCTCGTGGGACTCGCCGGCGCCAAGACCGACGTCCCCGAGGAGTACCTCCGCGACTTCTTCAACCGTATCGGAGCCAACCCGTGAAGCCGCTCCTGAACTCCGTCCTGTCCCTGCTCCTGCTGCTGGCGGCCGTGCCCGCCGGGGCGCAGGAGTACCGCCCGGCCGACGAGAGCCAGCGTCCCGAGGGAGGGGGGGTGAAGCTCCTCCCCGACCAGTTCCTGCGCGGCTTCGACCCGGTCACCGTCTACTTCCCCGACAACGTCGGGCCCGGCAAGCAGAGCGCGGATGATGGCGCGAAGCTGCTCAAGGTGACGCCCTCGTGGCCCGGCCAGTGGTTCTGGGCGGACCGCAAGACGCTCCAGTTCCGCCCGGCCGAGCCCTGGCCCGCCCTGGCCCGCTTCTCCTTCGAGGCGGGGGGCGCGCGCAAAGTCCTCACCACGATGATGTCGGCGCCCTCGGCGATGTCGCCGCAGCCCGACAGCACGGACCTGAGGCCCTTCCGCACCTTCACCCTCACCTTCCCCCAGGCGCTGTCGCTCGACGCGCTCCGGAAGATGCTGCGGCTGGAGGTGCGCGACCTGCCCGGCCTGGCGGACTCGCCCACGCGGGTGCTCAAGGACTGGACGCTGTCGCAGCTCCCGCGCGGCAGCCAGCGCGAGCAGGCCATCTACGCCATCACCCTCGAGGAGGACGTGCCCGAGGGCAAGCAGCTGCGCGTCAACGTGAGCCTCGCGCTCGGGGACGAGGACAAGGTGCTGTGGGTGGGCCGGCTGTCCACGCGCCCCGCCTTCCACCTGCAGCAGGTGCAGTGCGGCCGGGAGCAATTCTCCCTGACGGGCGGGGCCTCCACGCCCCGGGACATGGCGCTCGCGTGCGGCAGCCAGGGAGACCTGCCGCAGCTCGTCTTCTCCGCGTCGGTGCAGGACCTCGGCCTCACCGCGCTGAAGAAGCTGGTGCGCCTGGAGCCCGCGGTGCCGGACCTGCACTTCCAGTCGTACGGCACGCGCGTGGCCCTGCGCGGCAAGTTCGTCCCGGACACGCTCTACCGCATGCGCATCGGCGCCGCGCCCATCCGCGACGACAGCGGCCGGCCCCTGAGGGACCCGGGAGACCTCCAGGTCTTCTTCCACCTGGACTTCAAGAGTCCCTTCCTGCGCTGGATGCAGGCCACCGCCGTGCTGGAGGCCAACGGCCCGCGCATGCTGCCGCTGCAGGGCTACGCCGACGCGCGCGCGGACGTGCGCATCTACCGGGTGGATCCGCTCCACCCCGGCCTGTGGCCCTTCCCCAACCGGCCCATCGTCATCAACGAGGAGAGCCCGCCGCCCTTCCCCGGCGAGGAGCCCGCGGTGAGCGCCACGCCTGGCTACATCGGCGAGGACCAGCTGGCCGCGCACATCCGCCTGCTGGGCTCGCCGCTCGTCTCCAAGCTGGTGGACCTGCCGCTGCCCAAGCGCGGGGGCACCACCACCTTCGGGCTGGACCTGGCGCCGCTCATCAACCCGGTGGTGGGCAAGTCCCGGCCGGGCACGTACCTCGTGGGCCTGCGGCGACTCACCGGCGCCCCCGAGCGCGCCTATGTCCGTGTGCAGATCACCAACCTCTCGCTGAGCACGGTGGAGGAGCGGGACAAGGCCGTCTTCTTCGTGCGCACGCTGGACGACGCGAAGGAGGTGCGAGGCGCCCGCATCGTGCTGGAGGGCCAGCGCCGGGTGCCGGACCCGAAGCAGCCGAAACAGACGCTGCAGCAGCCCTTCAAGCAGGAGCTGACCACGGACGCGGGAGGCCGGGCGAGCCTCGGCCCGCAGACGGACTGGGTGAGCCTCGAGCGCATCTCCGTGCAGAACGGGGACGACCTGCTCGTGCTCAACCCGCGCGAGCCCCCCTCGGCGTTCGCCAACAACCACTGGTCGCCGTCCTCGGGCTGGCTGGAGTGGCTGACGCAGCAGACGCCGCCGCCGCCGAACGACGGGCTGCGCGGCTTCCTCTTCACCGAGCGCCCCATCTACCGGCCGGGCGAGAAGGTCTACCTCAAGGGCTTCCTGCGCAACGAGGTGGGCGGTGACTTCGTGGCCCCCGAGGACGCGAAGAAGTACACGCTGCGGGTGGAGGGGCCGGGAGACCAGCAGTGGGCGCTGCCGCTGAGCTTCACCGCGCTGTATGGCTTCTCCGCCGAGTTCCAGGAGGAGAACACCCCCACGGGCGAGTTCCGCGCGGTGCTGCTGGAGACGCGCTCGGGCAGGACGCTGGCGCGCCGGGACTTCCGGGTGGAGGCGTACCGCGTGCCCACCTTCGAGGTGCAGCTCTCCAGTCCCGCCACGGCGCGGCTGGACGCGGCCTTCAAGGTGAAGGCGGTGGCGCGCTACTACGCGGGCGGCAACGTGGCCGGGCAGCCCATCGCCTGGACGGTGACGCGGCGCCCCTACTACTACGTGCCCAAGGGGCGCGAGGGCTTCCTCTTCGCCTCCAGCACCCAGTTCGCCCGGGAGGGGCAGAGCCGCGCCCCCGAGGTCATCACCCGCAACGCCACGCTGGACGACGCGGGCGCGGACGAGATGAGCGTCAACCCGGCGCTGGACTTGGACGGCTCGGCGCGCATCTACCGCTTCGAGGCCACGGTGACGGGCGCGGACAACCAGCCCGTGTCGGCGGCACAGGAGGTGCGGGCGCTGCCGCCCTTCGTGCTGGGCATGAAGCTGCCGCGCTACTCGGACAAGCCCTTCACGCTCGCGCCGGAAATCCTCGCGGTGGGCATCAACGACAAGGCGGTGAAGGGCCAGGAGGTGCGGGTGCGCCTCTACAAGCGCATCTGGCACAGCCAGCTGCGCGAGACGCACTTCGCCACCGGCGAGGCCCGGTACGTCACCGAGCAGGAGGACGTGAAGCTCGCGGAGAAGACCGTCACCACCGAGGAGAAGTCCGTCACGCCGGCCTTCGAGCTGAAGGAGGCGGGGGTGTACGTGGTGGAGCTGGTGGCGCGCGACAAGCTGGGACGCGTGCAGACGCTGTCGGCGGACCTGTATGTGGGCGGGCAGACGCCCATCGCGTGGCAGAAGTCGCGCCAGGGCGTCTTCGGGCTCACCCCGGACAAGGACGCATACAAGCCGGGCGAGACGGCGCGCCTCATCGTGCAGAGCCCCTTCCAGGAGGGCCGCGCGCTGGTGGTGGTGGAGGAGCCGGGAGGCAACACCTACACCTGGCACGACGTGTCCGGCGGCAAGGCGGTGCACGAGCTGGCCATCCGTCCCCAGCACGTCCCCAACGTGCCGGTGCACGTGCTGCTGATGCGCGGCCGGCTCGGCGAGGGAGACAAGGACGACTCGCGCTACCGGCCGCAGACGCTCGGGGCCTCGGTGGACGTGCGGGTGGAGCCGGTGCGCAACCAGGTGGCGGTGGAGCTGAAGCACCCGGAGACGGCGCGCCCCGGAGCCACGATTCCGGTGGAGCTGACGCTCAAGGATGACCAGGGCAAGCCCCTGGCCGGCGAGGTGACGCTGTGGCTGGTGGACGAGGCCGTGCTGTCGCTCGCGCCGGAGGGGACGCTCAACCCGCTCGACGAGCTCATCCGGGACAACGCGAAGGGCACCACGCTGCGCGACACGCGCAACAACCTCGTGGGCAAGCTCTTCGAGCAGGAGGAGGAGCCCGGCGGTGACGGAGCCGAGGAGGAGGAGTCCGAGGGCGGCAGCAAGCGCGTGGTGCGCAAGAACTTCAAGACGGTGCCGTACTACCAGGCCACGCTCCAGGTGCCCGCGTCCGGCAAGCTGACGGTGCAGGTGCCACTGTCGGACGACCTCACCAATTTCCGCGTGCGCGCGGTGGCCATCTCCGGGCTGCAGCGCTTCGGCTACAAGCAGACGACGCTGCGCGTGCGGCTGCCGGTGCTGGTGCAGCCACAACTGCCACGCTTCGTGCGCCAGGGCGACCGCTTCTGGGGCGGAGCGCTGGGCCGTGTGGTGGAGGGCAGTGGCGGCCCCGGCTCGGTGAAGGTCCAGATTGCCGGCCCGGCCGAGGCGCAGCCGCTGAGCCCCTCGGTGGAGCTCCAGGCCAACCGGGCCATGAGCTTCGTCACCCCCATCACCGTGAAGAGCGCGGACGTGTCCACGCCCCAGTCCCTCAAGGTGCGCGTGGACATCGAGCGCAAGGCGGACAAGGCCGGAGACGCCTTCGAGGTGCAGCTGCCCGTCCTGCCGGACCGCATGGTGGAGCACTTCTCGTACTTCGACACGCTGAAGGCCGGGAGCGCTCCCCTCAAGCCGCTGCCCGAGCCGGCGCGCCCGGGCACCACGTCCCAGGACGTGCTCATCACCTCCATTCCCGGGGTCCTCGAGCTGTACGCCGGCCTGGACTACCTGGCGGACTACCCGCACGGCTGCCTCGAGCAGAAGCTGTCCCAGCTCTACCCGGACGTGTCCATGGGCGCGCTGCTCACCCAGCTCGAGCTGAACACGGT
>NZ_DASVSO010000274.1:0-42292 GCF_036388035.1 Archangium sp.
TCAGCGCGCTGGACGTCTCCATCCAGGCGCAGATCGTCAACCTGCTGGTGGACCTGCAGCGCGAGCTGGGGCTCACCTACGTCTTCATCGCGCACGACCTGAAGATCGTCGAGTACGTGTCCACGCGCGTGGCGGTGATGTACCTGGGCCGCATCGTGGAGTTGGCGGACGCGGCGGACCTCTACCGACGGCCGCGCCACCCGTACACGCAGGCGCTGTTGTCGGCCGTGCCGGTGCCGGACCCCGAGCACAAGCGGACGCGCATCATCCTCCAGGGGGACGTGCCGTCTCCGCTCTCGCCGCCGCCCGGGTGTCCCTTCCACCCCCGCTGCCCGTATGCGATGGAGCGGTGCCGGCGCGAGACGCCGCCCCTCTACAACCTGGGCAACGGGCATACCTCCGCGTGCTTCCTGGCGGAGGAGGACGCGCGGAAGGCCACACCCGGTGGGCCGGAAGCGGGCTCGCCGACGAGCGCGGGAGGGTAGGGTGTTCTGGCTCAGCCACCACCACGAGAACGAGTACAACCGCACGTACCTGCTCGGCGGGGTGCGCGTGTGCGCGCGCTGCCTGGGGACGTACCCGGTGCTGCTGGCGGTGATGGTGGGCCTCTTCGCCGCGCGCGCCCCCCTCCTGTGGCGCTGGGATGTGCCGGTGGTGCTCGGCCTCACCCTGCCGGCGCTCGTGGACTGGTCGGTGGGTCGCTTCCGCCCGGCCAGTGGCTCCAACGCCGTGCGCACCCTGACGGGCGTGCTGCTGGGCACGGCCCTCGGCCGCTCGTTGTTCGTCCACGTCCAGAAGCCCCTGCCGGCGGTGCTGGTGTGGCAGGCGGCCCTGGTCGCGGTGGTCGCGCTCCCCGTGCTGCTCGCCTCCTCCCGGGGGCCGAAGGACGGGTAGGCCGGAGGGCCGCCGGGAAGCACGCGCGCCGGATGGGGTAGGTTCGGGCCTCCCTCAACGGAGGACACCGTGAAGACGTACGACCTGTTCGCCCCCGCCACCCTGGCCGAGCGCCATGCCCTGTTCGCGAAGATGCGGAGCGAGCCCGGGCTCTGCCGCGTGGAGCCCTTCGGCGCCTTCGCGGCGGCTCGCTACGAGGATGCCGCCGCCCTCCTGAAGGATCCGCAGCGCTTCTCGTCCGAGGCGCTCGCCATCACGGCGGAGCCGCCCTGGCTGGGTGCCAATCCGGTGGCCCACTCGCTCATCTCGAAGGATCCGCCGAACCACACCCGGCTGCGTGCGCTGGTCTCCCGGGCCTTCGGTCCCAAGGGGATGGCCCGGCTGGAGGCCCGGGTGCGCCAGGAGAGCGAGGCGCTGGCCGAGGCCGCTGTGCGCCAGCGCGAGGTGGAGCTCGTGGATGCCTTCACCTTCGTCCTGCCGCGCAACATCATCGGCTTCATGCTGGGCCTGGACCCGAGCACCTTCTCGGAGTTCAAGCGCTGGTCCCTGTACATGGGGCTGATCACCTCCGCCACGACGCCCGAGCAGCGGGAGGGGGTCCGGTCCGTGGTGCGGGAGATGAGCGACTACCTGACCGAGGTCATCGAGGCGCGCCGCCGCCAGCCGGGCGACGACATGGTGAGCGACCTGCTCCGCGCGGAGGTGGAAGGCAAGGCACTCACCAATGCCGAGGTCCTGTCCTTCCTCTCCCTGCTGCTCCCCGCGGGCATGGAGACGACGACGCAGCTGCTCGGCAACTCGGTCATCCATCTGGCCCAGCGCCCCGAGCAGTTGGCGCAGGCGCGGGCGGACAAGGCGCACCTCCCCCGCTTCATCGAGGAGGTACTGCGGTACGAGTCGCCCACCCAGCTCAGCTTCCGCCTGGCCACGCAGGACGTGGAACTGGCCGGGACGAAGGTGCCGGCGGGGAGCCTCGTGCTGGGGCTCGTGGGATCCGCCAACCGTGACGAGCGGGTGTTCGAGCGGCCGGATGAATTCATTCCGGGCCGGGAGAAGGGCACCCAGCACCTCTCGTTCGGGTACGGCGTGCACTTCTGCCTGGGCGTACAGCTCGCGCGGATGGAGGCACGGCTGGGCCTGGAGGCGCTCGTCTCGCGCGTCAGCGCCATCCGGCTGCGCTCGCCGGAGATCCACTGGAACCCCGGGTTCACCATGCACGGGCCCGCGGTGCTGCCGGTGGACCTTATCCCCGCCTGAGCGGAGCCGTCCTCAGTCCTCCTGGGTGAGATACTTCAGCAGCTCGTCCTCATCCTTCGAGACGACCCGCTCGTCGCCCTCGTGTCGGCCATGGCGTTGGATCTGCATCAGGCCCACGGTGCTCCGGACGAGCACGCCGACCTTCCGGAAGCCGCCGACCCAGCGAGGGCGGAGGCGGAGCATGGCGGCCTCGAACTGGGGGTCGTTCCGGCCGGGGCCAGCCCGGAGGTCGGCGAGGAGCCCATAGCGCGCTCGGCCCAGCGCATCCAAGGCGTCACCGAGCTGCGCGAAGACGACGTCGAGCTCCTCGATCGAGGCGAACGGCTTGTCGTTGCGAACGGTGCGGACGACGCCCATCCGCTCGTCGACGAGGACGGTGAAATATTCGTTCTGGAAGACCTGCTGGCCCATCGATTTCAAGCTCGCATGGGAGGTGGGAGGGAAGGAAGGAGGACGGGCGGGCAGGGGGCTCGGTCGCTCGCCGCCCACCTGGCCGCCGGCCCCACCGCCACCGGTACCCCGGGGGTACGCCTGCCTGATGACAGCCCGAGCGCGCCCTGTCATTCTCGCCACTTACAGAGGGCCAAAAAACGGTAGACCTGAACCGACCATTGTCCGTTGAAGGAGACGATGGAGGGGTGAGGACAGGTACGAGGCCCTGAAATGGGGGAGTGTTGGGACCGGAGACCTCAGACGAACGGCTGATGCTCGCCTTCCGGGCGGGGGATGCCCGTGCGTTCGAGGTGTTGGTGCGCAAGCACCGGACACCGGTGTTCAACTTCATCCTCCGCTTCACCGGCCATCGTGCACGGGCGGAAGACGTGCTTCAGGAAACGTGGCTGAAGGTGGTGCGCAGCGCGCCGGAGTACGAAGCGAAGGCGAAGTTCACCACCTGGGTCTACACGATTGCGAGGAACCTCTGCGTGGACAGCGCGCGCAAAGAGAGCTACCGGCAGACGGCCTCGCTGGAGGCGCCCACCCCGGGTGCCGAGGGCGATGAGGGCCGTCCCCTGGGCGAGGCCCTGCCGGACGAGGGCGCCAGCCCCGAGCGTGGCGCCTACAACGCCCGCGTGCGGCCCCTGCTGGAGCGTGCGCTGGCTGGCCTCCCGGAGGAGCAGCGCGAGGTGTTCGTGCTGCGCGAGTACAGCGGTATCCCCTTCAAGGAGATCGCCGAGGTGACGGGGGTGTCCGAGAACACGGTGAAGAGCCGCATGCGCTACGCCCTCGAGGGCCTGCGCCGACGGCTGGCCGAGCTCGGGGTGGATGGGGACCTGGCAGAGGACGGAAGGACGGTGGCGGGATGAAGCCTCAGGGTTCCCATGCACATGAGGATCGGCTGCTGGACTTCGCCTATGGCGAACTCCCGGCCTCCGAGGCCCGGGTGGTGGAGCAGCACGTGCAGGGCTGCTCGCGCTGCTCGGATGCGCTCGAGGGCATTCGCGGTGTGCGCACCGTCATGTCCCGGCTGCCGCTCCAGTCCGCGCCGGACGCGGGGCTGGAGTCGTTGCTGGCGTATGCGCAGCAGTCCGCGCGCCGGTCCGCCGCGGGTCCCGAGCCGGCGCCTCGCTGGTGGCGCCGCCTGTTGGCTCCCGCGCTGGGTGTGGCGGCCATGGGCGTCTTCGGCGTCGTGGTCCAGCAGGTGAACCGCACCGTGGACCTCAGCCCCGCGCTCAAGCAGGAGGCCGCGCAGGAGCAGCTCGCTCGCCAGGACGTGCCGACCTCCAAGGCGAAGGATCTGCCCGCACCCGCCGAGCCCTCGCCCGTGGCCGCGGCCGCGGCTCCGATGCCTGAGTCCGTCCAGCAGATGAATGCGCAGTACGACGACCAGGTCCGCAAGGAGTCTCCGAAGTCGGTGCGCCGCGCGTCGAAGGAGGACTGGTCCAACGCGAGCGCGGGCAGCGCGGGTGGCTTCCCGGAAAAGAAGACCGCTCAGCTCGACGACGAGGACATGCGCGCGCCGGTGAAGTCCAAGCGCGGCGGCATGGCCTCCGCCGGCAAGAGCGCGCTCTCCGTGTCGACGGAGGAGCAGCGCGCCGAGTCCGCCCGTGACGCCGACGACGCTCCGGCGGATGCCGACAAGTCACTGGAGGCCGAGGCTCCCGCTTCTCCACCTCGCTCCCAGGTGGCGCAGTACGTGCCGCCCAGCCCTTCTCAGCGCATCAGCGGCTCCACCACTCGTGCGGAGCCGAAGGGAAGCTCGCTCTCCTCCGATGAGATGCGCTCGGCTCCAGGCCGTGCGCAGAAGCCCACCGCCGCCCCGCCGCCACCTCCCATGGCCCAGGCGCTGCCTCCCGAGCCCCTCCCAGCCGTTGGTGGCCTGGCGGAGGAGAGGGCCGCCAAGGCCGAGGTGGCCCAGCAGCCTCGGGAGAAGTCCGCCGGCCCGACGCGCCCCGTCTCTCCCGCCGAGCTGCTGCGGCAGGCCGAGGTGGCCCACCGCTCCGGCGACAGGGCCCAGGAGGCGATGCTCCTGCGTGGGGCGCTGTCCTCCGGAGTCCAGGGGGCGCAGCGGCTGGGGGTGCTCTCCCGGCTGTGTGAGGCGGAGTTCGCGCTGGGCCGTCAGCGCAGTGCCCTGGAGATCTGCAAGTGGGTGATGAGCGAGGCGCCCGGCTCGAGCGAGGCCGGCATGGCGCAGCGCCGTGTGGAGAGCGTGCTCCAGTCCGAGGCGGACGAGGCCAAGAGCACGAAGCCCGCGCTCACCCAGTAAGTGGAGGGAAGGGGAGCGCGCCGGTCAGTGCGGCGGGTGCTCGCCTTCGGCGGGGGGCGGCAGCTCCGGATTGAACATGCCGCGGAACACGAGCGGCTCGCCCCTGGGTTCGCGCAGGGGCCAGGGCTCGCCCTTGGGCGAGATGCCCACCGCGTGGAGCTCGTAGGCCCCGCCTCCCTCCATCACGTAGAGAAACAGCGAGCCGGGGGGGGCCTCCGCGGGGATCGCCTCGGGCGAGTCCACCTTCTGCAGGCGGAAGGGCAGGGCACGGTACGAGCGCGTGCGGACCGACGTGGGTTCCCCCTGCGTCACCTGCGCCAGCGCCGTCTCCCAGGAGCCCACGTCCTCGGGGACCTCTCCATGGGCCTGCAGCTCGCTCACCGTCCGGCCGTGGAGCTGGCGCGCGACGCGGAGGATCCGCAGGTTGGCCGCGTCGGCGGTGCGCCCCGTCGCGGCGCCCTCCTGATTTCCCCAGGTGGCGAGCGCCAGGGCTCCGAGGATGAGCGCGGACCAGTGGAGCGGCGCGCTGCGTCCACGCACGCTCCGCACCAGGATGACCGCCATGCTCGCTCCCGCCATGACCACCGCCACGAGCAGCGCCAGTCGCGGGGGAGGTCCCGCGTTGTAGGGCTGGAGCTGCGAGTGCACCAGGTGCACCACCTCCGGCCAGCCCCCCACGAGGGTGATCGCGGTGAAGCCCGCGAAGATGGCTCCGTGGAGGACACGGAGCATCAGGGGGGACTGCTGTTGCGCGACGGTGGAGGACGGCTTCACGGGAACGGCAGGTTCAGCACGAAGTAGAACGAGTCGTAATAGACTTGGTACGCGCTCAGGAAGAGCTCGATGACGTTCTTCTTCCCGAACACCGGGGTGCTCATCCCCACCATGAGCCCCAGGGCCAGGATGTAGTTGATGAAGGAGTACTCCACCATCGCCTGGCCACGAGGCTGACGGCGGCGGAGCTGCGTGCGGGTCGCGTGCTTCTTCATGGGTTGTTCTCCTCCGGCTCGGGCTCGGACCCCGGCGGGGGTTGCATCCAGTCCGGCAGGTTGCTGGCCGGCTCCAGGGTAATCTTCTTGGCCCCCGGGACGGGGAGCACCATGCGCTGCTTGGCGTCCACGCCGTGGTCGCGCACCTCCATGCTGTACCGGATGCCGGGGAACTCCATCTTCGCCAGGCGCAGGATGGGGATCTCGCGGCTGATCCAATAGCGCTTGAGGACGGTGCGCTTGTGGAGGACCTCCAGGGGCTCGGCGGTCACCGTGCCCGCGAGCGTCATGACGCGTGCGGGCTTGCCTCGCTGCACGCTCATGTCGGGCCCGGCGGCGATCCGCGCCGAGCTGGGCGCGGGACCGGGGCGAGCGCTGTCCTTGTCGGGCGGGCCGAGGAGGGCGGGCAGGGCTTTCTGATCCACCTCCTGCATCCGCTCGAAGCCCTGGGTGAGGAAGAGCCGCGAGATGCCCTCGGTGCGCAGCCCGACGTCGCGGGTCACCAGCATGAGGAACTGCGCCATGGGCGCCTTCATCGCCGGGTGCTGGCCGAACTCCAGCTCCAGCCACACCGCGTCACGGCCCTGGGCGTCCTTCTCCTCGCCCACGGCGGCCATGCGCATGAAGGCCTGCTGGCTTCCCTCCAGCTGGTACGTCACCCACTCGCCCACGCGCGCGTCCAGGCGATCCGGGGCGGCCTCGAAGAGCATCCGCCCCTCGCGTGGCAGCTCCGCCGTCGGCGTGGCCCCCAGCAGCGCCAGGGACAGGGCACACACCAGGGCGTTCATGGCTTCTTCTCCTTCACGAGCCCCTCACGGGTGGCGGCCTCGCGCGCCTCGCGCACGGCGTCCGCGTTGGGCATGCCGTCGGGGCGATCCGTTCCCACCCACGCCTGCGAGACAGCCACCTGCTCGGACCCCAGCTCCACCAGGGTGGTGATCGTCTGCTCGGCTCCGCGCGCCAGCTCGATGACGTGGGTCCGCTGGCCGTCCAGCTTGCCGCCCGTCTCGCGCACCAGCTTGTAGCCCACGGCGCCGGCCTTGGAGAGCAGCTCCTCGCGCATCGCGTCCAGCCCGCGCTCCACCACCTGCGTGCGGTGTTGGGAGCCGCCGGCCTCGTCGCGCGTGCCCACGTCCGCGCTGAAGAGCGCGCCTTCCACCGGGATGAATTGGCTCTTGCCTCCCGCGGGCGGCTTGTACAGCCACAGGTCCTTGAGCACGGTGAAGCCCACCGTCTTGCCCATGTGCTTGCGCAGCACCACCGCCCGCTGGAGCCCCTCGCGCGTGAAGAAGGCCGACACCACCCCCTCCTCCACCAGGTCCCCATCGATGACGACCGGGTAGCCGTCCTTGCGCCACTGCTCGGCGAAGTGCTTCACCACCTTCATCATCGGGTCCTTCGTGGTGAAGTAGGCCATGCGGTGGTACTGGCCGTTGATCAGCAGATCATTGCCGATCCGCGTATGGACGGTACCCGGGTAGATGGCGAGCTCCTGCTCGGCCCACGACGGCGTGGCCCAGAGCAGGAGCGACAGGAGCGTGAGGAGGAGGCTTACTCGCACGTGATCTTGTTCTTGTTCTTGTCTTTGTTGAGCTTGGGATCCAGGGCGGGCGTGTTGGGCATGTCCGCCATCTGGTTCTTGCAGCCCATGAAGTTCTCGCCACGGGCCTTGAAGACCTGGCGGTACAGGGACTTGCTGTAGTCCTGGGTGTCGCGGAAGGGCGCGGTGTCGAAGCAGCGCTGCAGGTCGTCGTCGTCGTCGTCCCGCTCGTCCAATCCAGGCAGTTTCTTCTTGTCCAGGTTGTGGAGGCCCGACTGGGCGTCATGGCTGGGGGTGTTGCAGTCGGGACCCCCGGTCCCCGGCTTGTAGTTCTTGGCGACCACGAATGTTCCCAGGAAGGCCGGGAGGACGAGGTCGGCGAAATCGCCCAGCCTGTCCAGCCCCACCTGCTCCAGGTACTGGTCTACACCGAGGAAATTCATCCGGTCCACCTGCAGATAGAGGCCGTGGTCCGAGCCGCCGTTATGCGTGCCTGCCCGCTTGCCCTGCACGACGGCGTCGCCGCCATCCGGCAGGTGCCAGCCGTTGGCGATGAGGGTGTAGCGGTTCTTGACCGGCAGGTTGGACAGGTCCCTGCCTCCCCAGTTGTCCACCGAGTAGAAGCCCTTGCTCTCCTTCTGCAGGTAGCGCCGGGGCAGCATGTGGGCGGCGAGCTTGCTGGTGATCTCCACCTCCACCTGGCCCTTGGTGTTGAAGGCGAAGTGGTTGAGGAAGTAGTTGAGCGTCTTGCCCACCGCGGAAGCCGCCCCACTGCCCACGCCGCCCGAGCCCGCGGGGAAGGCGCGGCTGAGGTCGACGCCCGCCACGGTCTTGTTGGTGATGTTCACCTGCACGGGGTCGGCGCGCAGCATCATCGCGGCGGGGCCCGCGTTGGGCTCGATGGAGTCGAAGTCCTTGAAGCGCTCGGTGGCCTCGTCCATCGAGGCCTTCATGGCCACGTCGAAGGCCTTGTCGTGGTTGCCCGTGGCGTAGTCGCTCAGGGTGTAGCTGGTCATCTCCCAGGCGACGTAGCGGGTGGCCTCCTGCAGCTTGAGCTTGGCTCGCAGGATGTCGCTCAGGAAGATGCTGAACATCAGGATGGAGACCAGCAGCGGCACCACGAGTGCGAACTCGACGGTGGCGGCACCACGCCGGGAGGGCTGCTGCTGAACGCGGGGGCGGAGCATGGCGGGCCTCAGTGGGTGATGATCTTCGCCGGCACGTCCTTGATGGCGGCGGGCAGCGCGTTCGACAGCGTGTTGATGAGGGGCAACGACTCCTTGCCCTGCCACACGGCCGCCAGACGCGGACGCCAGTAGGGGTTGAAGAAGTTGGGCTGCTCGGCCCAGTTGCCGGGGCGGTGGTAGTACGTCTGGCCGCGCGAGATGACTGTCATGCCGTCCGAGATGGTCAGGCCGCCGATCCCCAGCTTCTTGCGGTTGTTATCCATCTCCAGCGTGCCGGGGGTCTTGCCGACGGAGAAGGAGATCTTCCCCGTGGGGTTGAGCAGGGCCGGCGTGTTGTGTGTGGCTCCCGTCTCGTCGGCCTTCTTGTTGCGCAGCTCGTCCGAGCTCTTGTTGAGCAGCACCCAGCTGGAGGGCTGGTTGAAGTCGTCCTTGCGCTCGGCCATGACGCCGGGGTTGCCATCGGCGTTCAGGCTGGTGCAGTCCGCCGAGTAGTCACCCGGTTCGAAGTGGGGGAAGGGCGCCAGGCCCTCCCAGCGGTGGTTGTTGTCCCGCGGATCGATGCGGACGTTGGCGCTGAAGACGTCGACGGACGTGGGACAGGCCCAGTCGGGGACGTACTTGATGAGGCACAGATCGTTCTTGTTGAGACCGAGCCTGCCGTCCTGGCCCCCGGCGTTTCCGTTGAAGACCACCCGCCAGTGGATGCCTCGCCGGCGCAGGTCTCCGTCGCTCATGGCCCAGATGCTGGGCTTGAGCGTGTCGTTCTTCTCCTCACGCGGATCGCCCCAGCAGTCCTTCCACGTCCGATCGTCTCCGCCACCGGGCTCCTTGGGGCAGCTGAAGGGATTCAGGAAGGGGCCGAGATCGCTGGGTCCCATCTTGATGTAGTACGGGTCGTCCGCGCCGAGCACGTCGCCCTGGGCGATCATGCCCATGGGGCTGCCGGGCAGATCCCGGTACTCGCGGATCTTGTTGCGGCCCTTGGAGAGACGGCCCTTGGTGGCCTCCATGCCACCATAGCCGAGCCCGAAGGTGAGGAAGCGCGTCTGACCCCACTTGGGGAAGCCGTTGAGGATGTCCCTGAGCGGCGAGAGCCAGTCGGGAATGGGCAGCAGGTCGCCGATCTTGCGCGAGGTGACGAACGTCTCCGGGCAGACGCCCCTGTTCTCTTCCTTGTCGCACGGGAAGCGCGTGGCGTTGGTGATGTTCCCCATCACCCGCTTGGAGCGAGCGAGCTTGCTGTTCTCATCCTTGTCGTCGGGCTTCAGCGCGCCGAAGGGATTGAACTTGCCCCTGAGCACCTGACCGGGCGACACGGTGGTCCCGTCATTGTGCGTGCGGTTGAAGAGACACTGGTTGATGAGCCCCGCGAGCGTCTGCGGGATGAGCGCGTCCACGTTGGGATCGTTCGCCGCGATGATGGTGTTCGAGGTCCCCATCACGTACGTGGACGTGGCCATCATCACCGCGACGGACGCTCCGGCCATCACGCCGTTGAGCGCCCGGTGCGCGGGTATGACGATCTGTCCTATCAGCCGGTCGATCGTCGGCAGTGCCGCTTTCAACGCCTGCAGGACGATGGTGATCGCCCTGTAGACGGCATCCAGCGCCTTCATGATGACGTTGATGTAGGGCAGGAAGTCGAGCACGGCGCAGATGACGACCCAGTGCTTCTTCCGGCTGTCCTTGGGGAAGCACGGGCCGATGGTGCGCATGAACCCGTAGAGGTCCGTGAGGAAGGCCTGGATGAAGAAGAGGAACGAGTCGAGCGACTGCCAGAGCATCGCCGACACGTAGTGCGACACCTGGGTGCGGTTGGTGAACGCGTAGAAGTTGAAGGCGCGAGCCTCCATGGCGGCCGTGGAGTAGGCCGCCGCGTCCGCCGTGTTCTGCAGGCGGATGCGCTCGTGCACGTTGTGGCCGATGTTGACGGTGGTCAGGAGCGCGATGCTCAGGATGAGCATCAGCACGCAGGCCAGGACGAGGGCCTGGCCTTCCTGGCGCTGGAGGCTGCGGCGAAGGGCGCGGGTCATCATGGTGGTCACAGGCCCCAGTCGGGGTTCAGGTGCATCAGCCACTTGTAATAGAAGTTCGACTGCATCCTCATGCTGTAGGTGGCAGTCAGCGGGATGAAGTAGCGCCGGCCGATGAGGCCCGAGATGAGCGGGACCTTGCCGGTGGCGAGCAGCCAGAGCACGGACATCTCCGGCGAGTAGAGGGTGTTGTAGCCGCGCTGGTGGTCGATGCCCCGCACGGCCAGGGCGGCCACGGAGTCCATGCCGCCCTTCTGGTTGGTGGCGTTCGCCTTCTTGTCCACCGTGGGCTTGTCGATGGAGCCGCCCAGGGAGGTGCCCGCGCGGGCCGCCCACCACGAGGTGAAGATGACCCAGTTGGCGAAGGGCACGCGCAGCTCGTACCAGTAGCGCACGCGGATGCTGAGCACCGTGGCCTTGCGGAACACCTCCTCGTCGTTGTCCGGCAGCGGGAGGTTGAAGAACTTGGCGATCTTGCTCTCGAGCGCCGGCACCTCCGGGTAGGAGTCCGGACCGTCGAAGTCCATCTCCTTCCAGTTGATGGCCGAGCGCAGCTTCCACACGCTCTGCACCGGCGAGTACCAGGACGGGTTCACCGTATCCACGCGCACCTGGCCGAAGAGGTTGGAGCCGTTGACGGTGGCCGGGACGATGGAGTTCTTGTTGGGCCAGGCCAGCACCTGCAGCGCCTCGTCATAGAGCTGCGCCAGCGCCCACGTCTTGCCCAGGTTGAACAGGGTGTCCGTGCGCCCCATGGTGGGCAGCAGCGACATGATGGCCGCGTCGTGCATGCGCTCGTTGCTGCCATTCCACACGATGCCCGTGCGCGCCGCGTTGAACGCCGCGTACTCGGTCATCAGCTTGGCGTGCTGCATCATCGTCAATTGGATGATGCCCAGGCCGAGGAAGACCATGAGCGGCATGATCAGGGCGGACTCGACCGCAGCCTGTCCGGACTGCCGGGAGTGGGGGAGGGTAGCCATGGAAGCCGCTATGTAGCGGGATTCCTGTCATCCAGTCATCGGTCAGGTGGACGCCGAGCCTGGTTGCCTGGGGGGTATCCGCCCGGATTCCCAGGGGATGGGCCGCCGCCAGAACCAGAGAAACCAGCAGTCCTGGGGAGCGCGACTTTGACACCCGACGTGCTCGGTGGATAACATCCCACCCCGTTGGCGCCTTGGGCTCCCGCCGCGTGAGTAGTTCCCCACCTACGACTCCCCAGCCCATCGCTCGCCCCCCGCTCCGTGAGGTCCTCGAGACATGTTGAAGGGTAAGACTCCGCTCGTCATCGCTCTGGCGCTCGGCCTGTTGGCCGGCATCATCGCGTGGTCCGCCATCAAGAAGAAGGAAGCGGACGTGCGCCGCGGCTGGAATCTGGTGCCGGTCGTCGTGGCCTCCCAGGACGTGCCCGAGGGCACCGTCATCACCTTCGACATGATCAACCAGCGCTCGGTGCCCGAGCAGTTCGTCACCTCCTCGGTGGTGAAGCCGGACTCGGCCACCTACGTGGTGGGCCAGAAGGTGCTGGTGGCGCTGCAGTCGGGCGATCCGCTGCTGTGGAGCCAGTTCGAGACCACCAAGGCCGCCGAGCGCCTGTCCGCCAAGGTCCAGAAGAAGGTGCGCGCCATCACCATCGAGGCGCGCAACACCACGTCGGTGGGCGGCTGGGTGCGGCCTAACGATCACGTGGACGTGATTGGCACCTTCCTGGATCCCCAGACGGACGAGAACGTGGCGGTGACGCTGCTACAGAACGTCATCGTGCTGGCCACCGGCAAGGTGACGGGCACCACCAACGTCAACCTCATCCCGGAGAACCAGCGCGACTACAACAACATCACGCTGATGGTCATCCCGGAAGAGGCGGAGATCCTCACGCTGGCCGCGGAGCTGGGCAACCTGACGCTCTCGCTGCGCAACGAGGAGGACGTGGACATGATCGAGGAGCGCGGTCGCGCCACGATCAGCACGCTGCTGTCGGGCGAGCGCACCCGCGTGCTCGAGCAGCGCCGCCGCGAGATCATCCAGATCATCAAGGGCAACGCCGAGAAGAGCGCTGCCACGGGTCCGCAGTAGTCCGGTCGTCTTCCTCACCCCCCTCGCTGAAGGAAGCCCCCGCCCATGTTGGCCGGAATCGTCCTCCTCCTCGTCACCGGGTCTGTTTTCTTCTTCAGCCTGGTGATCTTCACCGTCCTGGCGAAGGCGTACGAGCAGTACCAGGAGCGGTACGTCGTCAAGTCGATGAACGACTTGAGCGACATGTTCCTGTTCATCGATGCGCGGCAGCTGCTGGTGCTCAACATCGCCAGCATGTGCTTGCTGGGCATCCTGTCGTACATCATCTTCAACCCCATCCTGTGCGTGGGGGCCACGGTGTTCGGCTTCTTCCTGCCGATCATCCTGGTGAAGCACTACCGCAAGCGGCGCATCAAGAAGTTCAACGTGCAGCTGGTGGACGCGCTGCAGGCCATGGCCAACGCGTTCAAGGCCGGCCTCACCTTCCCGCAGGCCATCGAGCACGTGGCGCGCGAGGCCCAGCCGCCGCTGGCGCAGGAGTTCGGCCTGTTCGTGAAGGAAGTGAAGCTGGGCGTGCCGCTGGAGGAGGCCCTCATCAACATGGGCCGCCGCGTGGGCAGTGACGACCTGGAGCTGGTCGTCGTGGCCACCAACATCGCGCGCCAGCTGGGCGGCAACATGGCGGAGATGTTCGAGACCATCTCCAACGTCATCCGCGAGCGCTTCCGGCTCGAGGGGAAGATCGACGCGCTCACCTCCCAGGGCAAGCTGCAGGGCTGGGTCGTGGCGGCCATGCCGGCCATCCTCGGCATGGTGCTCAACTACATGCGGCCGGACCTGATGGAGCCGATGATGGACCACTGGTTCGGCTACATCCTGGTGACGCTGATCGCCATCATGGAAGTGATGGGCATCCTCATCATCCGGCGCATCGTCAACATTGATATCTAAGGAGCGGCCGTGAGCGACGTCCTCACCTATACGTTGATGGGGGGCTCGGCGCTGATGTTCGCGGCATCAGCGGGCTTCCTTGGAATCGGCATCTACCAGAACTACTTCGAGCGCTTCATTGACGAGGTCCGCGACGAGTCCGCGGGCGGCGTCAAGGGCATGGGCTCGGTCACCATCCGCAAGCTGGGGGTGATCAACCGCAAGCTGATGTGGCCGGGCTATGAGGCCGGGATGCGCCGCAAGCTCATCAAGGCGGGCGAGCCCCACGCGTTCAAGCCCGAGGACATCATGGCGCTGCAGGAGATCAGCGCCGTGTTGGGCCTGCTGGCGGGTCTCATCCTGGTGAACGGGGTGGGGGAGAACCTAGCCTATTCGCTTCTCTTCGCGCTCTTCGGAATGTACTACCCGCTCATCTGGGTGAACGATCAGGTGAAGAAGCGCCACCTGCTCATCTCCCGGGCGCTGCCCTACAACCTGGACCTGCTGACGCTGTCGGTGGAGGCCGGTCTGGACTTCACCGCGGCGCTCGCCAAGGTGGTGGAGAAGGGCAAGCATGGGCCGCTGCGCGAGGAGATGCAGATCGTCCTCAAGCAGCTCAAGATGGGCAAGACGCGTGAGGAGGCCCTCAAGGCGATGATCGCCCGGGTGGATCTGGCGTCGCTGTCCACCTTCGTCACCGCGCTCATCCAGGCGGACAAGATGGGCACCAGCCTCGGCAAGGTGCTGCGCATCCAGTCCACGCAGCTGCGCATCGACCGCACCCAGCGCGCCGAGAAGCTGGCCGGCGAGGCGCCGGTGAAGATGCTCTTCCCGCTCATCGCCTGCATCTTCCCCACGGTGTTCATGGTCCTCTTCGGGCCCATCGTGTTCCAGTTCATGTTCGGAGACGTGGGGGGGTAGGGCCCTTGGGGTTCCAGCTCACCATCGCCAAGGGCCTGCAGGCGGGCAAGGAGCTCGTCTTCGAGCAGCCCGAGGTCAATATCGGCCGCACGTCGGAGAACGACGTGCTGCTGAAGGACAGCGGTGTATCCCGCCGGCACGTGCGCATCTCGGAGCGGCTGGGGCACTACTTCGCCCAGGACCTGGGCAGCTCCAACGGCACCCTGGTCAACGACAAGCCCCTCTCCGGGGAGCAGGAGCTGCACACCGGGGATCGCATCTCGCTGGGGCCCGTGGAGCTCGTCTTCAAGGAAGTGGTGAGCGAGGACGACGCCACCCGGCCCTTCATGCCGGTGGAGGTTGACGACGCCACCCGGCCCATCCGGCGCAACCTCGCGGCGAATGTGACGGCTCCGGAGGAGCTGCCCTCCCCGGAGGTGATGTCGGCCCGGACGACGGAGTTCGCCCGGATCGTCCCGCCCGCCGCGCCTCGTGCCTCGACGCGCTCCGAGCTTCCCGCCCTGGCGCCCGCGGCGCGTCCTCCGACGCGCACCGAGCTTCCCGCCTCGGGGCCGCCGGTGCTCGTCCCCGCCTCCGGCCCCCCGGTGCTCGTTCCCGTCTCGGACGCTCCCGCGCAGGGGAGCGGGGCTCCTCCCCGTTCGGCGACGATGGGCGCGATGCGGGCCGTGGTGCCCGAGACCCAGGCTCCGTCCCGGACCGCGTCCCGGGTCGCGCTGGTGGCGACCCCCGCGCCCGGCGCCGCTCCGCTCGCTCCAGAGGTCCCGACCCGGACCGTGTCCCGCGCCGGGATGAAGGTGGCCTCCTCGCCCGACGAGGCTCCCGTGCGTGCCTCGGGCTCCTCCGAGGGCCTGTCCGCCGCGGACAAGGCCCGGCGCCGACGCGAGCTGGGCGGCACGATGGGCGGCCAGCTCACGCTCTGGTGGTCCGAGCTGTCCGGGGGCGGCAGGTTCCTCATGTTCCTCGTGGCCCTGGCCTTCGTGGGGGGCATGCTGGCCGCGGTCGACTTCGCCTTCCGCGCCCGGGTGGGTCGCTCGGGGCCCTCGGGCCCGGAGCCCGTGACGCTCACCCTCCAGTCGCTGCCGGACTCGTTCGGCCTGGGCGAGGAGGTGATGTGGGAGCAGCCGGACATGAAGTCCTTCGACTTCGAGTTCGTCTCGCCCACCCGCGCCGTGGGCATCCTCCGCTACCAGGCCAGCGACATCTCCAAGGAGGAGGTCTCCGTCTCCGTCAACGCGGCGAACGTGGGCTGGGTGCCTCCGGATACAATCAACGCGGAGCGCGAGGTGCAGCAGATCCTCTCGCCGACCGTGCTCAAGCGCAACGAGCGCAACCACGTCGTCTTCGACAACGTGCGCAATCCCCCGGGCCGCGAGGGCTGGCGGGTGTGGAACCTGCGGCTGGAGATCATCCCCGTGCCGGACCTGCCCCCGCAGGAGCTCCTAGAGACCGCGCGCGGCTACGCCGTCCGGGGTCGCGACTACTACCAGCGCAAGGCCGTGGGCGCCGAGAACCTCTTCCACGCCTGGGACAACTACCGCTCGGCGTGGATCACCCTGGAGGCCCTGGAGCAGAAGCCGGACCTCTACCACGACGTCCGTTTCATGCTGGGCCAGATCGCGGTCGAACTGGACCAGAAGTGCGGGCAGGTGATGCTGGATTTCCAACGGTACATCCAGTTCAAGGACAGGAAGCGGGCGCGCCTGGTGCTGCAAGAAATGACCAGGCGCTTCCCTACGGCCGCGCATCGCTGCCACAATCTGGCGCTCGATAAGGCCAACGAGTACGGGCTGTGAGGCCCGTGCTCGCGTACCAACCGAAGTGGTGATCTCCCATGTCGAACGGTTCTCCTCCCGCACGCCGTCGTCCCGCGACGGGTTCCTCCTCGGGTGGTGGCGCCACCGGTCAGCGTCCCGCGGCACGCAAGACGGGCGCTGTGCCGGCCGTGCGCCCCGAGCCCCCGCCCGTGATGGGGACGAAGCTGATGGTGTCGGCGGGTCCTCACGCCGGTGAGGAGTTCGCGCTGGAGGATGGCGAGTACGTCATCGGCCGCGCCAACGACAACCCCATCTGCATCCCGGACACCTCGGTGTCGCGCAAGCACGTGCTGGTGCGCCGCGTGGGCGGTGGCTGGGCGGCCAGTGACCTGGGCTCCGGCAACGGCACCCTCCTCAACGGCGAGCCCATCTCCGATGAGATGCCGCTGTCCCACGGCGACGTCCTCACGCTCGGCGACACGGAGGTGACGTTCCAGGACGCCTCCAACGCCACGATGATGATGCCGATGCCGTCGGCGCCTCCGTCGCGGCCGAGCCGCAGTGGCGCCAGGGCCGCCGCTCCCGCGCCCGCCGCCTCCGACGAGGGAGGCGAGGCCGCCGTCCCGCGGCGTCCGCCGCCCCGGCCGGAGACCCGCGCGCGCCCCGCCCGGGGTCGCACCGGGACGTCGGCACCGGATCCGCAGGCGCAGAAGCGCAAGAAGCGCCTGCTGCTCATGACCGCGGCCGTCTTCGTGATGCTGTTTGGCCTGCTGGCGGCCATCAAGGTGAAGCAGCAGCAGCAGGCCGAGGCCGAGGCCGCCGCGGCGGCCGCCGCCGACGAGCGTCGCGCGGCGCTCGGTGGCCTCTTCCAGGACGCCAAGAACCTCATCCGCGAGGGCAAGTGGGTGGAGGCCAAGGCCAAGCTGCAGGAGCTCCAGGCGGAGGAGCCCGACTACGTGCAGCTCTCGGACTACCTGGCGCGCGTGGAGAAGGAGATTCCCAACCAGGAGGCACTCGACGCGACCAAGGCGGCGCTGGACAAGAACCAGCTCGGCAAGGCGGCGGCCTCCCTCGCCAAGGTGGCCAAGGACACCCAGCTCTTCGAGCAGCTCGGCGCCTACGAGGCGGCCCTGAAGGAGAAGGCCGAGAAGCGCGTGCGCGAGGCGCAGGCCCTGATGGAGCAGAAGCAGCTCGAGCTGGCCAAGGCCATCACGGACGACGTGCTCGCGGCCCTTCCCAACCACCGTGACGGCAAGGTCATCGCCGAGCAGGTGGCGCTGGCCATCGAGATCCGCGACCGCCCGGCGCCGACGGCTCCGCCCCCGCCCACCGTCAAGCCGTGGGACCAGTCCGTGGATCGCTTCCGCGACGGGGACCAGAAGGGCGCGATGGACATCGCCACCGGCTGCGCGAACAAGAGCTCGCAGTGCAAGGCGCTCGTCACGCAGATGACGGAGTTCGGCAACCTCTACAAGCGGCTGGAGGATCTGGACGCCAAGGGGCTGATCCGCCTGCTGGACCTGGACAAGAAGATCACCAACGGCCGGGGCAGCAAGCTGGCCCGCAACGCGGGCACGCGCGCCTCCAACATCTTCTTCCGGAGCGCCTCCTCGGCGAAGGCGTCCGGTCAGTTCGGCGTCGCCATGGCCAACGCCCAGCGCGCCCTCCAGGCCGACCCCAGCCATGCCGGCGCCAACAACATCGTCGCGGAGCTGCGGCAGAAGGCGAAGGACCTCTACCTGCAGGCCTACGCCCTCAAGGACACGGATCCCCAGGAGGCCGTCCCCAAGTTCCGTGAGGTCATGGCCATGACCTCGTCGGACGACGAGACGCACCTGAAGGCCAAGTCCTGGATCGAGAAGATTCAGCAGCGATGAAGAAACGGCGAGGAACCGAAGAGGCCCCGCCGACCCCCGCCGGACAGGGAGACCTCTTCGGTGGCTCGCTCGGGGCGTTGAAGCGGGCGGCGGCGGTGGCGGCCTCGAAGCCACCACCCAAGCCGCCTCCCGCGCCCGCTCCGCCCCCGGCTCCCTCGGAGCTGAGGGACGTGTCCGAGTCGCTGCCGTCGCTGCCCGGCGCCCCCCCGCGCACCGCGCCCACGCGCACGGTGCTCACCGTGGGCGAGCTCACCCAGCAGCTCAAGCAGACCATTGAGTCGCGCTTCCCGCGCGTGCTGGTGCGCGGCGAGGTGTCCGGCTTCCGCGGCCCCAACGCGCGCGGTCACCTGTACTTCACGCTCAAGGACGCCGAGGCCTCGCTCGACGTGAAGATGTGGGCCTCGCAGGCGGCGCGGCTGCGCTTCGCCCTGCGCGATGGCCTGGCCGTGGTGGCCGAGGGCAGCGTGGACCTCTACGCGCCCGCCGGCCGCTACAGCCTCATCGCCTACAAGCTGGATCCCGAAGGGGAGGGCGCCCTGGCGCTCGCCTTCGAGCAGCTCAAGGAGCGGCTCGCGGCCGAGGGCCTCATCGGCGACAACCGCGTCCGCCCGCCGCGTCCGCTGCCCTTCCTGCCCCGGCGCATCGGCGTGGTGACGAGCCGCACCGGCGCCGCCCTGCAGGACTTCCTGCGCGTGCTGCACTCGCGCCACCCGCGCCTGTCCGTGCTGCTGTGCGACGCGCGCGTGCAGGGCGAGGGCTCCGCCGAGGAGGTGGCTCGCGGCATCGAGCGCCTGTCCCGCTCGGACGTGGACGTCATCGTCGTCACCCGCGGCGGTGGCTCGAAGGAAGACCTCTGGACGTTCAACGAGGAGCGGGTGGCGCGCGCCATCTTCGCCTCCCCTGTGCCGGTGGTGTCCGCCATCGGCCATGAGATCGACTTCACCATCTCGGACTTCGTGGCGGACTGGCGTGCCCCCACCCCCAGCGCGGCGGCGGAGCGGCTCGCCCCGGTGCTGCAGGACCTGGAGTACACCCTGGCCACCTGGTCGCTGCGCCTGCGCAAGGCCACCGAGCGCCGGGTGCTGGAGCTGCGCGAGCGGCTGGGCTCCGTGCGCGGGGACCTGGTGGATCCCCGGCGGCAGCTCTCCACCGAGCGGCTGCGGCTCTCCGACGCCGAGGACGCGATGACGCGGGTGATGCGTCAGGTGCTGCGCGAGCGGCGCGAGGAGCTCCGGGCACACTCCGAGCACCTGCAGCGCCAGCGTCCCCAGGCCCGGCTGGCCGAGCAGCGGGCGCGGCTGGTGCAGCTCTCCGCCCGGTTGAAGGACGCGGTACGAGCGGACATGGCGGACCGGCGGGCGAGGGCCGCCCAGGCCCGGCTGGAGCTGGAGCGCATCTCCCCGATTGCCCGGGTGGTGGAGCTGCGTGCGCGGCTGGCCGACAGGAAGTCCCGGTTGGTCGCCCTGCAGAAGGACGCCCTGTCGTCCGCACAGCGACACTTCCAGGGCCTGGAAGGTCGGCTGGACGCCATGAGCCCCCTCAAGGTCATGTCGCGCGGTTACTCGGTCACCTTCCGGAAGCGCGACGGAGGGGTGGTGCGCTCCGCCTCGGACGTGCAGCCCGGTGAGGTCCTCGGTATCAGGTTCGCCAACAACGGGGCGAAGACACTCCAGTCGTGCGAGGAGGTTGAAGCCACCGTCACCGCGGTGAAGGGTCCGGTGGATTGCTGACGTCCGGGTGCAGGTCCCCCTGGCACCCGGGCGGGCGCCTCCTCTAGAGTCCCGCGGCTTTTTCTCGTCGAGGTGGACCGGACGTGGCGAAGGACAGCAAGGGCAAGGTGGCGGAGGAGGTCCCCGAGCAGTACGGGGACGTGGTGCAGCGTCTCGAGGACGTGGTGGCGCGGCTGGAGGGCGGCACCCTGTCGCTCGAGGACTCGCTCAAGTCGTTCGAGGAGGGCATCAAGCTGGTGCGCCGCGGGGAGCATCTCCTCAATGCCGCGGAGAAGCGCATCGAGGAGCTGCTCACCGAGGACGGTCGGGACGTGGTGGTGCCACTGCAGACGGGCGTGAAGGCCCCCACGGTGCCCTCGGCTCCCGCTCCGGCCTCGCGGGGAAGCGCGGGCTCGTCCAAGTCCGTGCCTCCTCCCGAGGATGACGTGCCGTTCTAGTCCCTGGCGTATAGACCTACCGGTACCCCCATGCCGCAGCCCAAGGTCACCATCGTCGACGACGACCGCGACACGCGGGAGTTGCTCTCGCTCGCCCTGGAGTCGGAGGGCTTCGAGGTCACCGCCGCGGCCAACGGCCTGCGGCTGATCGCCTCCCTGCAACTCAAGCGGCCGGACGTCATCCTCATGGACGTGAACATGTCCTGGATCGACGGCTTCGAGCTGTGCAAGGCGGTGAAGAAGAACGAGCAGTTCCGGGACATCCCGGTCGTCTTCGTCAGCGGGCGAGGGGAGCCGGAGGACAGGCGGCGCGGCGTGGAGGCCGGCGCCGCCGACTATTTCGTGAAGCCGTTGGATCTCAACGTGCTCATCAAGCGGCTGCGCGCGCTCATTCCAACGCCCGCCGCCGAGGTGCCCTGACATGTCGTCTTTCGATCTGGAGTCGTACCTGCGGACCCAGGTGGAGCGGGTGGAGAGCCTGCTGCGCTCGCGCTCGGAGGAGCAGGGCACGCACGTGCCGGCGCGCCTGCTCGAGTCCATGCGCTACTCGCTGCTGGCCGGGGGCAAGCGGTTGCGGCCCGTGCTGTGCCTGGCCTTCGGCGAGGCCGTGCTGCGCCAGAGCCAGGTCTCCCGCGTGGTGGAGGACTGCGCCTGCGCGCTCGAGTACATCCACACCTACTCGCTCATCCACGACGACCTGCCGGCCATGGACGACGACGACATGCGCCGCGGGCGGCCCACCAACCACAAGGTGTATGGCGAGGCCATGGCCATCCTCGCGGGGGACGCGCTCCTCACGGACGCCTTCGCCCTGGTGGCGGGGGGCGCGGAGCCGGTGCGCGGCATGCTCTGCCGGGAGCTGGCCGTGGGCTCGGGCTCGGTGGGCATGGTGGGCGGCCAGGTGCTGGACATCGCCGAGGATCGCCCGGCGCGGATCGACTACCTCACGCGCATGCACCGCCTGAAGACGGGCGCCCTCATCCGCGCCGCGTGCCGCATGGGGGTGATCGCCGCCGGTGGGGACGCGGACGCGCTGGCCCGCGCGGACACCTACGGGGAGGCGGTGGGGCTGGCCTTCCAGATCGCCGACGACGTGCTGGATGTGACGGGAGATGCGGCCTCCATGGGCAAGGCCGTGGGCGCGGATGCCGCCGCCGGACGCTTCACCTTCCCAGCGGTGCTGGGGCTGGAGGAGTCCAAGCAGCTCGCCGCGCGCAAGGTGGCCGAGGCCATCGCCGCCGTGCAGCCGCTGGAGCCCCGGGATGGCCCGCTGGCGGCGCTCGCGCGCTACTCGGTGGAGCGACGCTCGTGATGGAGCGGCTCCTGCCGCGCATCCAATCCCCCTCGGATGTCCGGGCGCTCCCCGAGTCCGACCTGCCTCGCCTGTGCGAGGAGCTGCGTGAGGACATCATCTCCCTGTGTGGCCGCGTGGGTGGCCACCTCGGGGCCTCGCTGGGTGTGGTGGAGCTGGTCGTCTCCCTGCACCGCGTCTTCCACTCGCCGCAGGACGCGATCGTCTTCGACGTGGGCCACCAGGCCTACGCGCACAAGCTGCTGACGGGCCGGCGCGAGCGCATGGGCACCCTGCGCCAGGCCGGCGGTCTCTCTCCCTTCCTGGACCCCCGGGAGAGCCCGCATGACGCGCTCGCCGCGGGCCACGCGAGCACCGCCGTCTCCGCGGCGCTGGGCATCCTCGAGGGCAAGCATCTGCGGGGCCAGCCCGGGCACGTGGTGGCCTTCGTGGGCGACGGCGCGCTCACTGGCGGGCTCACCTTCGAGGGCCTTAACAACACCGGGGGCACGCACCTGCCGCTGGTGGTGGTGGTCAACGACAACCAGATGTCCATCTCCGCCAACGTGGGCGCCATCCCCGCGCTGCTGCGCACGCGCCAGGCCCGTGCCTTCTTCGAGGCGCTGGGCTTCACCTACCTCGGGCCAGTGGAGGGGCATGACCTCGGGGCGCTCACTCGCGCCTTCCACGAGGCCCGGGCCTCCACGCGTCCGGTGGTGGTGCACGCGCTGACGCAGAAGGGCCGGGGCTTTCCCCCAGCCGAGGCGGACACGCAGACGCGCGGCCATGCCATGGGGCCCTACGAGTGGCGCGACGGCAAGCTGGTGCGCTCGCGCGGCGGCCAGCGCACCTTCAGCGAGGCCTTCGCGGCCGTGCTGGAGGAGACCATGGCCCGGGACTCGCGCGTGGTGGCGGTGACGCCGGCCATGCTGGAGGGCTCGGCGCTGGTGGGCCTCAAGCAGCGCTACCCCGAGCGCGTCTTCGACGTGGGCATCGCCGAGCCGCACGCCGTCACCTTCTGCGCGGGACTGGCGGCCTCGGGGCTGCGGCCGGTGTGCGCCATCTACTCCACCTTCCTGCAGCGCGCGTACGACCAGGTCATCCACGACGTGTGCCTGCCGGGCCTGCCCGTCGTCTTCGCCGTGGACCGCGCCGGGCTGGTGGGGGCGGATGGCGCCACGCACCAGGGCACCTATGACGTGGCCTCGCTGCGGCCCGTGCCCGGCCTCACCCTGATGGCCCCGGTGACGGGGGAGGACCTGGAAGGGATGCTCTCCACGGCGCTCGCGCTGCCCGGGCCCTCGCTCCTGCGCTTCCCTCGCGGCACCCTGCCGACGCTGCCGCCGGAGCTGCACGCGGGCCCGGGCCCGGTGCGTGGGGCGCGCTGGCTGAAGCGGGGGCAGGAGGCCCGGGTGTCCTTCATCACCCTCGGGCCGCTGGGAATGGCCGCGCTGGAGGCCGCTGCCTCGGAGCCGGACTGGAGCGTGCTGGACGCGCGCTTCGTCTCCCCGCTCGACGAGGCGGCGGTGCTGGAGGCCGCCGCGTGCGGGCGCGTGGTGGTGGTGGAGGAGGGGACGACGCACGGCGGGCTGGGGAGCGCCGTACTGGAGCTGCTCGCCGCGAACAGAGTGAATGCCCGGGTGACATTGATGGGCATGCCGGACGCGTTCGTGCCCCACGGAGACGCGCGCGTGCAGCGGGCCGAGCTGGGGCTGGATGCCGCGGGCCTGCGGCGTGCCGCCCAGGCTCTGCTCGCCGAGGAGGCTCTGTCGTGAAGCCGCGCAAGGAGCGCCTCGACATATTGGTGGTGGAGCGGGGGCTCGCCGAGTCCCGCACCAAGGCCCAGGCGCTCATCCTCGCCGGGCAGGTGGTGGTGGCCGACCAGCGGGTGGACAAGCCCGGTGCGCTGGTGCCGGTGGAGGCGGAGCTGCGCCTCAAGGGCGAGGTGCTGCCCTACGTGTCGCGCGGTGGGTTGAAGCTGAAGGCGGCCATCGACCGCTTCGGCCTGGACGTGCGCGGCAAGGTGGCCGCGGACATCGGCGCCAGCACGGGTGGCTTCACCGATTGTCTCCTCCAGGAAGGCGCCACGCACGTCCATGCCATCGACGTGGGCTACGGGCAGCTCCACGAGAAGCTACGCACGGATCCGCGCGTCCGCTCCCGGGAGCGCGTCAATGCCCGCTACCTCACCGAGGAGGATCTCCCCGAGTCCGTGGACGTGATGGTCATGGACGTCAGCTTCATCTCGATGACCCAGGTGCTGCCGGCGGTGCTGCCCTTCCTGAAGCCCAGGGGGCTGCTGGTGGCGCTGGTGAAGCCTCAGTTCGAGGTGGGGCCCGACAAGGTGGGGAAGGGCGGGGTGGTGCGGGACGTGGCCGTGCGTCAGGAGGCCATCGACTCCGTCACCGCCTTCGTCCGGGCACAGGGGCTCACGGTGCGAGGGGTGATGGACTCCACCGTGCCCGGCCCCGCGGGCAACGTCGAGGCATTGCTCGTCGCGGACAAGCCGTAACGGGGAGAAGTCCCCGCGGGAGGTCGTCTTGACGTTTGGCTCGCGCGAGGAATTGGAGCAGCGCCTGGGCCTGGTTCCTCCTGGGGACAGGGTGCGCGGCTTCGTCTTCACCACCACCCTGGACGCGGTGCGCGAAGAAGCGGACGAGGCGGTGCTGAAGCGCTGCATCGAGGCCGCCGAGGGAGACTCCTTCGTCCCCTTCTTCAACTACCCCATGCGCTCGCTGCTGCGGCTGTTCTACGCGGCGGCGTGGGAGTTGAGCGGCAATCATGGGGGCTTCGAAAGGGCGATGTGGCACCTGGGTGCCAGGTCGGCTCCGGACTTCTTGCGGTCCGCCGTGGGCAGGATGCTGCTGGCCATGTCGGGCATGGACGTGAAGCGGCTCATCGCGGGCATCCCGGTGGCCTACCCGACGGTCTATGACCACGGCTCCTGCACGGTAAGCTGGACGGGGGCGCGCAGTGGCCGGCTCCTCCTCCAGGGCAACCTCATGCCTCCTCCCTTCATCGAGGGAGCGGTGTTGCATGTGCTCCAGGTCGTCCACTCCTCGGGGGTCCTCGTCCAGGTGCGGCGCGTGGCCCCCCGGGAGAACGAGCTGACGGTCTCCTGGGAGTGAGCGCCTCGGAGAGTCCCCGCCCTCCCGAGGGAAGGCGGGGGGCACGGGGCTTCCTTCCCGTTCAGCGCACCTTCCGGTACTGCTCCAGCGCGAGCGGCTTCACCAGCTTGCGGCCCACGCGCAGCCAGAGCGCCCCCGAGTCGTCCGTCGCACCGGCGATGGAGCCGCCCGGAATCTGGTAGCGGTACAGCTCACCCCGCTCGGCCATGTCCGTGGCGATGATCTCCACCGGCCAGGGCGTCGGTTGGGCGTCGGTGGGCGCGCCACTGGTGAGGAGGTAGAAGGCGCCGTTCGCACCCAGCACCACCTGCCGGGGGAAGAGCGCCCCACTGGGGGAGAGCGACTGTCCGTCCTTGTTCACCACCGCGCCGGTCGACGCGTTCAGGAACCACGTGTGGCGCGCGGCGACGACGGCCAGCCGCGAGCCGTCCGCATAGGGCACCAGGGCCACCACGTACCCCGTCAGGTCGTTCGAGCTCCACTTGAGGTTGGTAGGCGGCTCGCATCGCGAGTTGGTGTCCATCCCGCTGATGGCACAGGCACGGACGTACGCGCTGGTATTCGAGAGCTGCGTGGCCATGTACAGCAGCGTGCCCGAGGCGTTGAAGGCCACGGTGGGCGGCAGGTCACCGGGGGTCGACGAGAGCTCGTCGATGGTCACGATGTGGCTCCAGAAGCCATTGATGTAGTTCAGCACGCCGACCCGGACGGTGCCGCCGGGAGTGTCGTCCCCGAAGTCGTTGCCCAGTGGCACGTAGGCGGGGCCCGCTCCGGTGAAGACCGGATCGCCAATGACGAAGCCGCTCAGTGCGGTGGCGCCGCTGGCGGAGGCACTGCTGATGACCCACCTGGTGGTGCCCGCGGGGGTGATGAGCCGCAGGGTGGCCGGATCCACGCCCTCACCCGCGTCATAGACGAGGGCATTCCCCTCCGGGGTGATCGTCAGCCGATCCGCCTTCACGTTGCGGAGCGCCGTCGAACTGGTGCCCGTTTCGAACTGATTCGCGCTGATGGCGAAGATGCCCTGGTTGGGCGTCCACACCCAGCGCCAGCCGTTCTTCCGCTCGGTGATGACCGTGCTCTCGGAGCAGGGGATGAGCATCTCCAGGCGCTTCGTGGGGGCCGAGGGATTCTTCGTCACCTTGTAGAGGACCTGGCGATTGGCGCCCTCCTGGGCGCAGCCGATGAACGACACGGTGCCCCCGTTGGCCTCCTTGCCCTCGGCGATGAAGTAGTTGGGCACCACCTGCTCGTTGGCGGAGACGGCGTCGATGGACTCGGCCACCGGGAAGAAGGTGGCTGGCTGCGCCTGGGAGATGTTGGTGCGCCCGTCCGCGCAGGTGACACGCGCGGTGAGCGACAGGTTGGCGGCGATGCCCCGCGTGTAGCGGATCTCGCTCATTTCCAGCACCACGGGCGTGGGGTTGCCGCCGTAGGTCACCGTCTTGAGCAGCTCGTTGTTGTCGAGCAGCTCCAGGCGCTGCACCTGGTCACAGCCCGACGTGGAGAGGGACAGCTTGAGGCTCGTCCCCACGGTGTTCGGCTCGTCCACCACGACGCTGACCTGGGGCAGGTCCGGCGTGGTGGTGTCCGGCGGCGGTTGGGGACAGGCGAGGGAGAAGAGCGGCAGCAGCAGCAGCAGCGCCGGGCGGACGAGCCCCCGGGTTGGAGAGGGGATGGGCATGGTGGCGCGCAGTCTAACGTGCGCGCCACTCTCTCGGTGAGCGAGGGCGCTACCGCATTCACCTCCGAGAGCCGAGCGGCCAGGAGGGCGTCGTGGGCTTCCCGGACGCCTGGGGTCCTTCCGCCCGAGCCGTCCTGGCACTCAAGCGCACCATCCGCAGCGGGGCTCTCAGAGGGGAAAGGGACGGCGGAGCTGGCGGCAGTCGCACGGTGGCCGAGTATACGTGGATTGCTCCCCTCACAATTCTTGCGGTGACCCCCTGAGTCCGACACGCTGGCCCCCAGCCGGCTTCGACGGCATGATTCGGACCCGCGCATGACGGTTGACGCTTTCGTGAAACTTTTCTGTTCCCTCCATACGCCCGCGCCGGGCCTGTCCTCCTGGGGTCTCCGTTGAGAGCCGAGATCGCCGGTGCACGGGGCCGCGTCCTGGTGATTGGCGCGCGCGAGGCGAATGACGCCCTGCTCGCGCACCTGTCCGACAGCGGCTACCAGTGGGACATCACCGAGAACCTGTTGGCGCTGTCCGGCCTGGCCGAGTCGCTGCGGCCCGACGCCATCCTCATGTCGGCCACGGGCAAGAAGGCCGCCGAGGCGCTCTCGGCCGTCCGTCAGGACACGCGGCTGCGCGAGCTGAAGGTGCTGGCGGATCTCACCCGCTCCCGCTCGGAGGTGCTGCGCAAGCTGCCGGTGGATGACTGGGTGCGCAGCCTCGAGGAGCTCATCCCCCGGCTGGACGCGGCGCTGCGCGAGCGCAAGCTCATGGAGCGCACCCGCAACCGCATGGAGCGGCTGCTGGAAATCACCCAGGCCGCCACCAGCTCGCTGGAGCTGGAGCAGATCCTCCGCCTCGCGGTGGAGAAGGTGGGCGCCGTCATCAACGCGGATCGCTGCTCCGTGGTGCTGGTCGAGGACGTCCACTCCCGTACCGCCAGTGTGGTGGCCACGATGGAGGATCCCGGCCTGTCGCTGGACGTGGACCTCGCCCGTTACCCCGAGCTGCGCCGGGCCCTGGAGACCCGGCAGGCGGTGCTGGTGGAGGAGGCGCAGCGGGATCCGCTGATGGCCGAGGTGCGTCCCGCCATCACCTCCGTGGGCGTGCGCTCCATCCTCGTGCAGCCCCTGGTGTGCCACGACGAGCTGCTCGGGGCGCTCTTCCTGCGCATGTCCCGCGGCTCCGAGGGCTTCGGCCGGGACGAGCAGGAGTTCGCCCAGGCGGTGGCCGCGGCGCTCGCCAACTGCATCCGCAACGCCCGCCTGCACACCGCGCTCAAGAAGAAGCGCGACGAGCTCGAGCTGGCCTACGTGGAGCGCTACCGCGAGCTGACCGAGGCCAACCGCCGCCTCAAGGATCTCAACCGGCTCAAGGATGAGATCATCGCCGTGTGCAGCCATGACCTGCGCGCTCCGTTGCAGGTGCTGCTGGGCCACGGCCGGCTGCTGCTGGAGGGCGGGTTGGATCCGCAGCAGAAGCAGTCCGCCGAGGCGATGATCCGCCAGGGCCGGAAGATCCTCGGCCTGGTCGAGTCGCTGCTGGACAAGGGCAAGGGCGACGTGGCGCGCCTGTCCATCGAGCCGCGCGTGCTGGACATCTCGGCGCTCTGCCGGGAGAGCGTCAACGAGCTGGAGATCCTCGCCGCCGAGCGGGGCGTGGCCCTGCGGGCCGAGACTCCCGAGAGCATGATGCTCATCGGTGACGAGCTGAAGCTGCACGAGGTGCTGCAGAACCTCATCACCAACGCCATCCACCACGCGCAGGACGCGGGCGAGGTGGTGGTGAAGGCCTCGCGGCTGGCGCGGCCGGACGGCGACGTGGCGCGCATCGTGGTGCAGGACGACGGCAAGGGCATTCCCCCCGAGGAGCTGCCGCTCGTGTTCGACCGCTACCGCAGCGGCTCCAAGAGCGGCGGCGGGGGAGCCGGTCTGGGCCTCGCCATCTGCAAGGAGTTCGTGGAGCTCCACGGCGGGGAGATCTGGGCCGAGGCTCCGCCCGAGGGCGGTGCGGCGTTCATCTTCACCATGCCACTGGCGCAGGAGATCCAGCGCGCCGTGAAGAACCTCCCCAACAAGGACGTGGCCGAGCAGCCGCGCGTGCTGGTGGTGGAGGACGAGCCGGAGATCGCCGCGGTGCTGGTGGAGGTGCTGCGCTCGCGCTACCGCGTGGACGTGGCACGCGACGGCGCCGAGGGCCTGGCGCGGGCGCGCTCGTCCAAGCCGGACCTGGTGGTGATGGACGTCTTCCTGCCCAAGCTGGATGGCCTGGACGCCGCGGTGGCGCTCAAGTCCTCCTCGGACACCGCCAGCATCCCCGTCATCCTGCTGTCCGCCCACCAGGGCGTGGCCGACAAGGTCCGCGCGCTCAACCTCGGCGCGGTGGACTACATGAGCAAGCCCTTCAACGCGATGGAGCTGCTCACCCGGACCGAGCGCGCCCTCAAGCTGCGCAAGGCCGAGAGCGAGATGGAGCGCACCTCCTCGCTCCTGCGGCGCAGCGGGAATGATCCCATCACCGGGCTCTACGACCGGCGCGGGCTGATGCTGCGGTTGGACCACGAGGTGAGCCGCGGGCGGCGCTACAGCCGGCCGGTGAGCCTCGCCGTGCTCCGCCCGGAGCGCCCCGTGCAGAGCGACGTGCTGCGCGGCGTGCCGGACGTGATGCGCGCGCGGCTGCGCACCCCGGACATCATCGGCCACATGGGCGAGGGCGTGCTCGCCGTCGTCCTTCCCGAGTGCAATGTTGAAGCGGGGCGCAACGTCATCGGCCGCCTGCTGCCGGATGTCGAGAAGCACACAGGGATGGAGTACCGCTCGGCGGTGGCCGACGTGAGCCACGACAGCGAGCCGGTGGAGCGCATCCTGGAGCGGTTGGGCGCGCCCGTCGCTCCGGTGCTGTAGGCCAGGACCCACCTGTGCTGGCGCCGCCGCCGCGTTAGACTCGGCGGCGTGCGCCTCCCTCGAACCCTCACCCGAGCCGTGCCCCTGCTGGCCCTCGTCGGGCTGGGCGCGGTCGCGGCCCCCTCGCGACGGCCTCCGGTGGACCGGTCGGCCATGAGCGAGGCCATCTCCGCGGCGGCCCGGGACGACGGCCTCGCCTCGTCCGCCAGCTACGCGCACTACCTGCAGGCGAAGCTGCTGAGCCTCCAGGGGGACCACCGGGGCGCGGTGGACGAGCTGCGGCTGGCGCTGGCCACCGACGAGGACAGCCCGCTCCTGCTCACCCAGCTCGGCGAGGCGTACGCACGCGTGGGAGACCTGACGCGCGCCGAGCGGGAGTTGCGGCGCGTGGTGGAGCGCCACCCCACGTACTACGCCGGCCGGCTGATGCTGGGGCGCGTGTTGATGGACGCCGGCAAGTCCGCGCGGGCCCGGCCGCACCTGCGCCGCGCCATCCAGCTCAAGCCCCGCGAGCCGGAGGCCTACCTCGTCCTCGCGCAGCTCCACCTGGCGTCCCGGGCGAACGACCAGGCCGTGAAGGTGGTGGAGGAGCTGGCGACGGCGCTGCCCGGCGAGTCCTCTGGCTACCGGCGCCTGGGGATGGCCCTGGCCGAGCGGGGGGATGCCTCCCGGGCCGAGCAGATGCTGGCGCGGGCCATCGAGCGAGACCCCGGGGACGTGGAGTCGCTGACCACGCTCGCGCAGCTCCACGAGAAGGCCGGTCGTCTCTCCGCGGCGGAGGAGACGCTGGCCCGGGCGCTGGAGCGTGACCCGGACAACCAGGCGGTGCTGGTGAGCGCCGGGCGGATCGCGCTGCGACTCGGCTCGCCGGTGCGGGCGCGCGCGTACTTCGATCGGCTCCTGTCCATCTCCCAGGACCCGGAGCTCATCGTCCGGGTGGCCTTCTCCTTCCTGTCCGCGCGCGACAGCGCCTCGGCCGTGGAGGTGCTGGACGCCGCCCGGAAGGGCAGGGGAGGCTCGCCCCGCGTCTCCTTCTACGCGGGCCTCGTCCACGAGCGGCTGCGCCACTTCGACGTGGCCGCCACCGCCTACGCCGAGGTGCCCGTCTCCTCCGAGCTCTTCGCCGATGCACGCGCCCGCCGCGCCATCTGCCTCTCTCAGGCGGGTGACCACAAGACGGCGCTCGCCCTGCTGCGCGAGGCCAGCTCCGAGCGGCCCGATGACGCGGAGCTGCGGGTGCAGCTGGCCCGGGCCCACGAGCGGAGCGGTGCGCCCGAGGCCGCCGTGGCCTCGCTGAAGGAGGCCCTCGCGCGGCTGCCGGTGCCGGATGTCTACGAGGCGCTCGCCGCCACCTTGCGGCGCCAGAAGCGTCCGGCCGAGGCCCTCGCCCTGTTGCGTGACGCCGTCGCGCGCCAGCCCCGCGAGCCGGCCCTGCGCTACGCCCTCGGCTCCGCGCTTTTGGAGCAGGGAGACCCGGACGGGTCCCTCACCTGGATGCGCAGCGTGCTCGAGGTGGACCCGGACCACGCGGCGGCGATGAACTTCATCGGCTACCTGCTGGCCCAGCGCGGCCGCAACTACGCGGAGGCCGAGCGGCTGGTGCGGCGGGCCCTGGAGCTGCGCCCGGACACCGGGGCCTTCCTGGACTCGCTCGGGTGGATCCACTTCCAGCGCGGGGAGTATGCGCGCGCGGTGGAGGCCCTGGAGCGGGCGGCGGAGCTGGAGCCCGACGAGCCCGTCATCCTCGAGCACCTGGGCGAGGCCTACCAGCGGCTGGCGCGCGCGGGTGAGGCCGCGGGAGCCTGGCGGCGCGCGCTCGAGGTCCTGGCCCGGAATCCCGAGGCCGCGGACCCTCCCGAACAGCGGATGCTCCTCGAACGAAAGCTGAAGTTGCTGTCAACCAGTGCGGTGGATCGCTAATGTCTTCAAACCCAATGGCGCGCTTCAACGAGGGCTTCTTCACTGGCAGGGACGGGCTGCGGCTCTACTGGATGTCCGAGCAGCCGGAGCAACCCCGAGCCCACGTGGTGGTGGTGCACGGCTATGGGGACCACATCGGTCGCTACCGGCCCACGATCGACGCCCTGGCGGCCGAGGGGTATGCCGTCCACGGCTTCGACTACCGCGGCCACGGTCGCGCCGACGGGCGCCGGGGCTTCTGCGAGGCCTGGCCGGACTACCTGGACGACCTGGCCGGCTTCTGGGAGCGGGTCCGCCGCGAGGCCGGTGGGAAGAAGGTCTTCCTGCTCGCGCACAGCCATGGCGGGCTGATGACGACGCACCTGCTGGGGCGGGGCGGACTGGAGGGCGTGAGCGGCATCGTGCTGTCCGCGCCTTATTTCAAGCTCGCCATCACGCCGCCGACGCTGAAGGTGGTGGCCGCTCGGGCGGTGGGCAGGGTCCTCCCGTGGATGCCCATCAAGAGCGAGCTCACCCCGGAGCATCTCAGCCGGGACGAGGCGGTGCAGCAGGCCGTCCGTCAGGACCCCCTCTACAATGCGCTGGTGACCCCGCGCTGGTTCATCGAGTCCACCCAGGCCCAGGCCAAGGTGATGACGCTCGCCTCCGAGCTGAAGGTGCCGCTCTTCATGCTCTGCGGAGCGGAGGACGGCGTGGCGAGTGTTTCCGCCGGGCGCCAGTTTTTCGACGCGGTGGGCTCGCGCGACAAGGTGTACAAGGCCTATCCCGGGATGCGTCACGAGCCGCTCAATGAGATCGGCAAGGCGGAGGTCCACCGGGACATCTCCAACTGGATCTCCGCGCATCTCTGACGTAGGTTCAAATTCCTTACAGAGCAAACTTCGATTCTCGAGGGCGCTTCCGAGGGTCACCGCATGGCACAGGGCGAGCAGACGGGCATCATCGGCAAGGGCATCGTCATCCGGGGCAATCTCACGGGTGGTGGCGATCTCATCATCGAGGGACGGGTGGAGGGGCAGATCGCCCTGAAGAACCACCTCACCATCGAGGGCACCGGCAAGGTGCAGGCGGACATCCGCGCCGAGGAACTGACCATCAACGGCGAGGCGAGCGGCAACATCGACGCCTCGGGCCGGGTGGCCATCAATGCATCGGCGAAGGTCGCGGGGGACATCAAGGCCCCGCGCGTGGTCATCGAGGACGGCGCGGTCTTCAACGGCTCCATCGAGATGGACGTGAAGCTGCCGGACGACATCTAAACGGGCCTTGGGGCTCGCAGCACCCTTCGGGAGGGGTGGACAACACTCATGGCGAATACGGTCATTGGTTCGAGCATTGTCATCGACGGTGAGATCTCTGGCGACGAGGACCTCGTCATCCAGGGCACGGTGAAGGGGAAGATCTCCTTGAAGGAGAGCCTCTACGTCGAGGGCAGTGGCGTCGTCGAGGCGGACATCGAGACGCAGAACGTGGAGATCGCCGGTCGGGTCACGGGCAACATCGCGGCCAGCGACAAGGTGGAGCTCAAGACGGACTGCCGCGTGGTGGGCGACATCAAGGCCCCGCGCATCCTCATCGCCGACGGTGCCTCCTTCAAGGGCAACGTCGACATGGACATCCCGAAGGAGCGCTGAGCCTTGGCCACCGCGAAGGAACTGGCCCCTGGGGCCACCAACAACACCGTGGTGGGTCAGTCCATCCTCATCAGCGGCAAGCTGACGGGTGACGAGGACCTGACCGTGCGCGGTCGCGTGGAGGGCGAGCTCACGCTGAGCCGTACCCTCATCGTGGAGCCCTCGGGCGTGGTGAAGGCGAACGTGGCGGTGAAGAACGCCATCGTGAGCGGGGTGGTGGTGGGCAACATCAACGCCACCGAGAGCGTGGAGCTCACCCGCGAGGGCCGCATGGTGGGCGACATCCACGCCCCGCGCGTCATCATCGTGGACGGCGCGAGCTTCCGCGGCCGCGTGGACATGGGCGAGGTGGAGCCGGGTCGCGTGCCCGCGGATCGTCCGGCGCTACCGCGTCCGACGGCCGTGCGTCCCGCGGTGCGTCCGGGGACGAACGTCCCGGCCCGTCCGGCGCTGCCCGGTGGGCGTCCGACTCCGCCCGCGGCTCCCGCGACGGCCCGTCCGGCCACCGTCGCGGCCACGCCCGCGCGTCCGGCCCCGCCGCCCGCTCCCGCCGCGCGTCCGGCGCCGCCCGCTCCGCCCGCAGCCAGGGCGGGCGAGCCTACCCGGCCCGAGCCTCCTCGGCCGCCGGCCGCCGCGCCGGTCCCGCCGACCGTGGGTGAAGGTGCTAGGAAGAAGGTCGTGGTGAAGAAGAAAGGTCGTTAAAGCGTTGTGGTGGCGCACCTTTGCGCCGCCCCTCCGCCGAATCGACGGCCACGGCCCGGCAACGGGCCGATCCAAGGGTGCTGATGAACGCCATGAACGCCGAGACCAGAATCGACGAGGTGGACGCGCAGCCGAGCACCCCGGCGGAGGAGTCGCCCGGGGCGACCGCTCCCGAAGCGTCCGCCGCTTCCCCCGAGCAGCCAGAGGGGACAGTGGAGGCTCGCGACGCGGGTGCCACCGAGACCGCGGAGGCCCCGGGGGGTGAGTCGCCCTCCGAGTCGCCCGCGCCCGCCGCCGAGGTGGCGGAGACGTTCGCGCCCCGCCGTCGTGGGAACGTGGCTCCCGCCCACATCCCGCTGGAGCGCATCGACGAGGACGCCACGTTCCAGATCCGCCCGGTGGGGGAGCTGTCCGCGCTGGCCACGGACCTGGCGCGGCTGGGACAGCTCTACCCGGTGGACGTACGCTTCAAGCCGCCGGACCGCTTCCAGGTCATCTCCGGCTTCCGCCGGGTGGCGGCGCTGCGCTTCCTGAAGCGGGATCGCGTGCTGGCCCGCCTGCACACGGATCTGTCAGATGAGGACGCGCTGCTGATGGCGCTGGCCTCGGCCATCCACTCCTCGCCGGTGAGCCGGGAGGACCTGGAGGCCAAGCGGGCGCAGCTCGAGACCGAGGGGCGGCTGACGCCCATCACCCGGGACATGCTGGAGAAGGCGCTGGCCACCGACGACTCGCTGGCGTCGGAGACGGTGGACGAGGAGGTCGACGCGGACGAGCTGGCCGCGGAGGCCACCCAGCGGCTGGTGGACATCAACCAGGACCTCGCGCTGCTGGCGGACGTTTTCGCCGACCTCGATGAGACGCGGAAGCAGGAGCTGCTCACGCAGCTTCGCTACTCCTCGGATCTCGTGGCCTGGCTGGAGAGCTTGTGAATGGTGGACGCGCTCGCGCGTGACAGGGCCCGCCTGCTGGAGCTGCTCACCGAGCGCTCCTTCGAGCGGCGCAAGGTGGTGCTCTCTTCCGGCAAGGAGTCGGACTTCTACATCGACTGCAAGCGCACGGCGTTGCTGGCCGAGGGGCACTTCCTCATCGGCCGGCTGCTGTTGCAGTCCGTCCTCCGCGAGGCCTCCGAGGCCGTGGCGGTGGGCGGGCTGACGCTGGGCGCGGATCCGCTCGCCTCGGCCGTCAGTCTGACGAGCTATCTGTCGGGGACGCCGCTGCATGCCTTCATCGTCCGCAAGGAGCCCAAGGGCCACGGCACGGGCCAGTGGATCGAGGGCATGAAGGCGCTGGCTCCCGGCTCGCCGGTGGCCATCCTCGAGGACGTGGTCACCACGGGGGCCTCCACGCTCAAGGCGATCGAACGGGCCCAGCTCGAGGGGCTGAAGGTGCTCGGGGCGTTCGCGCTGGTGGACCGGCTGGAGGGCGGACGCGAGGCCGTCGAGGCCACCGGCAACCGGCTCTTCACCCTGTACACCCGCAAGGACTTCATTCCATGAAGAGGCAGTTGCGGCTCGCGGGGCTGCTGATGGCGCTCGCGGGCTGTGTCTCCACTCCTCCCACGCTGGGAGATCCAGCTCCCGTGCTCAAGGACGAGCGCCAGGAGTTGCTCTACCAGCAGGTGCTGGAGCGCTTCACGGCTCGTGACGAGCTGTACATCGGCTTCGACACCGTGCTCTTCGCGGCGGCCACGCTGCAGACGCCGGCCTTCCGCGAGGCCCGCATCCAAAGGGCGACCACCTTCCAGGCCCTGCCGCGCGAGCGCTCGGAGGCGCTGCTGGCGCAGGAGCTGGCGGAGGCGCAGACGACGCACGAGTTCTTCCTCGGCGTCCATGTCTACGACTACCGCTACGACGACTTCGACCGGGCCTCGTCCATCTGGAACATGGCGCTGGTGACGCCCGCGGGCGAGGTGCGGCCCGTGAGCGTGGAGCGCATGGGCCGGGCGGACATGGACATGCGGGCCTTCTACCCGTACCTGGGCACCTTCTGGGTGGGCTACCGCGTGCGCTTCCCCACCACCTTCGCGGACGGCAGGGCCGTCATCCCCCCGGGCACAGAGCGCGTGGTGCTGCGCATGGCCTCCTCGCTCGGCAAGGTGGAGATGCGCGTCCACGCGCACTGACGCTCAGGTCTGCTCGGGCTCGAGCGCGGGCACTCTCGCGGTGAGCGGCTGTTCGGCCTTCTGGAGCTGGTCCAACAGCGCGGCCGGAGAGGAGTCGCAGGCGAAGGGCTGGGCGCGGGCCTCGGGGACGAAGCCTTCCTCCACCGCGCGCCGCACCAGGGTCAGCAGCGGCGCGTAAAAGTCCGCCACGTTCAGCAGGCCGATGGGCTTGTGGTGGATGCCGATCTGGGCCCAGGTGGTGATCTCGAAGAGCTCCTCGAAGGTGCCGATACCGCCGGGCATGGCGATGAAGGCGTCCGCGCGCTCGGCCATCATCGCCTTGCGCGTGTGCATGGAGTCCACCAGGTGCAGCTCGGTGAGGCGCGGGTGGGCGATCTCCCGGTCACTCAGCACCTTGGGCAGCACGCCCACCACCTTGCCGCCCTGCGCGAGCGCCGCGTCCGCCATGGCGCCCATGAGCCCCACGCTGGTGCCCCCGTAGACGAGGGTGAGCCCCCGCCGGGCCAGCTCCGCGCCCAGGGCCCTGGCTCCCGCGAGGTACTCCGGCCGGGTTCCATTGCGCGAACCACAGAAGACGCACACCGACTTCAGTTCCATAGTTAGGGACTCCCCCTGAATCGTTCCGGGTGGGCGGCGATGTAGACCACCACCCCGGCGATGGCGAGCAGCAAGGGCGCGGCACGCGCGAAGACGCGGGGCCCGGAGCGCAGGGCGATGCCCATGGGCACTCCGAAGAGGAAGCCCCCGAGGTGCCCGGCCCAGCTCACTCCCGGGATGAGGCTGATCGCCGCCACCTGCACCAGCCAGAACATGAGGCTGCGGCGCAGCTCGCGCCCGGCGATGACGAACATGGCCCCGCCCCAGCCGAGGATCATCCCCGAGGCCCCCACGGTGGGCACGTCGAAGTTGAAGAGCAGGGCGAAGGCCGAGCCGCCCAGCGCCGAGGCGAGGGAGACGAGCAGGAAGCGTCCGCTGCCGATGCCTCGCTCCAGGGGCATGCCCAGCGAGTACGCCACCCACATGTTGAAGACGATGTGGAGGGGGCCTCCATGCGCGAAGACGCTGGTGAGCACGCGCCAGTACTGCCCGTCCTGCACCAGGGGCCCATAGAGGGCGAGCCACTGGAAGACGGGGCCCAGGCCACTGCCCAGCAGCGAGCCCTGACGCCGCAGGCCATCCAGGACGTAGAGGGCCACCGCGCCGCCGATGATGGCGGCGCAGACGGGAGGCCAGGGCTGGCGCACGGGCGGGGCAGGGGGCTCGACGGGACGCTCCTCGGGCGCGGGAGGAGTGTTCTCGTGCCCCGGGGGCGGCAGCATGTCGCGCGGATCGGTGGGGTAGCTCATCCGAGGCTCACAGCTCGCGGCGGACGACGGTGTCGCGCTTCCAGTGGTGCTCGTCCGTGTTGGGGTAGTCCAGCGTGAAGTGCAGGCCGCGGCTCTCCTTGCGCCGGCTGGCGCAGTCCACGATGAGGGTCGCCACGTCGCAGATGTTGCGCAGCTCGATGACGTCGCGCGTCACCTTGAAGCGCCAGTAGTAGTCGCGGATCTCCTCGCGCAGCAGCTCCAGCCGGCGGCGCGCCCGCATCAGGCGCTTGTCCGTGCGGACGATGCCCACGTAGTTCCACATGAGGCGGCGGATCTCATCCCAGTTGTGGGTGACGACGACGCTCTCGTCCGAGGCCACCGCGCTGCCCTCGTCCCACTGGGGCGGCTCCTCCCTGGGCGGGCTGTGGGTGCGCACCTCCTCGGCGCACACGGCGGCGGCCCGGTGGCCGAAGACGAGCCCCTCCAGCAGCGAGTTGGAGGCGAGCCGGTTGGCGCCGTGCAGGCCGGTGTGGGCCACCTCGCCAATGGCGTAGAGGCCTGGCACGGTGGTGCGCCCCTGCAGGTCCGTCACCACGCCGCCGCACATGTAGTGGGCCGCGGGCACCACGGGGATGGGCTGCACGGCGATGTCGATGTTGAAGGCCTTGCAGGTGGCGTAGATGTTGGGGAAGCGCTCTGTGAGGTAGGCGCGCCCCAGGTGCGTCATGTCCAGGTAGACGCAGTCGTCACCGGTGCGCTTGAGCTCGGCGTCGATGGCGCGCGCCACCACGTCGCGCGGGGCCAGCTCCGCCAGCCGGTGGTAGCGCTCCATGAACTGCTGGCCGTTGCGCAGCCGCAGCTTGCCGCCCTCGCCGCGCAGCGCCTCGCTGATGAGGAAGCTCTTGGCCTCCGGGTGGTACAGGCAGGTGGGGTGGAACTGGTAGAACTCCATGTTGGCCACCTCGGCCCCGGCCCGGTACGCCATGGCCACCCCGTCGCCCGTCGCCACGTCCGGGTTCGAGGTGTACAGGTACACCTTGCCCGCCCCCCCGGTGGCCAGCACCGTCACCTTGCCCAGGAAGCGCTCGATGACCTCCGCCTGCGTGAGCGCGTACACCCCCAGGCACCGGTTGGAGTGGCCCGGGCTCGCCCTCCGGTCGAGGATGAGGTCGATGGCCGAGGTGTTCTGGAAGAAGGTGATGTTGGGCTGCTCGTCACACGCATCCATCAGGGCCCGCTGCACCTCGCGCCCGGTGATGTCGCCGGAGTGGATGATGCGCCGCTGGGAGTGGCCCCCCTCGCGCGTGAGGTCGAACTCGCCCGAGATGCCCCGGTTGAAGGCCGCGCCCAGGCTCACCAGCTCGCGGATGCGATCCGGGCCCTCGCGCACCGTCACCTCCACCGCGTCCAGGTGGTTGATGCCGGCGCCCGCCTCCAGGGTGTCCTGGATGTGGGCCTCGAAGGTGTCCGTGGGCGACAGCACGCTGGCGATGCCGCCCTGGGCATAGGCCGTGTTGCCCTCGTGCCGGTCGCGCTTGGTGAGGACGGCCACCGTGCCGTGCTGGGCCGCCTGTAGGGCGAACGAGAGGCCCGCCACACCACCACCCAAAACCAGGAAATCGAACCGATGGGGCATGTTTCACAGCCTTAATGGCTGTAAGTGCTGGAAACAAGGCGATTTCTTGAGGACTTTCGGGCGGAGGTCTAAGGTTGGGAGCGCCACCATGCGAGCCCTTCCCTACCTATTGCTGCCCGCGCTGCTGCTTGCCCCCCTGGGAGCCCGTGCGTCCGAGGGCATCTACCGGTACGTCGAGAAGGACGGGACGATCATCTACACGAACGTTCCGCCGCCGGGCACGAAGAAGGCGGCCAGGCTCAAGGGCACCTTCTCCGAGGCGCCCGCGCCCTCCGCCCCGGTGCGGGGCCGCTCGCGCACCCCCGAGGAGCTCGAGCCCCACATCCTCAAGGCCGCTCAGCGCTACCGCATCCCCACCGCGCTGGTGCGCGCCATCATGCACACGGAGAGCAACTTCAACTCCAACGCGGTGTCCCCCAAGGGCGCCAGCGGGTTGATGCAGCTCATGCCGGGCACGGCCTCGGAGATGTACGTGAAGGACATCTTCGACACCCGGGACAACATCGAGGGCGGGGTGCGCTACCTGCGGGTGCTGGCCAACCTCTTCGACGGCGACATGGTGAAGATGGTGGCCGCGTACAACGCGGGGCCGGAGGCCGTGCGCAAGTACGGTGGGCAGGTGCCGCCGTACCCGGAGACGCAGGCCTACGTGCGCAAGGTGCTCCAGCTCTACTTCCATTACAAAGAGCGCGAGCAGCTCCCGAAGGGCGAGCCTCGCGGGACGGGTTCCGATGCCGACAACGCGCGTGACGGGGCGGGGGCCGAAGAGCCCCGTTGATGAGGAGTTCCTGAATCAGCTCTACCGTGGGAGCGAGCTGCTGGCGCAGGGCAAGGCCCATGAGGCCCGGCAGCACCTCGAGCGGGCCCACCAGCTCCAGCCGAGGAACGAGAAGAGCCAGAACCTGCTCGGGCTGGCCTACTTCAAGCTGGGCCTCTTCGACCAGGCGGCCGAAATCTACGAGGGGCTGGTGCGCGACAACCCGGTGGACGCCACCCTGCGCGTCAACCTCGGGCTGGTGTACCTGAAGACGAACGCGCTCCAGCGCGCGATGCGCGAGTTCGAGTCCGCGACGGACCTGCAGCCGGACCACAAGAAGGCGCACAACTACCTGGGGCTGGCGCTGGCGCAGGCCGGGGAGTACGGCCGCGCCCGCGAGCACTTCCTCCGGGCCGGCAGCGACATCATGGCGGAGAAGATGGCGCGGGCCATCGCGGGGGACCGGTTCGCCCGGCCGCCGCAACCCGCGCGCACTCCGGCCCCGGTGCCCGCCGTGCGCTCGGCTCCCGTGGGTGAGGGCCAGTGGGGCTCCCAGTTCGGCCTGGAGGAGAGCCCCTCCGCCGCCATGCCGACCGGGGCGGAGGAGGAGGTGCGGTTGGCCGAGGACGAGGGGCCGAGTGCCTTCGCGGAGGGCTCGCCGGAGCCGGAGGCCGCCGCGGCCTTCACGGCGACGTCCGACGCGGTGTCCCCGAGCGAGGTGCCGCCGGAGGAGTCGCTGGAGAACGCCGCCCCCGAGCTGCCCGCGAAGGTCGGGGACTTCCGGCCGGGCGCGAGCGTGCCGGTGCTGGCCGAGCTGGCGTCGGCGGTGGCGCTGGCGGGGGCCAGCGAGGCCAACCCCTTCCGGGTGGGCCGGGGCAGCTTCTCCGTGCTCGTGAAGGGCGAGCTGCTCACGCGGCTGGAGGGCCTGGTGGCCTTCTCCGGGCAGCTCGAGTTCGAGCCGGAGGTGAAGCGCTTCCGGGGTCGTCCCTCGGAGCAGCCCTTCGGCGAGGGGGCGCGGCAGCTCGCGCGCGCCACCGGCCAGGGCGTGCTCTTCATCGAGTCGGCGGAGGGGCGCTCCTTCCTGGCGGTGGAGCTGGGCGAGGAGGGGGCCTACCTGCGCGAGGAGTTCCTCTTCGCCTTCGAGGAGGCGGTGGCCTTCGAGAATGGCAAGGTGCCCTCGGACGTGGCGCCGGACCTGGACCTGGTCTACCTGCGCGGGCAGGGCAGGGTGCTGTTGAGCCTCCCCGGGAGGCTGCGCTCGGTGGCGGTCGCCGAGGGCGCGCCGGTGACCGTGCCGCTGTCCCACCTGGTGGGGTGGCAGGGCAAGGTCACGCCCCAGCTGGTGCCCTTGCTGGTGGTGGGGAGTGGACCTCCTCGGACCGCCGTGGAACTGAGTGGTGAAGGATTTGCCCTCATCGTCCTGCCAGTCCGGTAGAAGGACCCGCCATGGATCGAGCTGAGCGAGCGTTGCGGAAGCGGCAGAAGAAGGAGGAGCGGGCGCGGCGGCGGGCGGCGCGTCAGCCCAGCGTGCTCATGCAGGAGTTCTGGAACCTGCCCAACATGCTGACGCTGGGGCGCATCTTCATGATCCCCCTGTTCGTCTGGCTCACCTACGACGCGGATCCTCAATCCTCGCTGCTGGCGGCGGCGGTGTTCGCCGTGGCCTCCATCACCGACGTCGTCGACGGCTACCTGGCGCGGCGCTGGAACCTCATCACCGTGGTGGGCAAGTTCATGGACCCCCTCGCCGACAAGCTCATCGTCCTGGCGGCGCTGGTGATGATGGTACGGCTGGGGCGGATCGCCGCCTGGGTGGTCATCGTGCTGCTGGCGCGCGAGCTCATCGTCAGCGGCCTGCGCACCATCGCGGCCAGCGAGGGCATGGTCATCGCCGCCGGACAGGAGGGCAAGTGGAAGACGTCCCTCCAGCTCGTGGGCATCATCTCACTCTGCGTGCACTACGAGCACCTCATCGACGTGGGCTTCTACGCGGCGCCGGTGGACTTCAACAAGGTGGGCCAGTTGTTGGTCTATCTGTCGGGGGCCTTCTCGGTGTGGAGTGCCGTCGTGTACTTCCGCGCCTTCCTCGCGATGCTGGCCAGGCGGGGGAGCGAAGAGGACGCACAGAAGGCTTGACGCATCCGGAACCGGACTGTATATCCCCCCTCACTTTCGACGGCGCCGCGAGGCGACGGCGGAGGTAGTCAGAGTCAGAGACGCGGGAATAGCTCAGTGGTAGAGCATCGCCTTGCCAAGGCGAGGGTCGAGGGTTCAAATCCCTTTTCCCGCTCCAATTCACGAAGGCCCTCTGGGAAACCAGGGGGCCTTTGTTTTTTCCGGTGTCCGTTGTTGGGAGCCCTCCAGGCAGCTCGAGAGCCTGCCCTCAGGTGCGCCAGGCGGGAGGGACGGCTCTGGCCCGGCCGCCTGTCTCGCTTCCCGGCTTCGGCCTGCTATATGAAGGCCGCCCCATGATTCGCCACTTCCGTGAGCTTTACCAATACCGGGGGTTGCTCATCAGCCTCGTCCAGCGCGAGCTGAAAGCGCGCTACCGCGGTTCAGTCCTCGGGTTCCTGTGGACCTTCCTGAACCCGACCCTGCACATGCTGGTGTACGCCCTGCTCTTCACCGTGGTGATGCGGCAGAACATCCCCAACTACGCCTTCTTCATGTTCGTGGGCCTGCTGCCGTGGATCTGGTTCTCCAGCTCCGTGGGGGCCGGCGCGAGCACCATCAGTGATCGGCGTGACTTGATGACCAAGGTGCGCTTCCCGGCGCAGGTGCTGCCCTCCACCGTGGTGGCCACCAACCTCATCAACTACACCCTGTCGCTGCCCCTGATGCTGGCGCTGGGCGCGTTCTATGGCGTGTGGCCCACCTGGCACGTGGTGGTCTTCCCGCTGGTGGTGCTCATCCAGCTCGTCTTCACCCTGGCGCTCGTCTACATC